>CAXBSH010000136.1:0-12925 GCA_963977705.1 uncultured Planctomycetaceae bacterium
CATCGATCCCAGCAGCATGCCGGCAACCGGACACACTCGCTGCTGCTCTGCTGCAGCACGGTCCGCCACACTCAACTGCCCCAAAGCCTCTTCAATCTTCACCCGCTGCTCAGTATCCGGTGGCGGCACATGCCGCTGAGGATCAATCAATGACGGGTTCCCCGACAACTGCATCTGCGAGTCAATCAGGAAGTTTCCACGCACCGCCACCATCTCACCAGGACTCAATCCCTCCACAATCTCCGCTTCACCACCCGAAATACGACCCACAACCACTCGCCGCAACTCAAACCGACCACGCTCGACCTCCACGTAAACCACACTTCCCGATCCCGCCATCAGCAGGGCATCGCGAGGAATAACAGGAGTGCCACTGACCTCACCAGCCTCGTCCGTAAAGCCCAGCTCACGTCCCGATACCAGATCCTCGCCACAGATCGGACAGAGACCCGGACCATCGGACGTCATATGCGGATGACGCAGGCTGATCCACGAATTCGCCAGCACAGAATCATAAATCGCACCACCCGCACCCAACACCACCGGCTGCAGCTCAGCTCGCGCATAATCACCAATCCGCAACTCACTCTCAGGATTCGGCAGCACCACCCGCACACCAACAGTCCGCGTCTCGGGAGTCACACGCGGAGCCACAAAGACCACTCGACCTTCAATCCCGCGACCAGGCAAAGACTGCACCTCCACCTGCACTCGCTGCCCAAACCGCACACCCGCAGCCTCCTCCGGAAATAACTCCAGAATCAACCACACCGCAGACAGATCCGCCAACTGGAAGACTGCCTCTCCCTCCTTCACATACTGACCCTCAACCGCCAGCTTCTCTACTACGGTACCACTGATCGGAGCCACCAGCTCCAGACGACTGCTCGCCTCGCCATCAACCTCCAGCTGCTCCACCTGCTGCTCTGTCATTCCCAGTTCCAGCAGACGACGACGAGAACTTTCGTAAAGACTGCCACGTACAGAACCAGCAGCACCTGACTCCGCAGCAACACCGCCTCCTCGAGCCAGCAGGAATTCCACCTGAGCCGCATACAACAGCGGAGAATAAACAATCGCCAGACAATCGCCGGCCTGCACCACCACCCCAGTGTAGTCCGCAAACAACTTCTCAATCCGCCCGTCTACTCGCGCTGAAAGTGTCCGCCGAGTCCCCTCGTCATAGTCCAGACGACCCACCGCCCGCACCACTCGACCACCCGTCGCAAGACCCACAGGGACCGTCTGAATATTCGCCACTCGACGCGCCGCAGCATCAATCTGCACACTCCCCGAAGCTGCCGCACCCTGAACAGACCCGGTCGCCGGCACCAGCTCCATCGCACACACCGGACATCGGCCAGCACGCTGCACTGCCGCCGTACACATCATCGGACAAATCCAGCCACCCGCCACCGCAGTGCCGCCCCCATGGCCGCCGCCGGAGATACCCGATACCGGAAACCAACCACGCTGCTGAGCAACACCCAGCAGGAATATGGAACACGCCAGAAAACCCAGCCACACCAACGGCTGTAAACACACCAGCAGTACACGACCACACAATTTCAAACCACGCCACCACAACAGGACTTCAGATCGGCTACCAGTCGATTTACAAAACGTCGGCGCACACACCGACTGCGTACACGACGGATGCAAATCACCCGACGCGTCGCAACTGGAATTACTCTGTGCCTCAGTCTGAATTTCTTCGGGCACTACCCGCCCCTGTCATGGAAAGCCAAATCACGCATGTTACAGACCCGACTCAACTCCCCCGCAAATCACGTGCGCAATCGACCAGCTTCAGAAAATGCACCGAAAACGCCGCTTTTCACACGATTTTGAATCCCTCACACCACATCCCAACAACAACACATGCTGCCCAAATTCATCACCTGATGCCAAATCACCACACTGCTGACCCCGTCGCTTCCACAACGCACTCCCCCTTCCACCCACATTCACTCTCCTGAAAATGAGTCTGTCACAAACCTGTCTCGCGCTAAGACTTCTTTACAAACTGTTTAATCGTGACTTAACAGCGATACATTTCTCGCAAGACTGATTAACCATTTGTCGCAAACAACACGTCGAATTTCATTGACAGCAACACTGTGCGGTAAAAAGGACATTATAGTATTCAATCGCCCGTGGTCCCCGCCATGCAGCCAGATATAAAGTGGCACGTTACGAGTCACAGCGACCTGCAATCAGACCCGATCACGGGTCAATCGCACACTCAGTTCCAACTGACCATTTTCAGACCCTGAAGGCCTTTTCCCCATGCTGAACAACGCCACCAACAGCTTTGATCGCCGAACTCTGCTGCGAAATACCATCGCTGCAGCCGCCGGATCCGCCTTCTTTTCCTTCTCTTCGAAATCCGCACGCGCTGCAGCGTTGCCGATGCCCATCGACACCAGCGTGCTGCCGAAATTCGTGGATGCACTGCCAATTCCCGCAGTTGTTCGGCCCACCTCGAAGACCGCCACTGTACTTACCATGACACAGTTTCAGACGCGAATGCACACCGCGCTGCCGCTGACCACCGTCTGGGGATACAACGGCAGTTACCCCGGCGTCACTATTGAAGCTCAAAGCGGCGTTGCGACGCGCGTTCGCTTCACCAACGCTCTGCCCACCAAACACCTGCTCCCGATCGATCCCACAATCGATGGCGCCTTCAACTACATGCTGAATACGCCCAATCCTGACGTTCGCACCATCACCCATCTGCACGGCGGACATACGCGTCCTGAACACGATGGATATCCCGAACACTGGTACGTGCCAGGCAGTAGTCGTGATCACGTCTATGACAATACTCAACCCGCTTCAACTCTCTGGTATCACGACCACGCCATGGGGGCCACCAGACTCAACGTCTATGCGGGCCTCGCCGGCTTCTACTTCATCCGTGACAAAGTCGAAACGGCGCTCAATCTGCCACGAGGCACCTTTGAGGTGCCACTCTGTATCCAGGACCGCTGCTTCAATGCCGATGGCAGCCTGTTCTATCCCACCTCCCGTGAATACTTCGATGGGTATACTGGTCCCTACAGTACCGACCCTGTCACACCCTCCGACGTTCCCCCGGTCTGGAACCCCGAATTCTTCGGGAACGCTATGGTCGTAAACGGAAAAGTCTGGCCCTTCCACAACGTCTTCAAGGCCCAGTATCGCTTCCGACTGCTGAATGGCTGCTGTGCCCGGACTCTGATTCTGATGCTTTCGAACGGTGGCGTCATCCATCAGATTGGCAGCGACAGTGGCTTCCTGCCAGCTGTCAACAAAGCTCCGCACATCATTCTGGCTCCGGGTGAACGAGCTGACGTGATCATCGACTTCTCTGCACTGCCCGTCGGCACAAAGGTCCAATTGCTGAATATGGGACCCGATGCACCCTTCGGGGGCATGGCTGGAATGACTGCCGCTGATCCACTGACCACCGGACAGGTCATGGAATTCCGCGTCGCATGGGACCCGGCAGCCAAAACGGTCAAAACCCCAACAATACCTCCGACTCCAACGACAACCGGCAGTACCGGAACAGCTGTCGCAAAACTGAAACTGCCGGCAATCGCCAAACTACCGGCCTCCACAGTCACCCGAAAAGTCTCACTCAATGAAATGGGCTCCACATTCAGCCCGACCTACGATGGGCCTGTTCAGGGACTGCTGGGAACCATGGCCTTCGATCCCGTGATGCAGATGGACATGCCAATGCCCATGCGATGGATGCATCCCGCCACAGAGACCCCCGCACTCAATTCCGTTGAAACATGGGAGATTCACAACTTCACTATGGATGCTCACCCCATCCATCTGCATCAGGTAGCGTTCGAAGTCGTGGGACGCATTCCCGGAGGTGCTGCTGCGAATATGGCTGCGATGACAAATACCGCTGCTGCAGCGATCCCCATGCTGCCACCTGAACCCGGTGAAACAGGTCGCAAAGATACCGTTGTCTGCTACCCCGGTGACATCACACTCATCAAGGCCAAATTCGATATCAAAGGCAACTACGTCTGGCACTGCCATATCCTCGATCACGAGGACAATGAGATGATGCGGCCGATGTACGTAATCTAGTTGACTGCTGTCCAGTCAGATCTCCACGGCCCGTTGCGCGGCACTCGCCTGCAACGGGTCGTATTTTTTGCTCGCTGCGTCGAGTCTGTTGACTTTTGGTGACAGAGCCATCAGATCCCTACCCCCTGTTCAAAACGTCCTTCCCCGCTACCCGCTGAAAGGTTCCTGCCTGAATTTACAAACTTTTATTGTGCCAGCTGCAAAAGATCTGCACGCTCTCGAATCAGCGTCCCGCACAGTAGCCCCTGCAGGCTGCAGATGACAGGTCTCTGTTTCATAATTAATTCCAGAAGAAAGCAGCTCGCATGACACCCAACCGCCCGCAAAAACTGGATCGCCGTCGCCTGCTGCAGAATGCCTTCGCCACAGTCGCCTCAGTACCGTGGTTTTCTGCTTCACGCTGTTCGGCTGCAGCTTCCGCTGGGTTTCCTGTGCCCATCGATACAAGGCCACTGACAAAATTCATCGACCAACTCCCGATTCCGGCCGTTATTCGACCGGGTGCTCGCACGCCAGCCAGTATCATCCTGACTCAATTCCAGACTCGCATGCACAGCGCCCTGCCACTGACGTCTGTCTGGGGCTACAACGGCAGTTCGCCTGGTGTCACAATTGAAGCCCAGTCAGGAACACCCTGTCGCATCCGTTTCGTCAATAACCTGCCCACGAAGCATCTGCTCCCCATCGACCCCACTATTGACGGCGCATTCAATTACGCATTGAATATTCCTAATCCCGCAGTTCGCACCATTACTCATCTCCACGGCGGACACACGCGCCCCGAACATGATGGATTTCCCGAACACTGGTACGTGCCAGGTGTCAGTCGCGATCACGTGTATGACAATAATCAGCCCGCAGCGACGCTCTGGTACCACGACCACACCATGGGCATTACACGTCTCAATGTTTACGCCGGACTCGCCGGCTTTTACCTGATCCGTGACAAAACTGAGACCGCACTCAATTTGCCCCGCGGAACCTTCGAAATTCCACTGCTCATCCAGGATCGCTGCTTCAATGCCGACGGTAGCCTGTTCTTTCCCACCACACGCGAATACTTCGATGAATACCCCGGACCCTACTCAACGGACCCCGTGAACCCCACCGACGTCCCTCCAGTCTGGAACCCGGAGTTCTTCGGAAATGCGATGGTCGTCAATGGAAAAGTCTGGCCATATCTGAACGTCTTCAAGGCACAGTACAGACTGCGTCTTGCCAACGGATGCAACGCACGCTTCCTCCTGCTTGCATTATCGAATAATGCCAGCCTGCACCAGATTGGAGGTGATGGTGGATTCCTGCCCGCAGTCGTGTCCAGCCCACAACTGCTCCTCGGACCCGGTGAACGCGCCGATGTGATTGTGGATTTCTCCACACTCCCCGTCGGGACACGAGTGCAATTGCTGAATCTTGGGCCTGATGAACCCTACGGTGGCCTCGATGACATGACGCCCTCGAATCCGGAAACGACCGGACAAATCATGGAGTTCCGTGTCGCGTGGGATCCTGCGTCAAAAGTCACCAGGGCTGCCGGTGCACCAGCGCCGCCAGCATTCACCGGCAGTCCCGGAAACGCCGTAAAAAACCTTCATCTCCCCGCCATCAACCCGCTGCCACCTGCCACATTCACCCGCAAAGTTTCACTCAATGAAGCGGGCTCAACGGCCCATGAAGACTTTGATGGGCCTGTCGCAGGTATGCTGGGCACAATGCAGTATGATCCCGAGATGGAAATGGAAATGCCCATGGCGATGCGTTGGATGCACCCGGCCACCGAAACGCCAAAGGTCGGCACCTGCGAAACCTGGGAAATCCATAATTTCACCGAAGATGCTCACCCTATCCATCTGCATCAGGTCCAGTTCGAAGTCATCGGCAGAATCCCCGATGCCGCTGGTACAGAAGCCGGATCAGCAGCGATGCTGCCCCCGGAACCCGGTGAAACCGGACGCAAGGATACTGTCGTCTGCTACCCCGGCGCGATCACGCTCATCAAAGCCGCCTTCGACATCAAAGGCAACTACGTATGGCACTGCCATATCCTTGACCACGAAGACAACGACATGATGAGACCCCTTGTGGTAACCTGAGCCCCTGCCACAATTCAGCCGGTTCGAATCAAATGCTGACCGAGTGCCACCGCAGTGGGCACTCACACACTGTTCAATGGACAGTCCGGTTGCTCACCACGCAGGACCTGCAGCAGATGAGTCACTGCCATCTCATACAGCCGATGATGCCCGGCCCACGTATGACTGGCAATATGGTCCGTCAGCACCACATTCTCCAGATCCAGCAGCGGATTCCCTGACTCCGTCGGCTCACGCTCAAATACGTCCAGCCCCGCAGCCGCCAGATGTCCATTTTTCAGCGCATCCGCCAACGCGTGCTCGTCCACCAGCGCCCCCCGCGCCGTATTCACAAGGATCGCACCAGGCTTCATCCATGCCAGCCGCGCACTGTTGATCAGATGCCGCGTCTCAGCCGTCGCCGGCGCATGCAGCGACACCACGTCCGCTGCGGATAACAACAACTCCAGACTGCTCACCCATTCCAGACCTGCCTGTCGAGCCCGCTCTTCGGATAACCCCGGGTCGTAGACCTGCACACGCATGCCCACCGCCTGCATCACCCGCGCAACCTCACTGCCAATCCGCCCGGCACCCACCAGACCCAGCACACGCCCTCGCAGCTCCATCCCCTTGACTGTCCGAAACGCCCGATGCCAGCGCCCCGCACGCACGTCCCGATCTGCATAACACACCGTCTTCGCCGCCGCAAAAATCAAGGCAATCGCATGCTCGGCCGTCGATATCGTCGGACCATGCGGAGTATAACACACCTGAATTCCCCGCGCCGTCGCCGCTGCCACATCGATGTTGTCGTAACCCACACCAATCCGCGAAATGACCTGCAGTCGCCCAGCTCGATCCATCCGCGCTGCATCCCACCGCGCACCCGGGTCCAATGCACCATCGCACAACGATAGCTCACGCAGATCCGCCCCCGGACCCACGATCTCCGCCACACCCGATAACATCGGCAACACACTGTCCAGAGGCTGCTCGTCTACCCAGATCCGATACATCGCCAGACTCACTTTCCTCAGACTGCCCGTAACTGATCCTGCCCCAGAGCCAATGCACCACAGACCCCCGCATCATCCCCAAGAACCGGCGGAACAAGATATCGCTCCAGACCCCGCTCCGACAACTCCACCGCTCCTATGTAGCCACCCAGCAACTCTCGCACACCCACTCGCACACGAGCAAAAAATGCCTCCTCACCCAGACGGCCAGCCTTCCTCACACTGCCACCCAGCACAATCCTCCGCGGCGACAGAACACACGTCAGATTGACAATCGCCTGAGCCATACATTCGATGGTTTTCGCCCACGCATCCGAATCCGGAGCTAAATCTTCCACAGCACAACCCGCTCGCTTCGCTATCGCCGGCCCCGAACATAACCCCTCCCAGCACCGCCCATGAAATGGACAAACACCCGGAAAATCGTCCTCTGCCGTACCCGGCAAAAACATGTGACCCATCTCAGGATGCAGCAGACCATGCAGTAAATGACCGCCCGACATCCCACCCCCGCCAATCCCCGTGCCCACCGTCACATACACAAAATCACTCAAACCCCGCGCTGCACCCCACCGCTGCTCACCCAGTGCCGCTCCATTCACATCCGTATCAAGACCAATCGGAACTCCCGGAAACGCACGCCGTAATGGACCTACAAGATCCGCCTGCTGCCAGCCACGCTTCGGAGTCGTCGTGATGCGACCCCAGGTCAGGGAATCAGCAGCCAGATCCACCGGTCCGAATGTCGCCACACCCAGCGCTCTCAATCGCCCCAGCTCAGACTGCCGCTCCTGCAGCCAGCTCGTCACCTCCAGCATCACTCGCGACGGATCATCACCCGTTGCAAACGTCTGACGAGCCAGCAGCTCGCAACCCCACTCACGACCAATCGCACACACAAACTTTGTGCCACCAGCCTCAATCGCTCCCACCAGCTGACCACCCAACGCACTCATCGCTCGCTTCCCCGCTGCCATGCTGAACCTAACTCATGCACCACCAGTGACTGCAGCTTTGCTGTGCCACCACGAGCCTCCACGTGCAGACTGCGATTCTGTGAACTCACATTGAACGGCAGCGGCACATAACACAAACCACCACTGGCAAACACCTCCAAACCCGTTCGATCACACAGAACCCGCAGACGCTGACGCCCGGCCTGCAAAGGAGCCGCCGCACGCTGGCCCGCGACCACCAGCTCCTGCCGCACTACGTCGTACTCCACAGGTACTCCCCGCACACTCAATGTCAGACTTCGCGCCGTTCCCGGAACAAACTCCAGCTCAACATCCGCTAACTCACACTCCACCTCACGCAGCGGATTCTGCTGACCAGGACTCAACTCCATCGACCCCAGCTCTGTGGTACCACGCCGCAGCACCTGCAGTTCACGCACCGGTGCAAATGTCAGACGCGGCCCCTCACCAGTCGATACCAGGCCCAGCTCCAGAGGAACCGTCATACTCTGATTGAACGGCATCTCTCGAGTCTCTGTCTGCCACCAGCCAATCAGAATGCGACGACCATCCGGGACATCACTGAATGACTGAGCCGCATAAAAGCCCCGTCCACGATGGCCAGACAACCGCTCCAGCTCCGGCTGAAATCGCAGCCCGTCAAAGCCCCCCAGACCATACTCACTGTTCGCCGCCAGCAACACCCACTTCCGGCGAGACACGTCACCATCCACCGCCAGCTCAAAAAAATCCGGACACTCAAACAGATAACGCCCACCCTGACGGTCCCCCTCCACCACACTCGCCGGCTTCCACTCAAGCAGATTCGCCGACGTCAGAAAATGCACCGTGTGACGCCCCTCCAGCTCCACATACAGAACCATCACCCATTGCTTCGTTGCCGCATGCCAGAATACCTTCGGATCACGATTTCCACCCGTCACCTGACCCACAACCGGATTGCCCGCATACTTCACAAAGTTCCGGCCGTCCGTACTGCATGCCACACACTGCACCGTCGGATTGCCCGCCGCCGTGTAAATCAGCACCAGCGGTGGCTTACCGTCCGCTCCCAGACCACTGGTATTATTCCAGTCCACCACCGCACTGCCACTGAACATCGGACCCAGCGAGTCCGGCTGCAGTACGTCACCCAGCTCTTCCCAATGCACCAGATCCCGACTGACCGCATGACCCCAGTGCATGTTGCCCCACGACCAGCCATACGGATTGTGCTGAAAAAACAAATGATACTCGCCGTTGTAATACACACAGCCATTCGGATCATTGTTCCAGCCACGCCGCGGGGAAAAATGAAACTGCCCACGCAATGGCTCGGCATACAGCGAACCATCACCCCGCAGCTGATCCACCACCTCCACATTCTGCAGCGCCCCCGAATCCTCATGCAGACGATCCACACGCAGCGTCACCTCCTGATCACGATAGCCGGAGATGTCCAGAGATGCCCACCAGTCCGCAGCACCATCCGCCAGCTCCATGTCATTCCGCACGACCTCACGCCCGGAAACCAGCAGTGTTACCACTCGCTTCGCTGCACCGTTTCTGATCGGAATCTGCAGATATCGAGCACCTGCGGACCACGTACGCTCAACATTCGTCAGATATCCCCGCGGACGCACATCCGTCTGCACAATCTGATCCACATTGATGTGCCCCCAACTGCCCTGCTGCTCATCCACGATCCGCACAACCGCCCGTCGACCCACCAGTTCCGTCACGTCAAATGACTCAGGCTGTAACTGCTCTGAACCACCCGGCACATCGTTCGAACCCGTCGCACTTCGCACAACCTGACCATCCACCAGCAGCTGCAGCGCTAATCGCTGACCGCGACCACCACCGATCAGAAATGACACGAAACGACGCTCAATCACAAATTCCGCCGATGTCAGCGTCCCAACCGCGTCATCACCGCCCACAAACGAATTCACCAGACCCCGACCCAGAAATCCATCCACCTGCATCTGACCAGGCAACGCCCCCCGCGCAGGACCCGACCCAAATGCCTGACCAGTCACCTGCCAGCCCACATACGTGTCGCCCTCGAAATCCGCAATCACAAGATCTTCAGCGACACTGCCAAATACCGACGAAACACAACACATGGCCACCACAAACCACAACCGTCTGACTGCACGCATTTCACAAATCCCGCTGCTGCACTTACCCCGTCGCCACTTTCCAACATCAGTGATTCACACCCCGCCCATTCTCCCGATCCAGCCGACTGTGGCAAACCTACACTCACGGTTTTCCGCGAACCTCACGAAATGTCAGATTCACTCGCTCCCCAACCGGACGCTTCGTCTTCGGTATACAGTGCTGCCAGTGCTGCTGCATCGAACCACCCATCACAATCAGAGTCCCGTGCCCCGCAGGAAATGTTCGGACTTCGCGAGTCAGATTGTGGCGGATTCGAAATCGACGCTCCGCACCAAATGACAGCGAGCCAATCGTCTCGCCCAACTCAGGCTCGTCATCCGCATGCCAGCCCATACTGTCCTGACCCGATCGATACAGATTACACAAACAGTAATTGTACCGCCCACAAACCGACTGCACCCGCTCACGCAGCTCCAGCAGCACCGCCGGCCATGCCTCCGCCTCATAATCACGCCCCGAATAACGATAACTCACTCCCGCATCCCCATAAGACGCAATCAGTCGCGGCTGCAAATGCCCGAAAATCCCGGGCAATTGGGCCCAGCGACAACCCACTCGCAACCGCTGCAGATAAACGTCCGACTCTGACTCACTCACAAACCCCGGCTCAAACAACATCCAGCTGCCTGCCCCCAGATCCAATCGCTGCAGTGATGCCATCGGTTTTTCCTTCTGCCACACACTCTCTCAGCCACAGAGCTGCTGCAAATCCGCAACAAACCTCGCACACCCCGAAAAATCTCACTGTTCACCGAAAAAATTCATGAGAATTCACATGAGATTTCCTCAGCTCAGCCGTTATGGTCGTGTTACCATCGCACTTTCTGCCTCTCTCCACCAGTTCATTCCAGGACATCTGCTCATGTCGTTCAGGAATCGCACACGCAACCGTCGTTTGGCCACTCCCACAATGCTGGAAATCCAGTCGCTCGAATCTCGCCTGCTCCTGTCAGCCGATGCTCAGCCTCTGCCAGAACAGATCGCTCTGTTCTCTGCCGATCCCACCCCAAAGGATCTCGATGAACAACTGGTCATCATGCCCCTGACTTCACCAGTCGTCGATGGTGGCACGGTCGCCGTTACCGTCTCAAAAGCCGGCGACATCTCCATCATCGGGGACAGCAAACCCAATCTCGTAAATCTTGAAATTCAGGGCACCACCCTGCTGGTCAATGGTGCCGAAGCAACCCGTTTTCAACTGCCCGGTCAGCTCCCACAAACGGCCCTCGAAGTTCCTCTTCCGTCCACCATCCGCAGCATCAATGTCAGCCTCAGCAACGGCAATGATCAGCTCAACCTGAAAGTCCAGTCCGACATCACCATCAATCGCGATGTCACAATCAGCTTCGGCAACGGCGAGGACGGACTGATTTTGCAGGTCATCAACGCCGACCTGAAATTCAACCAGAACCTGACGATCGATCTCGGTCCCGGAAACGACAGCGTTGATGCCTTCACCGCCCAGGCTGGCAGCCTGCTCGTCGCTCGCGATCTCACACTGCGCGGCGGTGCCGGTAGCGACGATATCGTCATGGGTGACGATGATTACGCCGATATCGATACCCTCTACGAACCAGAAGCCTTCGCTGCGCTGCAGGATAATACTGAAATCCGGCAGACACAAAGACTGCAGGCCGGACGCGACATCAGCATCGATGCTGGTCCTGGAAATGACCGCCTCACACTGCTCAATACCGAGTCCGGACGCGACTTCAATATCGCCGCAGCTGCCGGTCGCGATCTGCTCGTCGCCAGTAACCTGCGCTCCAATCGCAACCTGTCTGTCACCGAAGTGGAAGCAGCCGCCCTGCAAAACATCACCTCCGTCAATACACTGACCCTCCGCGGCAGCACAGGCAATGACAAACTCAGCCTCAACCGCGTCGCCGTCAATCGACTGGAGATCGAACTGGGCGCCGGCAACGACCAACTCAGCCTCAGCGAATCCGTCAACGTCAAAGCCGCCAGCTCCGTCAACGGCGGCACCGGCAGCAACTCCGCCTACTCCGGAAAATCACAACCCCGAATCACACTTCGCCGTACCACAACCAACCTCACCAGCACTCAGTCACTGGAACTGCTCAACAGCATCCTGAACGAGATGCTGGGGGCCGGCAGCGGCATCATGCCAGCTCAAGTGATCCTGGCAGAATAACGGCCGATCCACAGCGGATGCTGCAGATCAACCGCTGCCCCCGGATACGAAAGGCCCTGCCCGTGCTGAAACCACAGCCACCGGCAGGGCCTGCTTCGTTCCCTGACAACGCAATATCGAAAAAACCGACAGGCCTCACCAGTTTTCCCGACCCACCCCGCTGGCAACTCAACACCAATTCCCTCGCCAGCTTCAACAACAACACTTCCGTGGCGATCTCAGCATCAGCATGGGCAGTGGCCATGATTCGCGAACATCAGCCTCGCGCAGGCAGATGTTGTGATCAACCGCGACCTCCTGCCGGACCTTGCCGGCAGACATGACCGCGGCGTCATCAATCTGTACGCCGACAGTACGCCGGTTACCCAGCCCGGCCGTCAGGCCACACGCCGCTTGCGCTGCTGCAGCACTCCCGCAGTGGCTTTCACCACACGCCGC
>CAXBSH010000137.1:0-12851 GCA_963977705.1 uncultured Planctomycetaceae bacterium
CTTTCTTACAAAACTAATATAAAACAACTTTGAAAAATATTAGAGAATTCATTGCTATAACTGCATAAGGAATAATTAAAAATCCAGCTGAGGGTAAAAACATGAATGATAAGAATTTGTTAATGCAAGTGATGAAAATCATATCGGATGTAAAAGATGTTGAACCAAAAACGGAAGGAATTATTCGAAGAATTCGTGAAATGGTAAATGTACTCAAACAACATGGCTATATTAGTTAAGATAAAGGTGATGAAGAACCTTTGTAAGCTATTGACAATACATAGGCTCTTTTTAACGAAACTACTTAAAAAGTCTTCAAAATTAAAGCTGATATTCTTCCTTTATAAACACAAGAAGCTGCTAATATCAAAAAAGATTTGGTTAAGTTCGGTAAAGTGGTCAAATAATTCAGATAATAATTCCTGGCGAGTTTGCCTTTTGATTACTAAGCTGGATAATCATTCGAAATGATAAATATGGCCTATGGCTTAATAGACGAATTTTATATCAAGTTGTCTAAGGTTAAACAAGAAGCTTAAGATTTTAATAATTTGGAAAAATTATTTGAATTGGAATAGTCCTAATACAAAGAGTTAAGAGATTGTTAATCAGATCTTAAGAATTTGAAGGTCATGTGGGATTCGATTGCTATGATTAATTATCAATACAAGGATTGGAAAGCTCAATCTTGGAGAAGAATTAAAGCCGATAGTTTAATTGAATAAAACAAGATTCTGGCTTTATAATTGAAAAATTTGCCCAGAGATATAAAATAATTCAAAGGATATTTAATCTATCAGACGATGGAAATTCCTATGATCAGCCTGCACCTTTCAAAAGTGATAATTTACAACAACACGGACGATTAGAAAAGACATTTGATAAACCCAATGATGAGGCAAGTGATTATAAAGAACCAATGCCCCAAGGTCCCCCCGAGACCGACCCAGGGCCCCCCAGGCCTGAAGGGCCGATCTCAGCAGAGACAGGTGCGTCAGCACCTGGTCACGACTCCCCAAAGAAGCCCTCGAGGCCTGAAGGGCCGGTTTCAGCAGAGCCGGGTGCGTGAGCACCCGGCGCCCCATGCATGACCGAGAATCCACACGCGTTTTGAAAACGGCCCTTCAGGCCTCAAAGCCAATTTTTTGGGGGGCCACAGACCCAGGGCTGCGCCCTGGGCTACCGGAAAACGGCCCTTCAGGCCTGAATCGCAAACATACGCCCGGCACAAACCAAACACACGCCGCAACGGCCTCCTGCCCCGACTGGTTTGGTGGGTAATGACCAGGCTTCAGCCCGTGTCGTCAACCGGGTTCAAGCCCCACCGAAGGCGAGCCGTTAGCGTGTGCTGACGGGTGTTGTTCCTGGGCGTTACCGAGCTGGTGCTCGGTGGTCCCAGGGTAGGAAGCTGACGGGTGTTGTCGTTGACCATGACCGAGCTGGTGCTCGGTGGTCCCCGGGTGTGATCGGTTGTCAAAGCCCGGGAAGTTGCCCTTTGGGAAGGTGAGGCTGCTGCAGAACCGCAGGATGCTGCTGCCGTACAAGCCTTCTGTCAGCGGAACTCGGTTGTCAGCCAGCCGTCGTTCAGTTCGATACGAGTGATGGTCACCGAGACCTGCTTTTCCGGGTCGGACTGCAGCTGCATGACGGCATCGGATTCGCGAGCTTTGATGCGGCGACCGATGACCTTACGCAGCTGGTTGGCAACTGTGATCGGAGCCGAAAGAACTCGTACCGGTCGTGGCGTCATCACCACTTTGGAATCTGCAAGGCTGATGGCAATCGGTACCACAATGGTATGCACAGGCAGATCTGCCTTGCCTTCCTGACGAATACCAGCCTGAATCAGCAGTGTCAGCTCGCCATTGTCAAATCGAACTCGCAGCGGATCAGCCTTGCTGAAAATGAAGGCCGTCGATTTCTCTGGTTCATCAGCAGCGTCTGCTGGTTCAGCCGGTGCTGCTGCAGCCTGAGCGTCAGCGGGGGCGACTGCTGGGTCGGCCGGTTTGCTGAGTTTTACTTCACGCTGCAGCAGTTCTGACAGAGCCTTTTCCAGTTCGGCCGTCAGCTGATCATCCGGTACGACTTTGCCATGCAGGCGCAAAGCATCCAGAGCATTGTTGAGAACACTTTCATGCACCTGCAGGGCGCCACCTTCATCAGGCAGTGGCAGGACGGGTTGTGTGGAACCACCCAGTCGACCGGAGCCGATGGTGCGACTGCTGACGGCGATATGCGAACCACTGGAGCGAGCACTGATATTGTCGGGAGCAGCGTTCTTTGCTTTCAGTGCGGTCAGCGTTTTCTGCAGATCGTCATTGATGCCTGTGAAGCGACCACCCACTTCCTGATCGAATTTCGGTACGATATCGCGTCGCATGCGGCGAGCAGTTTCTGCATCGCTCTGAGCCTTGCTGTCGGCAATCTTCTGCTCGGCCATATTGCGAGCAATACCGCCGAACAGGGGCATATCATCGTATCGCGTGCGGAATCCGGTGGTGCGACTGTTGGTATCCACGTTGAAGGCACTGGCAGAAAGGGCAATCTTCGATCCATCGAAGACGACGTTTTTCTGCACCTGGAAGTAGTGGTCGCCACTGGTCCAGACGGTGGCTGGTGATTTTTGAGCCACGGTGCTGGATTTGGTGTTTCCGTTCAGTTTGAGAGCGAAGGAGGCGGTGTTGGGGGAGGGGATGACATCGACCGTGATCTGAGCACTGGTGGTTTGAGTTCCGGTGACCCATGCGCCCAGGATGGTGTCAGCAACTTTTCCGCTTTCAGTGCGGGAATTGGAAATCAGCCGAGCGATCAGTGTCTCGGAGAGTGTGATGTGCAGGTTATTGTTGAGGTAATGTTCATTGAGGACCGGGCGCAGCCCGTCAGCGGCGGCGGGGAATCGAGCGCGAATAGCGCGCCAGGCGTTCCGTGCCCGATCCGCAGCGGCGGCTGCCGGAGTGGCTTCGTTCTGCAGCAGGCCACGCAGCAGGTGGTCCAGTTGCAGTTGCAGTTCCTGGCGAGCTTCATCATCGGAGGCGAAGGTTCGGCTGTGATACAGAGCAGATTCGGCAGCTGCTTTCAGGTCCTGCACTTCACTGCTGAGCAGAAAGCCCTGCTGTTCGGGCGACATTTCGTCCATCGCGGAAATTCGAGCGATGAAGGTGCTGAGTTTTGCCGGGGTTTCCGAGTCGGCTGTCTGGGTCAGGCCATTCAGTGCCAGATAATCCACCCAAAGTCGTCCGTTGGGTGTGGTGTTCAGGGCCGCGACAAGTGTGTTAGCTTCGGACTGTAGTTGAGCCGAGTAATCGGTGGTGGAGGTCTGCAGGCTGGCGACAGCTGCAGCGTCCATGGTTGCCGACAGCAGGTTAAGCCGTCGCAGAAGGCGTTGTCGGAGGGGAGCCTGAGGTCCGTCAGCCGGCAGGGCGGAGGTCAGGGCCTGCAGTTCAGTGAGCACCTTGCGTCGTTCTTCAACCGGAGTCTGGGTGTTCCAGAGTGTTTCAACGCGAGCAGCGAATTCCGGTCCGGCAGCATCGAGTGTTTCGGCAGACATGTCACGGGGGCGTGGCAACACGCCCTGAGCTGCAGCATCACCTTCGTCAGACCTGGCCGCCAGCCACTGCGAACCAGCGGAGGCAGTCAACAGGACGGCAGCGGTAAAAAGCACCTGCAAGGCGGTGCGGCGTTGTGTCCAGAGTCCTGACGGCTGTGTGCTGCCCACTGAAATCTCCTTATAACAGTCCGAATTGGCCTGCTGGGCCTGATCGGAGGGGTGCGTTTCTGCGTTATCGTCGATGATTTCGCGCAGATCGCTGAAATCCGTCAGTCGCATCACATTCGACAAACGGCAGAAGCTTTGCCCTTTTCGGAAAGTTCCCTCAATGGGTAAAGTCTTCGCAATTGCTCGGCTTAGTCTATTTTGCGCAGGTTATCTCGGCGATCCGGGGATGGTCCGGAAAACGGATTTTTCAGATTTCGGGCAAATGGCAGGCGGGCCATAATCCCCGGCAATCAGGCAATTTTCAGGTTCCAGCGAGGCTGCGTTCCATGACATCAGAACAGGATTCCAACGGGCCGGGTGAGAGTGCTGCGAATCTGACGGTGCAGCAGCTGGTGGGTGGTGTGCTGTATGGGATCTCGCTGCCGGAACGTCTGCTTCGCAGTGCCGTGGGGCTGACGGCCGGAACAGCTCGGGAAATCGCCGAATTTGTCATACCTCAGGCATTTCAGAATTCCAAAAGCTATCAGGTCGCGATTCGGAATTCAGTGAATTTTCTGCTGCAGTCGGTGGCTGAAGTTCCTGAAGAGAGTGATCCGGGGGCCGTTGTTCCGCCACCGGCACCTGCGGCGGATGCTGTGCCGGGTACAGAAACAGATCCGGGCCGATTTGTCGCGAAGAAGGCGATTGCCAACTTTATTGATATCACCGGGCTGACCACGCTGCATATCTCGCCACTGTGGATTCTGGCGATTGTCAGCGACGTGGCTTATGGGACGGGAACTTACGTGCAGGAGCTGGCAGCTGAACTGCAGAAAAAAGGTCTGATAGATGACAGTTCGACGATTCATCGCGTGGATGATCTGCTGGAATCCGTAAGGAAGGCCAGTGGTACGGCGGCGACGGCCTTTGACCTGCCACCACTTTCGATTCAGGAGCTGAAGGACAGTATTACTCAGACGCGCGCTGCTCTGAATGAGATTGATCCGACGCAGCTGATCCCGGAGTCAGAGATTCGGCGATTGTGGACAGATATGCGAGGGCTGGCGACCAGCGAGAATATTTCGCTGCTGGGTGTCTCCGGAGCGCTGGCGATGCAGACGGTCGAGATGATTCGCGGGGTGACCGAGGGAACTCTGGCAAGCCTGTTCGTCGCGGGTCGGATTGTGAATCGAAACATCTTCAGTCATTACGCCGCGGCGCTGGTGGCGGTGCATCGACAGGGTGTGATCGGGACTGTGCGCAATACATTTGAGCCTTACGCTGAGCTGGCGTGGAACAATTTTGCGTCGTCACGAAAGACATGGACCGAGCAGGTCCTGCATCCGTCCATGCCGCGACGTGTCTGGCGTTGGTTGTGCGGTCTGTGGAGCAGGGGCTGAGCAGTGTGGTCTGCAGTCGGTATACGTGGCACCGGGAATTTCGGTCGGTCGGACTTCTGCTGTTGGATTCCGGGGCTTACAGTCTGAGTTCCAGCGATATTCATTTTTTATTCTCAGAACGGTCAGAACATGAAAGCCATTCGACTTGAGCAGCCTCGGCAGCTGGAGTTTGTCAACATTGATGAACCTGCTGCTCCGGGCCCCGGGGAAGTACTGGTACGCACGCATCGAATGGGCGTCTGTGGCACGGACACCAGCGGCTATCTGGGTAAGTTTCCATTTTTTCGCTACCCGCGGATTCCTGGTCATGAGCTGGGAGTTGAGGTGTTGGCCGTTGGGTCTGGCGTGCAGGGCCTGCAGCCGGGGGATCGCTGCAGTGTCGAGCCTTACATGAACTGTGGTCGCTGTTATGCGTGCCGTCGCGGTCAGGGCAACTGCTGCACCACGCTGAACGTGATTGGTGTGATGGTGGATGGTGGTCTGTGTGAGCGATTTCTGATTCGGGCTGACAAGCTGCATCGTTCAGAGCAGCTGGATTACGAACAGCTGGCTCTGGTGGAGACGCTGGCGATTGGCTGTCATGCGTGTGATCGCGGTGCGGCGGTATCCGGCGAGCACGTGCTGATTATCGGGGCCGGACCGATTGGACTGGCCACGCTCGAGTTTACTCGGCTGACCGGTGCGAAGATTACCGTAATGGATATGGTGCCGCAGCGTCTGGAGTTTGTGCGGCGTACATACGGGATTGAGAGTACGGTGCTGTCGAAGGGGGATGGCACTGAGCTGCAGGCGTTGCAGGAAATCACTGCAGGTGATCTGTTCGCGGTTGTCACGGATGCGACCGGGCACCGCGGTTCGATGTCCACGGCATTCCGTTTCTGTGCGCATACCGGCACTCTGGTCTACGTCGGCATCACAACGGAAGAAATCAGTTTTACTCATCCCACACTGCACCGCCCGGAAATCACACTGAAAGCGTCCCGGAATGCTCTGCCGAAGGATTTTCGGCGGATCATTCAGCTGATTGAGTCCGGGACGATCGACACGAAACCGTGGATTACGCATCGGGTACCGTTTGCTCAGGTGCCGTCAGAGTTTGAGTCCTTCACGAAGCCGGACAGTGGTGTGTTGAAGGCCATGATCGACGTGTCAGCCGTCTGATTTCGCTATGCCATGAATCCCCGCGAATTCGCTTGATTTTGCAAATTACACAGTGTAGTGTAATTGTGTAATAGTCGTGTGTGTTTTCCGGGCTGGTTTGTCTGTGGGGTCATTTATGGCGTCTGCTGCGGGTAAAACTCGGCGGCCAACAGCTGCCGTTGCTGCCTGTGGTCGTCCGTTGCCGCTGGCGCAGCGACCGTTGCTGTCGCCGGTACAGGCTGGTGGGCTGGCAGCGGTATTTCGCGTGCTGGCGAATGAGACGCGACTGCGACTGCTGCATGCTCTGGTGCGTGCTGATGAGTTGCCGGTTGGGCAGCTGGCGGCGACCGTGGCCATGAAGCCTCAGGCGGTTTCCAACCAGCTGCAGCGACTGGCCGATCTGGGAATCGTGGCGGCGCGACGGGAAGGCACCAGCATCTGCTATCGGCTGGTGGACCTGTGTGTGCGTTCTCTGCTTGAGCAGGGGTTGTGTCTGATGGAACAGTCTTTACCGGGACATGTTCAGACAAGGGACTGCTGCTGATGGAGAGCGGTCTGAGACAACCGCTGGCGGCCGAGTTTTTCGGGACATTTGCGCTGGTCTTTGCCGGTACGGGTGCGATTGTTATCAATGGTTTTTCCGGCGGCGCTGTGACTCATCCGGGAATCGCCTGCACGTTTGGTCTGGTTGTGATGGCGCTGTGTTATGCACTGGGCGACATCTCGGGCTGTCATCTGAATCCGGCGGTGTCCGTAGGGTTGGTGGCGGCAGGAAAATTCTCGATTCAGCATCTGCTGCCGTGGGTGCTGGCACAGTGTGCGGGGGCTGTGGCAGCCAGTCTGCTGCTGCGGCTGATGTTCCCTGATGACCGGCTGCTGGGGGCAACTCTGCCGGCAGGTTCTGCAATGCAGTCATTCGTGCTTGAGTTTCTGCTGAGCTGGTTGCTGATGTTTGTGATTCTGAATGTTTCTGTAGATATGCCTGTGAAGAGGCAGTTTGGTGGTCTGGCTGTGGGGGCGGTTGTTGGCCTTGAAGCGTTGTTTGCAGGTCCAGTCAGCGGGGCGTCCATGAACCCGGCTCGATCACTGGCGCCTGCTCTGGTTGCGGGCCATCTGCAGTCACTCTGGATCTATCTGCTGGCGCCCATGGCCGGGGCCGTATTTGCCGTGTTGACACTGCGACTGGTACGTGCGGATGTGCCGTCCCGGGTTTCATCTTCTGAATGAAGGACTTTGTGCCATGCTGTTGAAAGATGTGCTGCAGTGCCTGCAGTCCAGTGCTGATTCCCGTCTGCATATCATGCTGCCTGACCGCAGTTTTGTGCCGGCGCACTTTCACGTGACGGAAGTGGCACTGGTGCGGAAGGACTTTATCGACTGCGGAGGAACTCGCCGGTCCACCGCCACCTGTACTCTGCAGATCTGGGTGGCTGATGATGTTCAGCATCGACTGACGTCCACTAAGCTGCTGAAGATCCTGCAGCTCGCTCAGCCTGTGCTGGGGACCGAGGATTTGTCAGTGGAGCTGGAAATTGAAACAACAGTGACATCCAGCTATCCACTGGCGACTGTTGAGCAGACGCCGTCCGGTCTGTTGTTTTCCGTGGCTCTGAAGCATACGGCGTGTCTGGCACCTGAACTGTGTCTGCCCCAGCTGCCGTCTGCCGCTGGCTGTTGTGGACCTGCTGGCTGCTGCTGAACGGGACGTGGTTCGCGTGATCTGCGGAAACTGCTGCAACGGGGAGATGGTGATGGCTGTCAAAACTCTGCTGTTCGTGTGTGTTGAGAATTCCAATCGCAGCCAGATGGCTGAAGCGTTTGCCAGGATACATGGTGGTGCTGAGATTCAGGCCTTCAGCGCCGGTTCACGGCCATCAGGGCGTATTAATCCCAAAGCTGTGCAGGCGATGCAGGAGCGTGGCTATGATCTGACCACTCACGACTCCAAAGGACTCAGCGAATTCAACGGGAAACAGGTTGAGGCAGCTGTCACGATGGGGTGTGGTGATGAATGTCCGTTGGTGGATGCAAAGCTGCGGGTGGACTGGAAGATCCCGGATCCTCGCGAGATGCCACCTGAGGAATTCCGGCAGGTACGCGATCTGATTGAGACAAAAGTGCTGGAACTGCTGCAGCAGTTACAGTCCTGATCTGCAGGACTGAAGAACTGGTGCCTGCGGAGCTCCCAAGGGACGCGACCATCCCCGTTTGGGAGGGCGAGGCTCCCGCCGAGCCGAAGTCAATGGTCCGTGTTCAGTTGTCGTTGTTCGCCCACAACCGTAGCCCGAGCATTCCTGCTCGGCCCCATCCTTTAAAAAAACACTGGAGATTTCAATGGTGGCCAGAAGTTCGTGCCCGGGCTAAAGCCCAGACTACGACTTTTGTCCTCGGCGTCATTCCTGCCCGGCCGCCTGTTGCCCACACAAAGCCAAAAAGCGGCGCATGGCTGCCCGTCGCTCGGCCATTCCGTGGGCTGATAACCACTCAGCAAAGGAGAGATTCGGTTTTGTTCCCCAGCTGGTGCTCGGTGGTCGTAGCATGGGCTTTAGCCCGTGTCATCCCCAGCGTTCGGGAGGTCGAGGCTCCTGCCTAGCCGAATGGGTTCCTGCGGTGGTGTAAACGCGCGGCTCAGCAGGAGCTTCGCCCTCCCAAGGGATGTGGCCCTCCCAGGGGACGCGGTTATCCCAGGGGCGCGACCATCCCAGGGGACGCTGCAGCTGCGCACAGGATTTCGCGTTGATCCTTATTTCGGCTCGGGTTCCGCAGGTCGCAGTTGGCAGCGAATTCCGCGGATCACAATCAAAGCGAAGGGCAGCCACCAGATCACATCGTGCACAGGAATCAGTTTCAGCACGCCGGATGACGTCTGACCCTGCAGCACGGCCCATGTCATGCCGATTGGCCCAAGGATCTTCGCCAACAGACCGACAGCGACAGTTAACCAATGCCGCAACGGGTCCGTTCCGGCAATCGCATAACCCACGCCGTACAGCGTGATAATCAGGCCCATGCCCTGCCAGAGAAACAGGTCCTGTGGTGGTTCAGCGTAGCCGTAGGCAACGGCCGATTTCTGAGGCGCCAGAATAATAAACGGGCCCCAGATCAGGCACTGCAGTGCGGCCACCCACAGGCAGATCCGCATCCAGTTTGGTCCCGACGCCTGCGGCTGACTCACTTGAGTTCGGCTACCAGACATTCTCGCAGCCCAGGCTCAGTGAACGTGAATCCCGCTTTTCGCAGAGCATTCGGAGTTACCCGGGCACTGGCCAGCAACAGCGGTTCGGCCATCTCGCCCAGAACCAGTTTGGCCATGAATCCAGGCAGCGGAAACACAGTCGGTCGACGCAGCACCGATCCCAGTGTCTTGGTGAAATCAAAATTGGTCGCGGTGTGCGGGCTGACTGCGTTCACCGGGCCACTGACTGAGGGATTTTCGACACAGAAGGCGAAGATCCGCGCGGCGTCAGTGACACCGATCCAGCTCCAGTACTGACGGCCGTTGCCGATGATACCACCGGCACCCAGTTTGAACGGCAGCAGCATCTTCTGCAGTGCACCACCCTGAGCCGACAGGACCACGCCCAGACGCACATGCACAACTCGCATGCCCAGTTCAGTGGCACCCGCAGCCGCAGCTTCCCACTCGCGACAGACATCCGGCAGGAAGCCGGTGCCGGCGGTGGACTGTTCGTCCAGCACCTCTTCGCCGCGATCACCGTAAAACCCGATGGCCGACGCGCACACCAGTGTTTTGGGGCGATTGGAAAGCCCGCGCAGTGATTCCACCAGAGTGCGAGTCCCCTGAACTCGGCTGTCCCGGATCTTCTGCTTCTGAGCAGGTGACCAGCGTCCTGCGGCAATGTTTTCACCGGCGAGATGTACGATTGCGTCAACACCCTCCAGCCGCGCTGGATTCAGAAATCCCCGCTCCGGTTCCCACAGAATCGTGGAACTGTCCGCCGAGCGACGACTGATGGGCAGTACTGTGTGGCCTGCTGCCTTCAGCAGCCCCACCAGTTTCCCACCGACCAATCCCGATGCTCCCGACACCGCTACCGTCTGAGTGCCCACAAACCTGCTCCGTTCGCCACAGAGAACCCGTCCGCTGAGCACAGCGACCGTCGCCGAGCCAGGTAATAGAGTTCCAGTTGTGTTCTAGGATTGTCGGAGAAAAAGTCAAACCGGGGTATTTCAGAGGTCCGTGCGCTGCAGCTCCGGATCGTCTACTCGCCCGATCACCAGTGACACGTTATGCCCCCCAAAACCGAAGCTGTTGTTCACTGCGTAGCGACAGGCCTTGTCGACCGCCTTATTCGGAATGTAGTTCAGATCACATTCCGGGTCCGGGGTATCGTAATTGATGGTTGGGGGAAGAATGCCGGACGTCAGAGCCAGTGCACAGGCCGACATTTCGACAGCACAGGCAGCCCCGATCATGTGCCCCAGCATCGACTTGATTGAACTGATGTGCAGTTGCGATGCGTCGGTACCAAAGACAGCCTTCAGGGCCACCGTTTCCATGGCATCGTTGTAGTGCGTGCTGGTTCCGTGAGCACTGACGTAGGTGTTGTCGGCGATGTCTGCGGGATTCAGCCCTGCTTTCTGCAGTGCCAGCTGAATTGCTCGCACTGCCTGCCGTCCCTGTGGATCGGGCTGGGTGAGGTGGAACGAGTCGCTGGTGGAGCGTCCGGACAGGACTTCCGCCCACGCTTTGCCACCGCGTTTCCGCAGGTGCTCTTCTGTTTCAAAAATCAGCATCGAGGCGCCTTCGGCCATGATGAATCCGCCGCGACCTGCGTCGAACGGACGCATTGACTGCTGCGGGCGATCATTCATGGTTTTGTTCATCGCTCGCATGTTGACGAAGGAGGCGATGCCCAGTCGCGTCAGTGACGCTTCAGTGCCACCGGTGATGACGAAGTCCGCATCACCGCGCCGCAGATACTCAAACGCATCGATCATGGCATGACCGGATGACGAGCAGGCACTGCTGGTGGTGTAGGCTGTCCCCTGAACTCCGAATGCGAGGCTGACGTTTCCCGGAGGTGCGTTGGGCATCAGCATGGGGATGGTGAATGGGCTGACGCGAGACGGGCCTTTTGTCAGCAGTTTTTCGTGCTGCAGCTCGTAGGTTTCGAGCCCAGCGAGGCCGGCTCCGAGGATCACTGCCGCTCGTTCGCCAATGTCTTTCACTGGCAGGCCAGCATCCTCGAGGGCTTCGTACGAGGCGTGAACGGCGAACTGCGATGCGCGGTCCATCTTGCGGGCCGAGACGCTTTCGTTGACGCTGATTCGAGCATCGTTCAGGTTTCGAACTTCGCCACCGATATTAACCTCGAGGTCCTTTGTGTCGTGTTCTGTGAGCGTGGAAATACCACACTGGCTGGAAATGATATTCTTCCAGAACGTGCGACGATCATTTCCCAGACAACTGACAACCCCGATTCCCGAAATGAAAATCCGTTGCATTCTTTCGGCCCGACCCCAGCAGATTGCGATGTTTTAAAGGTTTTTGACAATCCATCTGTCACAGATCCCCCGGCCATCCGGGACCGCAGCGAATGTGCGGGCGGGGAAAGCAGGGGATTCAGGGCGTACTACAGCAAACATCTGCGGGACTTCAACCGTCAGACAGAGTTTTCGCCGTGTTCGGGGCGGACTGTGTGAAGAAATTCTGGCGGGTGAATCCGGATTCACGGCCTGCACAGACTGCGGGTGAGCCTGCCGGAACCCCACAGGCTCCCTCTGCGGACTTCACGCGAAATTCGCGTTTTTCGTTTGCAGGCCAGCCAAATGTGTGGGAAAACATGGGTTTGTAAAGCCGACGGTTGCATGTTTTCCGGGGAAGTCAGCTGACCTGTACATCATTTTTCCTGGTACACCTATGACAGCAGATCTCTGGCAGGAAACGCGACTGATCGAATCCCCGCAAACGCGTCTGACGGAGTTTGTGGTACCCACTCGATGTCGGCTGATTTCACCACTGCGTGAGCGTTTGTTGAGTGCGATCAGCGAATTTGGCGTGGCGTCAGGTTCACGCGAGAATCACTTCTGTCTGGCACTTGAAGAAGCTCTGAATAACGCCTTCTACCACGGGAATCTGGAGATCAGTTCCGAGCTGAAAGAGGACGGGACGTCACGTTATGTCGAGCTTGCTCGCGAGCGTGAGCAGCTGGAACCGTGGTGTTCACGAAACGTCAGAATCACCGAACTGGTAGGGGCCGCTGGGTTGTGGATCACCATCAGGGATGAAGGCGCAGGATTCAACGTGGCTGCAGCGTTTGAACGCTGCAATGATCCCGAACTGATGCTGGCCAGCGGACGCGGCCTGCTGATCATGCGTGGCTTCACTGACGAGCTGTTTTTCAGCCCGCGTGGCAATGAGGTCTTAATGACGCTGTATAAAAAGGACTGATCGGCGTTGGCCTTGCCCTGCCCCACCGAACTGGGGATGTTCGCGTCCCCTTGGGAGGGCGAAGCTCCTGCTGAGCCGCCCGCTTTCCCCACCTCAGGAACCCTTCGGCTTGGCGGTAGCCCTTGCCCTGCCGAACTGGGGATGTTCGCGTCCCCTTGGGAGGGCGAAGCTCCTGCTGAGCCGCCCACTTTCCCCACCGCAT
>CAXBSH010000138.1:0-12840 GCA_963977705.1 uncultured Planctomycetaceae bacterium
AAAACCTCTCTGCGTCTCAGCGTCTCCGCGGGAAATCGATGCATGACCGAATACGAAATCGACCCACTCATACTCCTCCGATCGCAGCCCCCCCACGCCGCGGTAAAACAGGAAGTCCATGACGCAATAACGAAAGCCAAGTCCCGGTCAGCGTAGCTGACGGGTGTTGTTTTTCGTGCGGTTGGAGGGTGCGTTGGGGGTGGGGGGGCACCGGCGGCTAGTGATATTCTGCTCACTGTGGTGCGTGTTTGGGGGGAGTGTGGGGGGCTCTGAGCGGGTTGTTTCGTTTCGTTTCGTTTCGTTTCCAGCACGAGCACGAGCACGAGCACGAGTGTTGAGCACGAGTGCTTTTGCACCATGAGCAAGGTGGCTTACGGTTGCCGGCGATTGATCGGGTGGCGAGGCGGTTGATTTGGGGGCGACTCGTTCCGCCGTCAAGGATCACCCCAAAGTCGCCTGACTGCCATCGTACTGCGGTTTACCGGAAGATTCGTCTCGGGCGAGTTCTTCGGGAATGGCGACTTGTGGTGTGTTCCGACCTGCCTTCACTCGGCCTCCGAAAATTCCCTCCGGAGTACCATCTTTTGCTGGGCTATCTCCGCTTGATTTCCTAAGATCTCCAATTCCTGCCCACCTCGATCGGCTCGGTTTTCAGTTGCTGCCGATCGGAAGTCGTTCTGTCTGATGGAAAAAGTGCCATGTGTCATCAGCGAAGTGTTTGTCGTGAGTTGTTGGTGTGGTTTGTGTTGCTGTCTGGTGGCCTGTTTGTTGTGCCCGCCGCGGGGGCTCAGGAGTCTGTCCTGCACACGTTCCAGCGGAAGCAACTCACCGACGTGTATTACTCCGAGGGCATCGCTGCCGGGGATCTGAACAACGACGGTGTTTCGGACGTGATTTATGGTCCTCACTGGTACGCAGGTCCGGACTATTCGCAGCGTCAGGAAATCTATCCGGCAGTGCCTCAGCCCCGTGAACGTTACGCGGACAACTTTTTCAATTGGGTGCATGACTTCAACGGGGATGGCTGGAACGACATTCTGGTGGTGGGTTTCCCGGGAACTCCGGCGTTTGTTTATCGCAATCCGGGGCGTGATGGCCTGACGGGTTTGTGGGACAAGCTGCAGGTAGCGGATTCTGTCAGCAACGAGGCTCCGCAGTTCACCGACATCACGGGTGATGGTCAGCCCGAACTGGTTTGTACTCGGCAGGGCCACTACGGCTATTACTCAGCGGCCCCAGCGGATCCTCTGGGGGCGTGGCAGTTTCAGGAAATCTCCGAGAAGATTGCTCCCACGCCGTTCGGGCATGGGCTGGGGGTGGGAGATCTGAATGGTGACGGGCGGCTGGACATGATTGCCACGGACGGCTGGTTGCAGCATCCGGCGGATCCGGCAGCACAGAAGCTCTGGCAGTTCCATCGCTATCCGTTTGCTCCGGCTGCTGCCGACATGTTTGCTCTGGATGTCGATGGTGACGGTGATGCGGATGTGATTTCTGCGCTGCATGCGCATGAGTATGGTCTGGCGTGGTTTGAGAATACGGGCACGACGGACGGCGAGGTCATCTTTACTCAGCATCTGATCATGGGGAAGACTCAGGCAGACAACCCGTATGGTGTTCTGTTTACAGAGCCGCATGCGGTGAAGCTGGCGGATGTGAACGGTGACGGTCTGCAGGACATCATTACGGGCAAGACGTACTGGTCGCATCATCGATCCAGTCCATTGTGGGATGCTGGTGCGGTGGTGTATTGGTTTGAGCTGCAGCGGCAGCGTACGGCATCCGGCGTGGTGCAGGTGGATTGGGTGCCGCATCTGGCTGACGGTGATTCGGGGATTGGTCGTGGCCTGGCGGTGCAGGACATCAATGGTGACGGTCTGGTGGACGTCGCGGCGGGTGGCATGGTCGGTGCCAGCGTGCTGACGCATGTCGCTCGGCAGGTCACTGCGGAAGAATTTCGAGCAGCTCAGCCTCAGAAGCGAAAGCAGATGGCGGAGGGTTTGCAGCCGGCGGAGGCTGCGGCTCATATGACGGTGCCACCTGGATTTCGAGTGCAGCTGGCAGCTGGCGAGCCTCAGGTGCATCAGCCGATTGCCATGTGTTTTGACCATCGTGGTCGGCTGTGGGTCGCGGAGGCATTTACGTATCCGTTGCGTGCAGCGGAGGGTGCAGGTCGGGATCGGATTGTGATTTTCGAGGACGCGGATGGTGACGGTGCGTTTGAGAAATCGAAGGTGTTTATTGAGGGCCTGAATCTGGTGAGTGGTCTGGAGGTGGGTTTTGGCGGTGTGTTTGTGGGGGCTGCGCCTTACCTGCTGTTTATTCCGGATGCGAATGGGGATGACGTGCCGGACGGGAAGCCGCCGACATCCGGCGCGATGTCAGGGATTCCTCAGCAGCAGCTGCCGTTTCCGCAGGATGTGCCTGCCGGAGCGATCGTGCTGCGGGATGGTTTTGGCTGGCAGGATACTCATGAAACACTGAACGCGTTTATCTGGGGGCCTGATGGCTGGTTGTATGGCTGTCACGGGGTCTTTACGCATTCGAAGGTCGGTCGGCCGGGTTCTGCAGACGGCGAGCGTCTGCCGTTGAATGCGGCTGTCTGGCGTTATCATCCGCAGAAGGATGTGTTTGAGGCGTTCATGAACGGGACCAGTAATCCGTGGGGGGTGGATTTCAATGATCGTGGTCAGGCATTTATTACGGCGTGTGTGATTCCGCATCTGTGGCATGTGATCCAGGGAGCTCGCTATCACCGTCAGGGCGGTCAGCATTTCAATCCGTATACTTACGAGGACATTCGCACGATAGCTGATCACGCGCATTACGTGGGGGACATTGCGGACCATGCGTGGTGGGGTCAGGAGCCGAAAGCGGCTGGTGGTACTCTGGATGCCGGTGGCGGGCATGCGCACTGCGGTGCCATGATTTATCTGGGGGACAACTGGCCGGAGCAGTATCGCAATCAGATCTTCTTCAACAACGTGCACGGGAACCGGGTGAACTGTGACATTCTGGAACCGGTGGAGGGCACGTCTGCGTGGGTGGGTCATCACGGTAAGGATCTGCTGCTGTCGAACGATCATTATTTCCGGGGGATCAATCTGCGGTATGGTCCTGATGGCACGGTGTATCTGCTGGACTGGTATGACAAGAATGCGTGTCATCGTACGAATCCGGAGATCTGGGATCGCAGCAGCGGACGTATTTACCGGATTGTGTATGGCGAGGCGAAGCGTGTGAATGTGGATGCTTCGAAGTGGGACGACGGGCAGTTATTTGCGGCTCACGAGCATCGCAACGAGTGGCATACTCGGATGGCGCGCCGGCAGCTGATGGAGCGGGGCTGTTCTGAGGCATTGGCGGGCCGTCTGTGGACGGCCATCATGGACAGTAGTCGGCCGGTGGAGCAGCGATTGCGGTGTCTGTGGTCGCTGCATGCGGCGGTTGGGCTACAGGAGCAGCAGACGCTGCAGTTGCTGGTGGATCGGGACTTCTGGATCCGCAGCTGGGCGATTCAGCTGGAGCTTGAGGATCAGGGTGCATCGGAAGCTGTGGTGCAGGCTCTGACAAAGATGGCTCAGGATGAGGATTCAGCGGTAGTGCGGTTGTATCTGTGTTCGGCGCTGCAGCGTTTGCCGTTGCAATCGCGGGCTCCGATCGCTGCTGCTCTGGCCATGCACGCGGGCGATGCGTCTGATCATAATCTGCCATTGCTGTTGTGGTACGGCACAGAGCCTCTGGTGTCTGACGATCCGGAAACGGCGCTGAAGATTGCTGAGCAGACGAAGATTGAGAAGTTGCGGAGGTTCATTATTCGGCGGGCGGCAGCGGAGTCGAAGTCATTGCCGGCAGTGGTGGCATTGCTGGGGCGTGTTTCCGGTGACGCTGAGCGGGCGTTGATTCTGGATGAGATGCTGGCGTCCTTTGAGGGGCGTGTGGGCATTACGATGCCGCAGGAATGGAAGCAGACCTATGAAATCCTGCAGAAGAGTGAGCAGCAGGAAGTGCGGGATCGAGCTGATCAGGTCGCGGTGCTGTTTGGCGATCAGCGAGTATTTTCGGTGATGCGAAAACTGCTGGCGGATACGGCGGCGGATGTCGGGCGTCGGCGGCGTGCCCTTGATGTGCTGGTGCGTGGCCAGGACCGGGAATCGTCGGACGTGTTTCTGAGCGCGGCTGTGCTGGAGCAGTCTGATCTGCAGGGGCCGGCAATTCGGGCGCTGGCAGCGATTGGCGGCGAGCGGACACCGGCGGTGCTGCTGGAACGCTATGAACGACTGTCTCCGGCAGTCCGGACGGATGCCGTGGGAACTCTGGTGTCCCGACCAGCGTGGACGAAGCTGTTGCTGGAAGCGATCGGTAATGGCCGGGTGCCTTCCAGTGATCTGCATGCGTATCACGTGCGGCAGATTCTGGCGTTCAGCGATGCTGGTCTGAATGAGCTGTTGAAGCAGCACTGGGGTGAGATTCGGGAGGCGTCGGCAGACCGGCGTGCTCAGCTGGCGGACTGGAAGAAGCAGCTGGGACCGCGAGTGCTGGCCAAAGCCAGTCTCGGAAACGGTCGGCGAGTGTTCGCGAAGACCTGCCAGAACTGTCATAAGCTGTTTGGAACGGGTGGTGAAATTGGTCCGGACATTACCGGTTCGAATCGCGGCAATCTGGATTATATTCTGGAGAACATTCTGGATCCGAGTGCGGTGGTGGGACGTGACTATCAGGTGACGGTGGTGGCGTTGAATGATGGTCGGGTCGTGCAGGGACTGTTGCGAAAAGAGACCGACAGTGCGCTGACGATTCAGACGATCAACGATGCGGTAGTGATTCCGAAGTCAGAGATTGACGAACGCAGTCTGTCGAACATTTCGATGATGCCTGAGCGGCAGCTGGATTCGCTGTCGAAGGATGAGGTGCGTGATCTGATCGCTTATCTGGCCAGCCCGGCGCAGGTCGCTCTGTCGGGACCGAGTGCTCCGATTGATGCACAGACCAAGAAGGTCCCGGGTGCTCAGGAGGGCGAAGCGCTGAAGATTGTCGAGAAGACCGGCGGCAATGCTGTCAGCCAGCCGATGGGCGGATTTCCTGCTGACAAGTGGAGTGGGAATGATCATCTGTGGTGGACCGGAGCGAAGCCCGGCGATCGATTGGGTCTGGAGGTGCAGGCTGCCGAGGCGGGTCTGTATGACGTGGAAGTCGTGCTGACTCGAGCGCGGGATTACGGCGTGGTGCGACTGCAACTGGATCAGACCGTGCTGGATCCGCAGCTGGATCTGTTTAATACTCCGGAAGTGGTAACGACCGGAGTGTTGACGTATCGCGGTGTGCAGCTGTCGCAGGGGGCTCATCGGATGACATTTGAGGTTGTGGGATCCAATCCGGCTGCGGTGAAGAATCATATGGTGGGTGTGGACTATGTGCGGCTGGTGCCTGCCGAGCCTGCGCAGCAGAAATAATCCGTTCCATCCACTGGTTCAACGAGAATTCTCAGACGTATCCGCCTGCAGGTTTGGGGGGGGGCTGATCGATGATTTGCGCTGAGCGTGTCGGGCGGTGTCTGCTGGCTGCGCTGCTGGTTGTGTTGGCGGGTGTGCTGGCGGGGCCACCGGTGGCGGCGCAGACCGTGCCTGTGACAGCGGGCTTGCGGCTGCATCTGGATGTGGGTGCCGCTGCGCAGGCGGGTGGCTGGAAAACTGAGTCGGGTGTTGCAGAGCTGCCGAATGTGGTGTCAGGCGGTCCGATGTTTCAGCAGCCTGATGCGGCCAGGCGGCCGCAATCGCTGCAGATAGGCGACAGCTGGGTGCTGCGGTTTGATGGCGAGGATGACAGTCTGAGGGCCGTGGGTACGGGGTTGTATGCTCAGTCCGTGACGCTATTCCTGGTTGCGGCACCGCATGCGAATCCGGGGGATTTTCGCGGCCTGTTTGCAGCGAATGCCACGGATCGTCGGGATTACGAGACGGGATTGACGGTGGACCTTGGGCCAGGTCCTTCACGGACCTTTGAGCAGTTGAATGTGGAGGGACAGGGATTCGGGGGTGCGGCTGACCTCTTGAATTCGCAGCAGCCGTTTGGTCAGTTGAGGATTCTGCAGACTGTGGTGGATGCTGCCGCTGGAGAGGTGCGGGTGTCGGTCGATGGTCAGGCAGAGGGCACGCGATCTTTTCGGCCTGGTACGCTGACTCTGGATGAGCTGACCGTGGGGGCCAGGTTCTATACCAATGGCCCGGGAGCTCAGCAGGTGCGTGGCAGTTTGCGCGGGGACATTGCCGAGGTGCTGTTGTATGACCGGGCGTTATCGGGTGCAGAGTTGCAGTCTGTGAGTGAGTGGCTGCAGCAGCGGCATGCCGGCCTGGCTGCGGCACTGCCGGCAACAGTACCGCAGCCGTTGTCTGTGGGTGAGCCGCTGGTACTTGCCGAGAATGCTCCGCCTGTCCAGCTACTGGCTCCAGGGTTTGCTTTGTCTGAGCTGCCGATCAGTCTGACGAATGTGAACAATCTGCGGTATCGGCATGACGGAGTGCTGGTGACGCTGGGGTATAACGGAGATATTCACCTGCTGCGTGATACGGACGGTGACGGTCTGGAGGATCGAGCCCAGGTCTTTTATCGCAACTCGGGAAGTCTGCGAGGTCCGATCGGCATGCTGTTGACTCCTGCGGATGATCCTCGGGGGCAGGGTGTGTTTGTGGCCGCCAAGGGCAAGGTTTCGCTGATTGCTGATACGGACGGCGATGATCAGGCGGACACAGAGACCGTGGTGGCGACTGGCTGGCAGGAGATTGCGCAGAACGTGGATGCGACGGGTCTGGCGATGGGGCCGGACGGCAGTCTGTATTTTGGTCTGGGGACTGCGAATTATGCCAACGCGTGGCTGATCGATGAGAGTGGTCGGGCGGCGTATGACATCGGGGGTGTGCGAGGCACGGTGCAGCGTGTGTCTGCGGATTTCAGTCAGCGTGAGACGATCTGTACGGGCATTCGTTTTCCGATTGCTTTCGCTTTTAATGCTCGCGGAGACCTGTTTTGCACGGAGCAGGAGGGTGCGACGTGGTTATCGAACGGGAATCCGTTTGACGAACTGCTGCATATTCGACTGGATGCTGCAGCGGGGCGTGTGAATCCGACGGGGATGCAGCATTTTGGTTTTCCACCGCGTCATCCGCGACATAATCCGGGAGTGATCGACGAGCCTTCAACATTTGACTTTGGGCCGCAGCATCAGTCGACGTGCGGGATGGTGTTTAACGAGTCGGTGAATGGTGGTCCGAGCTTTGGTCCGGCGTCGTGGCGTGGTCAGGCGATTGTGGCGGGTGAATCCCGTGGCAAGATCTGGAGGACTCAGCTGATCCCGACGGATGCGGGGTATGTCGCGGCAGCGACGCTGATTGCCTGTCTGCAGTTGCTGACGGTTGACGTGTGTGTGTCGCCGCGGGGTGATCTGCTGGTGGCCTGTCACAGTGGTCCTCCGGACTGGGGGACAGGTCCGACTGGAATGGGGCGATTGTTTCGGATTCGGTATGTGGCAGCGGATCAGCCGCAGCCGACGCTGGCGTGGTCTGAGGGATCACGAGAGCTGCGTGTGGCTTTTGATCGTCCGGTGGATCCGACTCTGCTGGCTGGACTGACTGAGCGGATTCGGGTGGAGTATGGGGAGCATGTGCGGGCGGGCGATCGTTTTGAGTCACTTGTTCCGCCGTATGCGGTCGTGCGGGCTCAGCAGTTAAAGCCACGTTTTCGTCTGCCCGTGGGATCTGCGGCATTGTCGGCTGATCGGCGTACGCTGCTGTTGAATACAGCACCGCTGCCGCAGCGAGCGACGTATGCGATCTCCCTGCCGTGGTCCGGTGCGGGGGCCAGCGCGGGTGACACAGGTAAGCTGCCAGCGCAGCATCCGCAGGTGGATGTGGATCTGCAGCCGCATGGTCTGGAGCTGCGGGTAACGGGAGCAGGTGAATCGCTGGAATTTTCACGCTGGATTCCGCATCCGGATCTGGCCGTTTCCCGGCAGTTGACAGTCGGTTCACAGGCTCATGATGCCCTGTGGTCTGCGATTGGTCGTGGTGCTGGTGTGCAGCTGCGAACGAAGCTGGATCTGCGGAGCATGCTGCGTCCGGCGGTGCAGCCGGGTGCGACACTGGACTATGAATGGCCTGCTGAGACAGCTGTGGTCACGGTTCGTTCGAATCGGCGACTGCAGCTGACTGCTGGTGTTGGGGGGCGGATGCTGGAGGTACAGGGGCAGCATGCCGGGGAGCATTGGCTGGCGGTGTTTTCGGCACCGGCGGATGTGTCTGAACTGGTGGATCTGTCAATTGAGCTGGATCCGGGGACGGGGGAGCCTGAATTGACGGCGTTGTGGCATACGAATGAGGACCAGCGAGCGCGTCCATTTCCGTTGCAGCGGTTTGTGTTGCCGTGGGTTCGGGAGGGCCGTGTGGAGGGGCCTGTGGGTGAGTCGGTGGGGCAGCTGGCAGAACTTCAGGGTGGCAGCTGGGGGCGTGGTCGGCGTGTTTTTCACAGTGATGCTGCGGGGTGTTATCGTTGTCATGCGATGCAGGGGCGTGGGGCAACGATCGGCCCGGATCTTGGCAATCTGATTCATCGCGACTATGGCTCGGTGCTGCGAGATCTGAAGAACCCGGGTTTTGCGATCAATCCGGATTATGTGGGTCAGACGGTCGTGCTGAAGGATGGACGTGTGTTGACGGGTGTGTTGCAGACGCGTGCCGGCCAGCTGCTGCTGGGGGATACGCAGGGCCGGCAGACGGAGCTTGATCCGGCGGAAATTGAGCAGATGCAGCCATCTGCGATCTCGGTGATGCCGCAGGGAATTGTGGAGAAGCTGAGTGCTGAGGATTTGCGGGATTTATTGACCTACCTGCTGACACCAGCTCCGGCGATGCCTCTTGAATCACCGCTGCAGGCACCGCCTTTGCGAACTCAGGCGGAGGTCGCAGCGGCGCTGGCTGGCAGTCGTGGTCTGGACGATCTGCGTCCGCTGAAACGCCTGCAGCTGGTGCTGGTGGATGGCGTGAAGGATCATGGTCCGGGCGAGCATGATTATCCGGCGTGGCGTGCAGCGTGGCAGGAACTGTTGAGTTCGGCGGAAGCGGTGGATGTTCGGGTGGTGCGTGAGTTTCCGGACGACGAATTGCTGGCAACAGCCGACATTCTGGTGTTCTTTCAGAAGGGCAGTTTTGATGCACCGCGTCCGGAGCAGCTGGACGACTTTCTGAAACGCGGTGGTGGGGCTGTCTACATTCACTGGGCGGTGAACGGCAACGATCGAGTGTCGGATTTTGCAGGGCGCATCGGGCTGGCGTCCTGGGGTGGTCGGATTGCCTTTCGGCATGGTCCATTGACGCTGGACATGCACAATCATGATCATCCGATTGTGCGGAACTATGAGCGTCTGCAGTTGTATGATGAAAGTTACTGGAAGCTGACGGGTGATCCGCAGCAGGTGACATTGCTGGCCAGCAGTCTTGAGGATGGCATGGCGACTCCCCAGATGTGGGTTCGTGAGCATGGTGAGGGGCGGGTGTTTGTCAGTATTCCGGGACATTACAGCTGGACTTTTGATGATCCTTTGTTTCGGGTGTTATTGCTGCGGGGGATTGCGTGGACGGCGCATGAATCGGTGGATCGGTTCAATGATCTGGTATATCCGGGCGCTCGTCTCAGTCGCTGATGCTGTGGGGGGCCTCGTGGAAGCAGGGCGAGGGTGCTCTGAGTTGGGACTGATCTGGCAGAGTAACCTCGATGGCTGCTAGACTTCCGGCAGGAATCTGGTGAGTCAATCCGGTCAGGGATGACAGGGAAAACGGGGTATGTTTCAGGGGGCGGGCAGGATACCGTGGCTGCTGGTGCTGAGCTGTCTGGCCTTGACGACGGCTGGTCTGGCGGGATTGCTGCGTGCTGATGAGCTGTATGGTCGGACGCAGTTGGTCGAGCGGCAGCTGGTGTGGCTGATGCTGGCGATTCCGGTGATGGCGGTCGTCGCTGCGACTCCGTGGCGTTTGCTGCGAGTCTGGAGTTTTCCGGCCTACGGTGCGTCACTGATGTTGTTGTTCCTGACACTATTCATGCCTGCCGTGAATGGTGCTCGCCGCTGGATCCCACTGGGATTATTTGATCTGCAGGCCAGTGAGCCGGCGCGGCTGGCATTTATTATGGCACTGGCAGCGTGGCTGATGCATCGCAGCAGCCAGACAACGGTGCGCGGGTTGCTGGTGCCTGCGGTGCTGGCTCTGGTGCCGATGCTGCTGATTCTTCGTGAGCCTGACCTGGACACTGCTTTGCTGTTTGTGCCTGTCCTGGGGTGTATGTTGTATTGTGCGGGCACGCGGGTCTCACACCTGTCTGCGGTGACGCTGCTGCTGGTGGTCAGCCTGCCGTTCCTGTGGCAGCAGATGTCGTCTGAACAGAAGTCGCGAATTGTTTCTGTCGTGGTGCAGCGAGATGGCGGATCAGCTCCGGCTGGTGACGGCTTTCATCTGCATCAGTCGAAGCAGGTGCTGGCACTGGGTGGGTTGCGAGGCAGTCTGTATGAGCAGCCGTCATTAGTGGATGATCCTGCTGCGTGGCAGTTACCGGCTTCGCGAACGGACTTCATTTTTGTGATGATTGGCGAGCGGTATGGTATTGCGGGCTGTGGGCTGGTGCTGGTGCTGTATGCGGTGCTGATCTGGTCCGGCTTCGGCATTGCTGCTGCTGCTCGAGAGCCCTGGGCGCGTCTGACGGCTGCCGGTGTTACAACTCTGATTGGTGTGCAGGTTGTGCTGAACACATCCATGACAGTCGGCTTGCTGCCGATTACCGGAACTCCGCTGCCGCTGTGCAGCTATGGTGGCAGCAGCCTGCTGTGTACCTATGCGGCAGTGGGACTGCTGGTAAATATCCGCATGCATGGACGGTGGGAAGTGGCCGGTATTCCGTTTGCGCGATGAGCAGGCTGATTGCCGGGCGACTATTTCAGGGGATGTGGTTCGGCAATTGGCCCTTCAGGACCATGCACGGCATTGGAATACTGAAACTGGACAGGAACAGTGCCTGACCCATCGGCCAGTGGGACTTCCCGAACGATGGTGCTCAGGTCACGCGATTCATCAATCGGATAATCCCCACATTCTTCACCACGATCGGATGTCCAGCCGAGGAATCGTTCGGCTGATGGATCTGCTGCGTTGCGGATTGCATCCTGGACATCCGGATCGGTGCGTGCTTCATTCAGCTCATGGTACAGTGTGGCGACAACATTCTTCCATGGCTCGGAGAATACGGGGATACCATTGAAGTGGCCGTCAGAAAGGCGTTCTGAGTAGACATCGGCGGTGTAATACACTGGTGTCCCGTTCACTCGAATGCTGCCATGATATCCGCCAAGGCCCATGAGCGAACTGCTCTCCTCAGCATGAGGGATCGCTGAGACCGGTTCCTGTTCATCAACCGAAGTCAGGTATTGCCGCGTAATCTCCGACCCAGGGGCTGCAGCAGCAGCCGTTCCATTGAGAACCGTGTCATCGGTCAGAACCGTACCACGAGGCAGCAGGAAATTAAAAATGGTGGACGAGAGGTCGTATCCCTGCAGATAACCCTTGCGAAGCAGGTATGTCAGACAGTGTTCGACATCCCCCTGCGTCATTCTGGCAGGCCGATAGCCTGTGAGTGGATGTGATGGCAGAGCCTGGGATGTGATGGCTCGATTATTGAAGTACTGCATCATCACATTGTTCAGATGGCGATCGGACATGGCTGCCGAGATTGCAGCATCGATGTGCTGAATGTCCGCCTGAGACCAGCAGTCATCGCCACCGATGTAAAGATTCACGAATTTTAAATCAGGAATCGTGCGCCCACCGCGGTACTTCAAATCCTCTGCCGGAGTGGCGGCTACTCCACTGACACGCTCACCAAATGACGGTAATCTGCCGGGTAATCCGGCAGATTCGTGCAGTTGATCGGCAGCAGCACTGCCTCCTGCTACGGCGACCTGCAAGGGGCGTCCAGTGTTTCGATCTGCCGGCGACTGTTGACTGCTCTGAGATGCTGACTGCTGCTGCCCACGGACATTTTGTGTGCGAGGTGGTAGTGGCCATGCAACCCAGAAATCGTGAACATTCTGTGGGAGCCCCGCAGGCCGATCCTGGGGACCGTCAGGCTGAGTCAGTGGCACCGTTGGCGAGGTCGGGACCGTTGGTGTGACTGGAGTTGGAAGGCCGGGGCCCGGCACATTGCCGGTGACCGGAACCACCGGAACCAATGGCTGAGTCAGTGGCTGTCCCGGTGGCCATGGCCGGCCTGGCAGGCGCCCCGGATTCATCCCCAGAGGCCCCTGGGGCGCACAACCGGCAACGAAGCTGGTAACCAGCAGTAGAACAGCGGTTCGGAACGGGAAAGCCATGTACGGGTCCAGTGCGGTCAGCCTTTGCCGTCGAGCAGCAGAGGCAGCGATACCACAGGGGAACCGTCCTGAGTGCAGTCACAGGACGTTCAACCGGGCGCTGATTGCGGTGGAATACAGTTCAGGGATATGTTGGCCAGATGAGCAGTCTGGCGATTCTTAAGTTGTGAGCTTCTGTGTGTCCAGAGGTGTTTTCTGCCGAGGCGGCGTTGTGCTGGCAGAATTTGCCGAAAAATCTCACTCGAATCTGAACGTATGGGTAGTTTGGGGGCTCTGTGTGAAATGTTGTGCGAGGTGTCGCTGTGCCGTCTGAGTGTGGGTGATTCTTTACCATCGAAGGACACGGGCGTCAGTTGTCAGTTGTCAGTGCACGCAAAGTCCCCTTTGGGAGGGCGAGGCTCCCGCCGAGCCGAACGCCCCCCCCCCCGCCATACAGG
>CAXBSH010000139.1:0-12736 GCA_963977705.1 uncultured Planctomycetaceae bacterium
GAGTATGATGTGCTGGCTGGTCGTCCTGCGATCGATTGGCGCGTGTTGAATGAGTGGCTGCCGAAGTCGGGGACTGATGACGAGGTGAGGACGCGGCTGAAGTTACTCGAGTTGGCTCTGGGGAACCCTGCCGTATCGACTCTGGTCATTGATCGTCTCAGTCGGGAAGCCCTCGCGGGTGGGGCATCGATGTCAGTGGCAGAGGGGCTGTTAACGGAGTACCAGTCAACGGGGCGCAATGTGGGGATGATCTGGACGAAGATGGCGGGTACGGCTGCAGGGGTGGGGCGTTATTCTGAGGCTGTGCGGTGGTATCGCAGGGCGTTGCAGTTTTCTGGCGGGCGAAGTTACGGGCTGTTGAATAACCTTGCATTCTGTTTGATTCGATCGACAGGAGTGGGTGCAGCGGAGGAGGCTCTGGCTCTGGTGCAGGAAGGGTTGCAGCAGGCTCCCGATCATTCGGCCTTGCTGGCAACGCGGGGTGAGATTTTGCTGCGTCAGGGGTTGGTGGTACGAGCGCGAGCGGATCTGGAGCGGGCTCTGGAGTTGAATCCGGGTGGTGTCGATGTGCAGACGCTGCTGCGGGAGCTTTATGAGCGTGAGGGGGATCGGCAGGGGCTGGAGCGGTTGCAGGGGTTGCAGGGGCAACCGTAACGGTCCGAGGGAAAATTCCGTGTATTGGCAGCAAATCGCGGCAGGCTCGGAAGCTGGATGCGGCCCGTGTTTTTCCGTTGTATTACTGGTAATGCGCGTTGTTCACCAGTAGTATTTTCCACACGGTTTATCTGCCATCCAGTCTGTCGTTTGGATAGGCAGGGATCTGCTGTTGGGGACTAGCGATGTCAAAGAGAGCGGTTCGTGGTCTGGCGGTGTCGGGATTGCTGCAGGGCCTGAGAGATCTTTCTGCGGACCTCGGCAGCCTTGGAGCGGCGGTGATCCAGCGCTATCGGCGGGCTGGCGTGCGGGGGCGTGCGGGGCGCCGTTTTCGGGGCGAGCAGCTGGAAGATCGCCTGCTGCTGACGTTAAACGTTGGGCTGACGGCCAATGGCGACCTGTTGCTCAGTGAAAGTTCCTCGGGCGTCGACGACCTGCAGGTGGACTATGACACCAGCAAGAGCGAGTTCATTTTCAAGGATGCAAACTATTCGCTGACGACGACGATCTTTGGGGCGACGGGCGGTGGCACAAAAGAGGTTCGTGTGCCAAAGAGTAAGGTCTCGGGTACTCAGATTCTGGTACAGACCGGAGCGCAGTCCGACGTGATCAGTGTGAACGCCGGTTTCAACCCAGGCTCAACTTTTGGGTTGAATCTGGACGGCGGGACCGGCACGGACCTTGTGAAGTGGACGTCTGCGGCTCAACTGGCTTCAGCATCCATCACAGCGGAGTCTGCTGAAGTTTATGCTGTTGAAGTCCGCACCGTCGGTGGACAGACCTGGACTACCGACATTTCATTGTTTAACAACACAAAATTCATGGCGTCGAACATCAGCGTGCAGAGTCTGTCTGCAGGTCCGAAGAACCTGACAGTTGACGCCACTGGGCTGGTCACAATCAATGGTGTGGTTTCAGCGACCACCAGCGCCTTCATTTCAATGACTGGCAATCAGGGAGTGCTGTTGAACGCCGGCAGTCAGGTTACGGTAGAACTGGGTAATCTGACTCTTTCCGCTGGTACAGGTGCTGCGGGTTCAGCGCTGCGAATTCTGGATGGCAAAGTCAAATCTCAGGGGGGGACAATTACGCTGCAGGGGAATTCCGGCAGTTCGGCATCTGCGGGCAGTTCCGGAGTGCTGCTGCAGGGCGCTGAGATCGTCAATCAGGGAGCGGGTGACATATTTGTGAGTGGGACGACCGCCGCAGGAGCTTCGTCGCCGGGGGCGGGAGTCAGCATACTGAGTGGTGCGGCCTCCAGCAGCCTCCGCAGCTTTAACGGTCTGATTGAGATCTGGGGGTATGGTGGTGCTGCGGGTTCCATGGGAAGCGAGTTGCTTGCCGCTGAGGTGCTGACGCAGGGCTCCGGAGCAATTTCTGTGATTGGCACGTCTGACTCTCTGGCTGTGGGCCTGAAAGTCGCCAGCACCAGTCGCATTGAAGCGGCCGGGACCGGAACCGTACATGTTGAAGGTGCGGGGGGTGGTGTACCACAACCAACGATCACATTTTCCGGTCTGGCTGCGTCAACTCCATCACCTTACACAGAAAGTGGTCTGCGGTTTACCAGTGCCAGCAATTTTTCGAATCAGTTTCCGCAGCAGATGGTGGGCAGTACTGCGACAAGTGGATTTGTGGATGTCACCACAGTGGATGGTCAATTGTTTTCCGTGCAGTCGATGAGACTTTCTGAAACCAAAGGCTCGATTGGCCCTCGCAGTGTGACATTTACCGGGACACGACTCGATGGCGGAACAGTTCAGCACACCTATACGACTGACAGCAAGTTCGAGGCTGAAACCGTTGTTCTGAGTGGGTTTTCCGGACTGACCAATTTTCGGTTCACCTTCAACGAAACGACCTGGGATGATCTGCAATGGTCATATTCGGCGCCGCTGGATGTTTCGTTTGGTCTGGCTGAAGTGCGAGCAGCCAGCGGTGACGTCAGCATAGCTGCTGCGCGACTGGAATTGACCAACGTTTTGACCTTGAACGTCCCAAACACTGTTGAACTCTGGCAGTCGATCACGGGTTCCGGTGGCCTTGTGAAGGCGGGATCAGGCAAAGTGCGGGTCAGCAGTCAGGCGAAGTATACCGGGCTGACAAAAGTGGTCTCGGGGTTACTGAAAGTTGACGGCAGTCTGGCGGGTTCCGTGACGGCCGACGGGCCCGGCCAGGTTTCTGGTGTGGGTTTAGTTTCGGGGGTGCTGGAGACCAGTGGAACTGGCAGTATCCTGCCGGGGGGAATTCCGGGAGTTCTGACAGCCGGTGGCCTGCAGTTGGGAGCATCGGGAACTTTGCAGGCGGATATCGGCGGGACGACTGCTGGCAGTCAGCATGACCAGTTGGTTGTGAATGGCACTGCCAGTATTTCCGGCAGTCTGCAGATCAGCCTGCAGGCGGCTTACACGGGTGTGGCAAACGATCAGATTCTGTTGATTGCGAACGATGGTACTGATGCAGTTGTGGGAACATTCGCGGGTCTGCCGGAAGGATCGGTACTGACCACCGGCGGGGTTCGCTGGCAGGTCAGCTACAAGGGTGGAACAGGAAATGACGTTGTTCTGACATGTGTGGGGCACCAGTTCGTTGTGACCACGACCAGCAGCAGCGGCACGGGTAGTTTGTATCAGGCGATTGTGAATGCAAATGCCACAGCTGGTACTGACGAGATTGTGTTTACGGTGGCCGGGCAAATTGCAGTCTCGTCGACGTACCCATTACCGGCAATTGCGGGGACGGTGGTGATTGATGGCAGTACAGCTCCTGGCTTTGCAGGGGCTCCTGTTGTGGAGATCAGCGGAGCAAGTGCCGGCAATGTTTCGGGGTTTGTCTTCGCTGCTGGCTCGGGTGGATCCGGACTACGAGGGTTAAGCATTGTACTCTTCGCCAAATCCGGGATTGAACTCAACACAAGCGATCTTTGGCTGCAGGGCAACTGGATTGGAGTGAACCGTGCGGGGGCAGCCGGCGGGAACGGCACGGGGGGCGGTGCGGCCGGGGTAGTTATTCGAGGGGCAGGAGCGGTCATTGGTGGCCTTGCCTCAGGTGCTGGCAACGTGATCAGTGGCAACGCTGGACGTGGCATTCTGGTGGATGGTGGTAACAGTGCAGTGATTCAGGGGAATCGTATCGGGACGACGACGGCAGGTACGGCTGCTCTGGCGAATACAGGTTATGGGGTACAGATAGTTTCGGGCACCAATAATCAGATTGGTGGAGCGTCGTCTGCTGCGATGAATGTCATTGCGGGGAACAGTAGCGCGGGGATTATCCTGCAGGAAGTCGGGACGAAAGGGACCCTGATTTACGGGAATTGGCTGGGTGTGAATGTGGCTGGCAATCGCCTTGCGAATGGTGCCAGCAGCATCGCGGTCATCAACTCGGCTTCAGGGACGCGTATTGGTGGTCGGTTAACCGGAGAGGGCAACATTATCGGTGGTAGTTTTGATCAGGGGATCTATCTTGCGAACACCGACCAGACGCAAATCAGGGGCAATCGGATTGGGACGAATCCGGCGGGCAGTGCAAAGTCCGAGAATTTCCATGGAGTATTCGTCACGGGCAGCAATCCCGGGCTGCAGATTGGTGGTGGGGAAGTTGGGGATGGCAATCTGATTTCGGGCAACAATGGCGACGGGATTCGCGTCAGCAGTGCAACCGGGGCGATCGCTATTCAGGGCAATCTTGTAGGGACGGATGCTGCGGGCGCTGTGGCCTTAGCGAACGGTGGCAGCGGGATATATGTCTCGCAGTCGCCCGGCGTGCTGATTGGTGGGACGACTGCGGCGACGCGGAACGTGATCAGCGGTAATACGGGTCCCGGGGTCTGGGTGACCGGCAGCGCTTCCACAGGAGGCATTATCGAGGGCAACTATGTTGGCGTGCGAGCTGACGGTCAGGGCGGGGTAGCAAACGCTTCGGGCGGGGTACTGATAGATGGCGGGGCTTCTGATGTGGTAATTGGAGTTGCCGGCTATGGTAATGTGATTTCGGGAAACAACCTGTATGGCATCAGGGTCAAAGACGCACAGGGCAGTCAGATTTCGGGCAACCTCGTGGGAGCTCGCCCTGACGGCAAGACATGGCTGGGTAATTCGGGCCCGGGAGTGTATCTGACCGGTAATGTCACGGGGACGCTGCTTGGGGGATCGGTCAGTGGCAGTGGGAATGTGGTTTCAGGGAACAGTTACGGGATACATCTGGATCAGACATCGGGAGCAGTACGGATTTCGGGTAATCGTGTGGGGACGACAGCGGATGGCATGGCTGGACTTGGAAATGCGAACTATGGGATCTTCGCGTACCGTTCTCAATCGATTGTAATCGGGACCAACGGCGACGGCATCGGTGACGATCTTGAGGGGAATCAGGTTTCGGGCAATGGGAACTTTGAAGGTGCCGGCGACGGAATTGTAGTTGACGGCAACAATAATACGGTGTTTGGGGCGGTTGATTCGATTGTGATTGCCGGCAATCGGATCGGCACAACCGCAGACGGAATGTCGGGGCTTTGGAACAGAAGTGCGGGCGTGGCCCTTCGCAACGGCGTGAGTGGGGTGCGGATAGGCACGGACGGTAATGGAGTCAGCGATGTTGTCGAACGCAATGTGATTTCGGGGAATGAGTATTACGGGATCCATGTATCGGGGGCAACGACATCGGGAAATGTGATTGCCGGGAACTACGTAGGGCTGAAGGCTGACGGCCTTGTACCGCTCTGGAATGGTTTTGCGGGAATCCGCCTCGCGTCTGAAACACATCATAATCGTGTGGGCACGGATAACAGTAATGACGCGAACAATGCCTCTGAGAGAAATGTGGTGGCTGGCGGGACTGCCAGCATCGACATTTCCACTGCCCACGACAACGTGATTGCCGGGAACTATGTGGGCCTGACGGCTGATGGTGTGACCGGTCTGTACTCCAATTTCGGTATCCTTGTCGCGGCCGGCAGTAAACGTAACCGGATTGGAACGGATGGCATCGGACCTGCCAACGAGCGTGAACGGAACGTGATCGGCAGTAACACGGATTTCGGGCGAATTTACGTTGGAGATGCCGGGACTGACGATACGTTGATTGCCGGAAACTACATCGGTCTGAATGCTGCGGGAACATCGTCGGCTGCGTATTCCAACAAGGGAGTGGTCATTGCAAATGGGGCCAAACGCACCGTCATCGGCACAGAGGGTGACGGGGTCAACGACAGCGATCAGAGAAATGTGATCACCAGCAACGGGACGGGGCTGCTTGTCACGGGGGTTGGCACAACTGACACGGTGATTGCCGGCAACTACATCGGAGTGCAGCCTGATGGTCTTACGGGGTATGGCAACACATTCACTCTGGAGGTCAGTGGTGGTGCCCAGAAGACTCGGATTGGAACTGACGGCAGCAATGATGCATTCAATGTGAATGAACGCAATCTGCTGTGTAGCGGTGGTTTTGGGGTGCTGTTGTCGCAGACCAGCGATGTTGTGATTGCGGGGAACTATATCGGCGTGGCGGCCAATGGTACTAAAGTGCTGCAGCACAACACGTATGGCATTCGTGTCACCAATCAGGTGACCGGTCTGCGGATTGGCACTGATGGCAACGGAGTGGCGGATTCTGTTGAAGGCAACGTGATTAGTGGAAATCAGTCGGGCCTGCAGCTTTACAACTGGGATATGATGGACCTTGCGACGGCAGATAAGTTGCTTTCCGGGGCCATTCTGTCCACGACCGCAACAGCCACGATTCCGCAGGCAGACCTGACGATTGCTGCGGGTGGTGTCGCTGGCAACTGGGGCAACAATCACCTGCTTCCCGGTCGTGGTGGTAATTACTTTGCCTTCCGTGCTACCGGTGTTCTGAAGGTCAGCACTGCGGGCGATTATACGTTGGCCATGAGTGCTGACCGGGGCGGTCGCTTGCTGATTGATGGTGTGGCGCGGATCGTGGATGACGGCAATCATGGTGGGATGCTGACATCCCGGGCTACTGTCAATCTGACCGTCGGTGATCACACACTGGAGTGGCAGGGATTTGAGGAGCACAGTGGTGCGGGCTTTGAGTTGTCGGTTGCTGAAGGGGCGAATGTAACTTCAGCGATTACGACCGCCAACGGATGGAAGGTGCTTGGTGATGCGTCGCCGCACGCCGGAATTGCGCTGAAAGGCAGTCTGTCGGTCACGGCCTATTACCCGGCAGCTCTGAATTCAAACGCCGTGGTGGCAGGCAACCTGATCGGAGTCCTTGCGGATGGTATGACGAAGGCCGCGAATTATTCGTATGGCATTTATTCGAACGTCGACGGCATTCGATTTGGTGGAAGTCTGCCGGTTGAACGGAACGTGATTTCGGGCAATACGGGTTCCGGCCTGATACTGGACGGTTTTGGCCTGAACAACACCGGGGTGGTTGTTTCGGGTAATTATGTGGGGGTTGGCATTGATGGTGTGACGGATGTGGGGAACGGTGCCACGGGAATCTACGTGGGTGCTTCCAATGCGTTGATTGGCGGGCTGAATACGTCTGCAACCGGCAGCGTGGCGGGGGCTGGAAATCTGGTCAGTGGGAATAGTGGTGTTGGGGTATTTGTGGGCGCTGCAAGCAGCGGGGTGAAGGTGCAGGGCAATTTCATCGGGACGGACATTTCGGGCAGCGTGGCGGTAAAGAATGATCAGGAAGGCGTTGTGCTGGAGGGGAGCACGGCACTGCTGGGTGGCTCTGTACCGGCTCGTCGCAATCTGATCAGCGGCAATGGTCTGAGCGGAGTGCGCATTACAGGCCACATGAATGATGTGCAGGGTAATTTTATTGGCCCGAACTCGGCAGGGACGGCCGCCCTGGCCAATCTAGGCACTGCCGGCGTGTTGATTCAGAATGGCACATCCAATCGGGTTGGCGTGAAAGACGACGGTGAGGGTGATTCCGGAGAATGGAATCTGATCTCGGGCAACAGTGGCTATGGCGTGTCGATCACTGCCGGATCGGGCAATCTGGTGATGGGCAACCGAATAGGAACGAATTCTTCGGGAGCTGCGGCAATAGCAAACAAGCTGAGTGGTGTTTATGTCAGCGGCAGTTCCGGAAACCTGATTGGAACGGATGCCGATGGCATCAGTGATGGGTTGGAGCGGAACCTGATCTCGGGGAATCTCGCGGACGGTATTCAGCTGACCGGAGCAGGTACGTATCAGAACGTCATTGCCGGCAATAATATCGGTTTGGCGGCGTTGGGTGCTGGAGCATTGGCGAATGGCGGTACTGGAATCCGGCTGCTCGACTATTCCTCGCAGACTCGAATTGGAGGCGGAAAGTCTGCCGAGCGCAATCTGATCAGTGGAAATTCGGGCAGTGGAATTGTCATTACCGGCAGCAATTCGCAGGGCAACTGGATTGCCGGAAACTCAATTGGTGCAGCGGCATCTGGCTCAGCAGCCATTGCGAACGGTGACAGTGGGATTGTCGTAAGTGGCGCCACCACAGTCGTTATTGGCACGAACGGCGATGGCACGGCAGATAGTACTGAAGGAAATCTGATTTCCGGCAATTTACTGGACGGTATACGGATCGAGAATGGTGGCTCAGGGGCCCTCAGTGGAAATATTATCGGCACCAAATCCACGGGTACCGAGGCGTTGGGGAATGGACGCTGGGGTGTCAATATCACGGGGGCAAGCGGAGTGCTGATCGGCACGAACTCCGATGGAGTCAGCGATAAGCTGGAACGTAATCTGATTTCCGGCAATGGCAGCGATGGAATCCGAATTTCCGGTGCCAATACCACAGAGAATATGGTGTTCGGTAACAACATCGGGACGTCCCTGAATGGACAGTCGGCGATTCCGAATAACGGTCGGGGCGTGTTGCTTGAGGGGCAGGCGAAGTACAACATGATTGGCGGCATGACCGCTGCTGCTCGCAACCTGATCAGTGGAAACACCGCGGCGGGTGTCCGCATTACCGGCGCTGGTACGGACGCTAATCGAGTGCAGATGAATTACATCGGAGTGGCGGCTGACGGCTTGACTGCTCTTCCCAATGCGTCTCATGGTGTGGAAATTCTTGCGACCGCAAATTCCAGTATGATTGGAGATTCGGGGGCCGGGAACGTCATTTCGGCCAATGCCGGGAGTGGAATTCTGATTGATGGGTCGGACAGCACATTTGTCAGATCCAATCGAATCGGGACGAATGCTGCGGGGCTGGCTGCGTTGCCGAATGGGGCCTACGGCGTGCTGGTACAGAGTGGATCCGGCCATACGCGTATCGGGGGAGGGGCTCTCGGGGCGAGGAATCTGATCAGCGGTCATACATTGTCCGGGGTTGCATTCATCAGTGCCGGGATGCATAACTTCGTCAGTGGCAACTATATTGGAACGGATGCGTCGGGTTCCCAGGCGATTGGAAATGCATCCAATCCGGATGTCCGCAGCGCAGGTATTCTGATTCGCGATGCCGGGACCAGTTTTGTTGTGGTCGGCACGGACAGCAATGCATCGGAGGACGCGACTGAGGGCAATCTGATCAGTGGGAATTTCCAGGCAGGGGTTCTGATCGAGGGCACCAGCAACACTGCTGGAGGCGAGGTGGTGGCTGGTAATCTGATCGGACTGAAGGCGGGTGGTGGTGCTGTGCTCGGAAATCAGGGACCCGGGGTGCTGATTCTGAACAGCGGGTGGAATCGCATCGGCAGTAATGGTGATGGCGTACGGGACAACGTCGAGGGCAACGTCATCGCGGGTAACAGTAATCCGTCTGCAGCAACTGCGGCACAGTATGCTCCGGGCGTTCTCGTGCAGGACTCCACTGCGGGCGATGGAATTCAGACTCGCGGTAACGTCATTGCCGGAAATGCAATCGGTACAGATGCAACGGGCGTTAAGCCACTGGCTAATCAGGGACACGGTGTTGTTGTGCTGTCGGCATTTGAAACGCAGATTGGTGTGCCGGCGGCAGGAAATCTGATTCGATACAACGGTGGAGCCGGCGTTCGGATCGAGGGGGTCGCGGAGAATGGCAGTCAGGCGTCCGCAGTCAGTACTGTCAGCAGCAACAGTTTTCAGGCGAATACGGGACTGCCTGTGGATCTGGGCGCTGTCGGGATTACGTTGAACAGTACGGCTGATGCAGTCACAGATTTTCCGATCTTCACTTCGGCGGCAATTGAAGACGGAAAAATGACTTTGATTGGTTTTGCCCCGGCCGGAGCGGCATTTGAATTGTATCTGAATGCAGGTCGAGCCGGGCAGCAGTTTGGTGACGGCGTTACGCCACTGCTGTCCTTCAAGGAAGGATCTGCCTCTGACCTCGATAATACAACTGGCAGTTATGGTCCTGTCGAACGCGGAGTGACAGTTTCTGCGGCAGCCATTACTCAGAATCGCTTCAAGTTTACCTTTGCCCTGCCGAACGGGTTGACCAGCGGTGTGCAGATGACGGGCCTGATGACGGGACCTGTCTCTGAGTTTTCGCCACTGATTCTGGCGGGTGAGCAGGGGTCTGCTGTACCGCCTGAGATTACTCTGGATCTGGCGACTTCCACTGTCAGCCTGAACGAGGGTGACAAACTGTCGGTGGACGGGGCCTTTTATGATCCGGATTCGCGTGCGTGGACGGGCACCGTGAATTATGGTGATGGCAGCGGTGTGCAGCCTCTGGCTTTGACCAGCTCGCGAGAATTTGAACTGACCCATACCTATACGACTCCCGGCACATGGACCGTCACTGTAGAGATTGTGGACAACGGTCTGGCAGTTGGCACGAAGTCCTTCACAGTGCAGGTGGCCAATCTTGTGCCGGTTGTGGACTTCAGTGGGTTTTCACTGACGAAGACGGTGACTGAAGGTGGAACGGCGACTCTGGCGGGCAGCTTTACCGACGGTGACGGGGCGCACGTTGTGCAGGTCACATGGGGAGATGGTGGCACCAGCACAGTGAATCTCGCCAGCGGTGTCTATAGTTTTTCGGCCACGCACGTTTATGCGGACGACTCGAACTCTGCCGGAACCGTCACCGCAACTGACGTCTACGCCATCAGCGTGACGGTTCGGGATGCCGTCAGTGCCTCCGGTACGGACAGTCCAGCCGGTCTGTTTCTTGTGGAAGTCAGTAATCAGGCACCGACTGTCGGCGCTGTCAAATTTGGTGGGACGACTGTCTCTGCCGGCGGGACGGTGAGTGTGAACGAGGGGACGCCCCTGCTGGTTTCAGGAGTGTTCACAGATCCTGGGTTGCTGGACGTGCATACTGTGCGGATGGACTGGGGTGATGGAACAAAATCCGTTGTGACACTTCCGGTGGGTGATCGCGTATTTGGAAGTCAGTCCGCCTTTTCTCACTCATACGCGGATAACTCCAGCAGTGGTCCTTATGTACTGACCATGGAGTTCTGGGATGATGACCAGCCGGCTGAACCGACGCGACTGACCTGGAACATCAATGTGGCGGACGTCAGTGCCTCTGGGGTGACTGTCTCGGCTGTTCCGGCAACAGCCAGTGAAATGCAGACGATACAGATCAGCGGCAGTTTCGTGGACCCCGGCACGGGCGATTCGCATCAGGTGCGAGTGGTCTGGGGTGATGGTTCACCGGACTCGGTATTGAATCTGGGGCCAGGCGTGCTGACTTTCGGTGGGTCTGCATTGACTCATGCCTATCCGGACAATGCGGCTGCGGGCGCATCCTACACCGTGCAGGTGACCGTTTCGGATCTGGCGGATGCTGCGGCCTCGGGGACTGGCAGTACATCGGTACTGGTGCAGAATGTGTCACCAACGATGGTTGGTTTGCTGCGGGTGACTCGCGCTGATGGCACTGTTGGTGCAGTCAACGAAGGTGACGTGGTCATTGTTACCGGAGCATTTGCAGATGTCTCGCCGGTGGACCGTCATCGAGTGCTGATCAGTTGGGGTGATGGTCGAGCAGCCACAGAGGCCAGTGTGAATGCCGATGATCGGACATTCACAGCGCGGTACACATACCGTGACAACTTCGCTGCCGCATCAATCACAGCGCAGGTGCTGGATGGGCGTTTCAGCGGTGGCGTGTTCCAGGCCGATGGTGGTAGTGTTGTCAGTGCTGCTGTGACTCAACAGGTGAATAACGTGGCACCTGCGGCACGAATTGCGCCGCGTCTGGGATCGACGCCGGGCGCTACGCTGTTGACTGTGGATGTGGTGGAACCGGGTTTAGACGACGTGCTGACTTACCTGTGGGAGATCAACACGGGAATTGGTGGCTATACCACGGCGGGTACAGCGAAGAATCTGACGTTTAACTCGACATTGCTGGGAACACCTCTGATCAGGGTCACAGTATCAGATGACGATGGTGGCACAGATGACTACGAAGTTGTTGCCGTATTTGGTACCGACAGTGCGGAAACGCTGGCTGTGACCAGTACCGGGTTTACTCGGTCTGGGTCTGGTTTCGGGGGAGTTGGTTTGTCGCCGGGTGACAATCTGTGGTCGACGCAGATTCTTGTACTTGGGTTCGGTGGTGGGGATCTTCTGGACGCCTCTGCCCTGCCCTCCGGATTTACAGCGATTCTGGATGGTGGACAGCAGCAGGATTACCTGCTGGGCGGTGCGGGCGCGGACTTCTTTTATCCGAATGACGGCAACGACACCGTGGATGGTGGCGAGGGCTCAGATAGCTACGTGCTGAAGCCCAACAGCGTGCTGACGGTGATTGATACATCGGGTGATAACGTACTGGACTTCAGTCTGGCGGAATTCGGGAATACAACCGGGATTAGTTATGACCTGACAAAGATCCGCAGTACAGGTCTGCCGGATGCCGACAGAGATGCGCAGGTGGTTTCGACGGCCGGTGGCGTAAATCACGTTGTGGCCGCGTACGGAACCTTCAGTACATTGGTGGGTAGTTCATACGCGGATTCGTTTATCGCTGCGTCGGGTTCGACGGTTGATGGTGGTGGTGGCAAGGACACGTTGTACGTGCCGGTGCATCAGTTGCACGTGATCTCGCGCTACTCCGGCGCCGACCCGGAAACGGCGCCGCTGCATTCGCTCGGCTCCGGCCAATGGGAAAAGGCCAAGCGCAAGGCGGCGCAGCAGATTCGTGATAC
>CAXBSH010000140.1:0-12596 GCA_963977705.1 uncultured Planctomycetaceae bacterium
GAACAGTACGAGGCAAACCGCCAGCCGGACCTGCCGCTGCCGGAGCCGGGACAGGTTCCAGATAGCTCGGTGGCACAGGAGCCGCCGTGGGAGCCTCCACTGTCTCCGGTCCACGACCCGTCACCTTGCCCCAGAAACGCTTGAACATATTCTCCTTCTTCACTGGCTCCGCCGGCTTCCGACGGACCAGCTGCGACTGCATATTCTGCGCGTTTGGCAGGTCCTGCGAACGCATCGAAGGCATTTCCTGACCACTCTGCTGAAACAGCTTCTGCAGCTCGCCGTTCACCGTCGTTCCCTGAGATGCAGACTGCACCGGCGTCTTGCCCGTGTTGCGGGATACCCCGGCATCCTGCATCCCCTGAATCGCTCCGGACCACGAGACGCCCACCGAGGCTGACATCGCCGCCAATACCAGACTGCGGCGGAACCACTTCTCTGTCTTCATGACATCCATCCTCTTCCGGAACTCACATCCCACATCAGGCCATACCGCGATCCACGCGCAATGGCTCCTGTCCTGCTGTCTGTATCGACGGTTCCGAAAAGGACGGTTGTTGCACTTGTTGGGGTTTTTCTGTCCCTCCGACAGACAGGACCCTCGAATCACGTATAATCCGAACGACCGAAAGATCCCCCCTATTCCCCCCGAAACCCCCTGAATCGATACGGATTTTCAGCCGTCCGGCTGGAATTGCCGATTTCTGCTGTTCCACACAGCCCCGTTCCCCACCTTTGACTCATCGCTCACCGCAATCAATACTCCAGCCTGACAAATCACCGCACCTTCCAACCACAGCAGGATCTGCAAACCGGCATCCCTATGAGCAGCGAAAATCCGGCCAACCATCAGAACACCGTCCGCTCAGGAGAATCCGTCGCGGTTGGTCAGCAGCAGATCACCATCCATGTGACGGCCCCTGAACTCACGTCCCGTCCCACAGGTCGCACAGCACGTATCCTGCTGTCTCTCTCACTGCTGCTGAACTTCTGGCTGCTGCTCGTCTCAGGTATGTCCACCAGCTCCGCAGTTCCCGAAGCCTTTCTTGAAGGAACTCAGGGCGCCGCAGCTCGCCTCGCCGTCATCTCAGTCTCAGGTATGATCAGCCCGCCCTTCACGGAACGCTGGATCAAACAGATTCGCGCAGCCGCCAAGGATGATTCGGTCCGCGGAGTCATCCTGGCAATTGACAGTCCCGGAGGCTTCGTTGCTGACAGCCATCAGCTGCATCACGAAATCGAACTGCTGGCCGCAAAGAAAACAGTCTTCGTCTCCATGAAACGACTGGCCGCATCCGGTGGCTACTACATCGCCGTTGCAGCCGGCCCGTCAGCCCGCATCTTCGCCGAACCCACCACATGGACCGGATCCATCGGAGTCATTATTGCACGCTACAACGCCAGACAGCTGGCCGAAACCATCGGCGTTCGAGTAGAACCGCTGACCACCGGCCCACTGAAAGACACCCTCAACCCCTTCCGCGACATGACACCGCAGGAAACGCTCGTCTGGAACGCCATCCTCAAAGACTCCTTCGATCGCTTTGTCAGCGTCATCGATAACGGTCGCTCACAACTGGACGACGCCGCCGTCCGCGCACTGGCCACAGGCCAGATCTACACCGCACAGCAGGCCCTTGATAACCACCTCGTCGATGCCCTCGGCTATCAGGAAGACGTCGTCAAAGCACTGGCCGAACAACTGCAGCTGACACAGTATGAAGTCTTCGAATACCGCTCCACCCCCGGACTTGTTGATGTGCTGCTGGGGGCCACCGCACGCCAGCCCTCACTCAGCGAACAATTCGCCGCATCCACCGTCCCTCAGGCCATGTACTTCGCCTCGTGGAACCCCCTGCCACTGCTGCAGTCAGCCCCATAAACTTCGGATCAACACCACACCCATCAGCCCCCGCCAACCGCTCGACAAATCACCCCACGATCATTCGTTCTTTCGTGTTTTCGTGTCTTTCGTGGTTAAAAAATCCCCCGCCCCCTTTGCGATTCTCCGTGTCCCTCTGTGTCCTCCGTGGTGCAAAACACACGACCACAAAAGCACCACCACAACACCCGTCAGCTTACCCTAACGGCTCGCCACGATGGGTTTGAACGCAGTGGACGACATGGGCTGAAGCCCATGCTACGACCACCGAACACCAGATCGGTAACGATCCAAAGGCGCGCTACGCTGAGTATTTAGCAACCCAGGGATTGTCTTATCGACGGGCAAACGTAGGCCGCGAAGGGGTGCGGTTTTGTGCGGGCCAAAGACAGCCGGGCAGGAATGCCCGGGCTACATTTTGGCTGACCACTGACCACTGACCACTGACTACTGACCACTGACTACTGACCACCGCTTTCGGCTCGGCGGGAGCCTCGCCCTCCCAGTGGGAACATTGCGTGCACTGATCGTTGACAACTGACAAGCGGCACAGCAACAGCGCGCATAGCATTCTACGTGGAGCCAGTTTTTCAGAGGTGGTGGCTAGCCGTTGGTAAGTGTCAACAGGGGCTCGCTGCAGTAGGGATGTGTGACGGTGATATTGACGGGCGCTCGGTGCTTTGTCGCTCACGGAAGCGGCTCTGGCTGGCAGTTTGACAGTCATGATCCGTGGCGATGGGCAGGCTGGCCTGTTCAGAGTCACGACACGAACTCAGTCTTCAGATCAGCGGATGCTGATCTTCAAGTTCCCCATCGGGTTCAGGCAGTAGGGGTGACACACCTGCCAGTGGCATGGCCGGACGTACGGGGGCGATCGGAGCGACGATCTTCCTGCGTTCCAGTCGCAGTACCAGCACCAGTTTTCGGGTCAGTTCAAGGCAGGTGAGCGTCAGCAGAGCGAGTGGTCCCCAGAAGGCGAAGTCACGATTCTGCGTCCACAGCAGAAGCCACGGCGGACTCCAGACCACCGCTGCCATACTGGCGACCATAGCCGATGTGCGAACAAGAAACCCTTTGCGATGGCGTCTGAGTGAGTGCCGGATAATGGCGGTCTGTGAAGCCTCGGATGCGATCTTTCGCAGTTCATTCAGGTGCTGATTCAGTGCCACGTTGGTGTTGGTGCGACGGGTACTTCGTACGATTTCATCGGCTATGGACCTTGGTGCAACCTCGGTGGCTGCGGGTGCGGATTGTGCCGCCGCAGCTGATTGCAGGCTGCCAGCCGCAGCGGCTTCGGCCTCGGCCGCAACCTCAAACGCAGCACGTTCGTCACCGATAACGAACGCACCTCGGTTGTATTCATCGATGTAGGACTTAGCGGGGCGCATTGGCGATATTGGTTCGCTCTTTTCCGGCTGCGTACCGGAACGAGTGCCGGGACGTCGTGGCGATGCTGTGGATTTGGGTGCTGGCATTTCCGGGGCCTCGTCTTCTGTCCTGCGGCGGTCAAACAGCAGTTTTTCAATATGTGCGCGGACTTCCGGGGATGATTCCTGCAGCATTCTGGCAGTTTGATCATCGAGGACCGGAACAATGTTGCTGGACGACAGGTCTTCTGTCTCGTCAGATGCGCTCGAGGTTGCGATGTTCAATGCTGCGTCAAATCTGTCGGGATGTGAAAGCTGCAGGAGAGCAAACAGTTCATTGTGCAGAACTCCTGGAGGCAGGATGTGCAGCAACGACTGATTGTGAGCCTGCAGTAATTCACTTCCCGCAGCTTCCAATACGGTTTCAGCGGCGATGAGTTGCTCAGGAACCTGTGCCGGCTGTTCCATGTGCTGGCTGACCGACACCGTGGCTTCCTGTACGGTAGCTTCCTGCACCGGGGCGGGCTCTGTCATTTCTGCTTCGTCAACAGACTGTGCAGAATGTGTCGGCTGACTGATATCCGGCGAAGTGGTAACGGGTTCCGAACGCCGTTCATTCAGCAGATTTAAAAGCTGCCGGTGCAGTTCCTGAATCAGAGTGTCGCGTTCGGCCACTGAGCCTACGGCGGAACTGAGCTGCAGCTGCAGATCCTGCATCTGCTGATCACGCTGGCACAGCGCATCCTGTGCAGCCAGTAGTGAGTTCTGTGTGGAATGATACTTTTCGCAGGTCGTCAGCGCTGCTGTCAGCTGTTGTGTGATCAGCTGCTGCTGGACCCGCGCGGCTTCCAGTTCGGCTTCCAGTTCTGCCTGTCGTGCAGAGTGTTCAGGATGCTCAGGGAAGTCGGCAGTTGCCTTGTGCGAAATCTCAGTGAGTTTTTGATTCAGTGAGTTTTCCAGGGCCTCAAGTTCGCGAGTTTTCAGACGCAGAGCTGATTTCTGTTGTCGCAGCTCGACAGCCGCCGCGTCCAGTTCCACTCGCTGCTGCAGCAGTCTTGCGGCCTGCTGGCGACGCCAGCGACAGACATCCGCCACTCGGCCTGCCAGTTCCGTTTCACGAACGGCAAGCTCAGCGGCGCGAGCCTCAAGGTGGCTCCACTGCTGAATCTGAGCATTGTCCAGCGTGGCATTGGTCAGTGCGGCAGCGTGGACTTTCCGACTGCGTTCGGACAGTGCCGCTTCACGAACCTCAAGAGCCTGCAGACGACCCGCCAGCTGATCCCGATCGGAGGCGGCGATGGCCTGTGCCTGCTGCAGCTGGATTGCCTGCTCTTGAAGGGCGGCTGCCTGCTGGGCCAGCTGCAGATCCCGGTGGTCCTTCTGCAATTCAAGCTCAGCCAGCTGCTGCACGACCTGTTGCTGCTGGGCTGCCAGCTGCAGTCGCTGCTGTTCGGCCTGCTGCTGCTGTTGTGCAAATGTGTCACGCTGCTGATCAAGTTGCTGGCGCTGTTCGGCCAGTCGTGCTTCAGCCTCGGAAATTGCTGCCTGCTGACGAGCTGCCTGCTGTGTCAGACTATCACGCAACTGCTGCAACTGGGCTGCCTGCGCATCCAGTTCCTGTCGCTCCCGCTGAAGTTTCTGCTGCAAAGCGAGGGCTTCGTTCTGAATCGCACTGGCTTCTGCCAAACGACTGTCGGCCAGCCGTTGCCGCTGTTCAAGCAGCAGTCGGTCTGAGCTTTGGCGACTGACCAGCTGCTGTTCAAGCCTCAGATCGGCACGCGCCTGCTCCAGTTCTTCCAGTAGTTCTGCCAGCCGTGTTTCGTCGGACTGCAGGCGACTTTCACGCAGGGCAACTTCCGACTCACGTTCACGCAGTTGGCGAACCCTGATCGCATCGCTCTGTACGTCAGGCTGTTCGGTGCGATTAGAAGCCGCAGCTGATGCCGATCGTGGGGAACGTGGAAAGACCTGATGAAATCTGCGATCTGATCCACCGGTGAAGATCACTGCAGGCGAACTGATGCCCAGCAGAATCGGACGCCGAATGATTCCGTCGTCATCTGAAACCTGAGGACGCAGTGGATCGCCCGATTGAATTCGTACTGTCAGGCTGCCCAGACTGACAACATCATCAGGCTCAAGCGGAAGATCGTGGAAGACCGGAACTTCGTTGACCCAGACCTGCCCCGCCATCCGGAAAACCGTCAGATGACCTTCCCGGAATTCGAAACGGCAGTGCTGATCGCGAAGTCCTGAATGCTGAATGCAGATTTGAGCATCTGCTGCTGAACCACAAACAAAAGTTCCATCACCTGCAATCTGCCATGGGCCAACACGCTGGTCGTACAGAGGCACCAGCAGCGGTGCTGCTTTGCTGGTGAATCTGCTCGCTGATGCTTTAAGCAGCGATGGCATGGACATCCCGAATGCACCCTGTTCGTATTGAAACACCGTGGCCAGCCGGACGACCGGGTGTTTCTGCTGATTTTGATGTGTCTGGTTTGTGTATCTTTCGCAGCTACCCAACTCCGCGAATATAGCAATCTTTCCCCGGACTCATCCTGCGTGATTAAGAAAGCCCTGAGAGCGAGTGTTGAAATTCCGCAACAGGCCGTCAAAAGTCGGTCTTTGCAGGTTGCAGCGGTTCTGCACGTGAACGTTCTCCAGCAGACTATGATGTTCAGTCGGGGGTTTTGGAGGAATGTGTTGTCTGCGTGGAGTGGGTTGTTTGTTCCGATTGGCGGGGCTCTGCGGGCTGCAGCGTTTTCACTGCCATTTCCGTCCGCGTTCTCCGATATGAATGCAGGGAATGCGCGGCCGTCTGCGCTCTCTGTGATCATCCTTGAGTTCGGGGTTGCCAACCATGTTTTTCAGAACCCTGCCTATGCTGGCTCTGGCCGGAATGCTCTCGGGCTGCATGACCAATGGGCTGTTTGAGCGGGATGATCCCACCAGTCGGCACAAGCCCGGATCTGATTCGTGGTGGGCTGAAAAGGCGACCCTGCCACCTGGCGTGCGGCAGTCACGATGGAAGGGCAAGGTGTGGCCCGCTGCGCCTCGGTCCACGGCGCCCAAACAGCAGTTCACCCACGCCTATTATTCTCAGCACTACTGGCCTCATCCGTATTCAGAACAGGACAGTCTGGCCGTACACCGAATGGTTGATACGCAGACCGCACTTGGCTGGCAGGATCAGACAACTCTTTATGATCGCCACTTTGATGCTACGACTCAGACACTGAATACAGCCGGTCGTATTCACCTTGAGTACATTTTGTTTACTGTGCCCCCACAGCGGCGAAATGTTTATGTGCAGGCGACCCACAACCCGGATGGCGATGAAATCCGTCGCGTTTCGGTGGCTGAGGCGGTGGCAGCCATGCGTCCCGGTCAGGCTCCGGAAGAGATTATGTTTCGGTCGTGCGAAGAAATCGGGCGACCAGCCGCTGAAGTGGCGAGGATCGCAGAGGAGTACCTGAACAATACGCCTACACCACGATTGATGGGTAACGGCGGTGGTGGCTCCAGCATGGGTGGTGGTATGGGTGGTGGTGGCGGTTCGCAGGGCGGGATCGGCCGGACTGGATATACGGTGACGCCGGGGATTTCTGCCGGCAGCGGAGCCAGCGGGCCGTGAAGACAGTTCAGGCGGCTTCCGCAGAGACCACCGCAGCGGGATCACGTGCAGCGATTTCTGCCGATGCGTGAGCGTGGTGGAGGGCGGGGGCAACGAGACTGGGTGGACTTTTCCTGTTGTCTGGTTGAACTCGCATTCGATGAAGGCGGAGGAGGTGTGGTATCACCACGCCACCGGATCCGACTGCGGTGTTACAGAGGATGTCATTCACCATGTTGCCTGTTCCTCGTCCACTGTCTGCACTGCTGCTGCTCTGCCTGCAGGTGGGCTGTGCGATGGTCACTGACGATGGCAAAGCATCACGGTTCAGCCTTCCATTTGCTCGCCGCAATGTCTTAGAACCGGTGAGCCCCGAGTTTCGTGAGGCTCGGCGGATGTTTGGTAAGAACACCGAGAAAAACCTGCTGGCCTGGGCCCTGTATCAGGAGGACCAGGAGCAGTACGCCGAGGCGATGAAGACGTACCGTGATTTGTCCATTGCCTATCCGGAAAGCGTCCACCCACAGTTGGGGATTGCGCGGATTGAGGCGGCTACTGGGCGCAGTGAACAGGCTTTGAGCGTGCTTCAGAAGGCTGCTGTGGCACATCCGCAGGATGTGGAGGTGCAACTGCAACTTATGAGTCTGCATTCATCTGCCGAGGATTGGGAGCAATGTCTGCAGGTTTGTGAGAAGGTGTGTCAGTTGGCGCCCAACGACCAGAATGCCCGCTATCAGGTGGGGATATCCATGGTGCGAGCCGGGCGGATTCAGGATGCATTGCCGCATCTGACGTTTTCTGTTGGTCGTCCGGCTGCGTGTTACAACGTGGCCTGGATTCTGCATGAGCAATCGCGGAATGCGGACGCCATACAATGGCTGCAGCAGGCGTTAAGTGAACATCCGGATCGGCAGACAGCCGAACGATCGCGAGCCCTGCTGGCGGAGTTGTCAGGCAACGCTCGCGAGCCTCGCGGTGGAGGTTTCGAGGTGGCTGTATCCCGCGAGTCTTCGTCCGGTGTCATGCAGGCATCTGCCGCAGCGGATCAGGGACGTGTCATTCGAGCGGGTGGCCCTGTCGAGGCTCCTGCATGGAACGGGCCAGCGACGGGAACCGTGCGCCCGGCTCGACATTCAGGTCCGGCTGCTCCTGCAGGACCTCGACTGCAGCCTTGAGATCTTCGGCTGCTGGTGGCTGCGGTGGTGGAGCGAAAGGCCAGAGTATCGGGATCAGCAGTACGCTGACAATCATCATCAGCAGGTTGAGTGGCAGTCCTGAGCGTACAAAGTCACTGAAGCGGTAGCCCCCGGGCCCAAAGACCATCATGTGTGTCTGGTACCCCACCGGCGATGCGAAAGCGAATGACGAGGCCAGTGCGACGGCCATCACAAACGGCCGCGGGTGACTATGCGACAATTCGGCTGCCTGCAGGCAGAATGGAAATGCAATTGCGGCTGCCCCGTTATTTGTGATCAGCTCATTCAGAACCATTGTGGCACAGTAAATTGCTGCCAGAGCAGCGATCGGGCCGAACGGCTGAGTCAGGTGAATCAACTGTGCCGCGAGGTATTCCGCGGCACCGGATTTGTCGAGTGCAGTACCGAGGCCGAAGGACGCGCCGATGGCAATCAGAACGGGCCATTCAACAGCCTGTCGACCGTCTGCTGTTGACATACAGCGAGTCAGAATCATCAGTCCACCGGCAAGGAACGCTGCAAGGGTTGCTCGATCCCCAGGCAGCAGCACCATGGCTGCCAGCAATGCCAGAAAGATGACAACAGCGATCCACCAGCGTTCCTGCCGCGCCACCTGGAAGCCATCGACATCACTGACGAGGTAGAAATCGGGATTGTTGCGATGTGCCTGAGTAAAGTTGGCACCGGTCTGCAGCAGCAGGGTATCACCGGCTTCAAGACAGACATCACCGATCTTTGTGGTGACACGTTCGCCATTTCGATGAATGGCCACAATTGCCGCGTTGTAATGAGAACGGAACTGTGAGGCTTTGACGGTCTGGCCGATCAATGGTGACGACCGACTGACGACCGCTTCACACAAGCGGCGCTGCCGAGCGACCGCAGAGCCTGAATCCTCACCTGCCGCAACGGGTTCCAGCCCTGGAATATTCTTCAGGTCCACAATGGTGTCGACGATTCCGGTGAAGACCAGACGATCGTCCTGCTCGAGAACAGTATCCGGACTGACAGGCGCGATGATGGACCCGCGACGGTCAACCTCAGCCAGAAACAGACCGGGCAGACCGCGCAGGCCGGCGGCCTCAATGGTCTGACCGATCAGACGACAACCGGCGGACACCTTCATTTCGACAAGATATTCACGCATCGATTCGCCGAACTGGGCCAGCAGCTCTTTACGAGCGGGCAACAGCAGGCGTCCGAATGTCAGCAGATAGATCGCCCCCACGATGGCACAGGGCAGACCAGCCCGACCGATTTCAAAGAACTGCATTTCTTCAAGGCCCGGTAAACCGGATTTCTTCATCAAACCATCAACAACCAGATTGGTGCTGGTTCCGATCCGCGAACAACAGCCACCCAGAATTGTGGCAAATGAGAGGGGAATCAGCAGTTTCGACGGCGGCACATGATTCTTGCGGCACCATTTCAGAACAACAGGAATCAGCATCGCGACGATCGGCGTGTTGTTCATGAATGCGGAGACGGCGATCGCAAAGCAGATCAGCGTAGCCAATCCCGTCAGCTCTGTACGTACCGGGCCCAGAATTCGGGCTCCGACATAGTCCACCACGCCCGTCTCTTTCAGTCCTGAGGTAACGACAAACAACGCCGCGACCATCAGGAGGGACGGGCTGATAAAACCTTCGAAGGCGGACTTGAAGTCCACAACCCCTGCCAGAGTCAGTACAATCAGCGATCCCATGAACACCAGATCAGCCGGGCGATCAAACGCCAGTGCGATCAGGGTCGCGACGGTTACTGCAATTGTCAGCCACGCCTGCCATTCCATGTGATTTACCGCGGCAGTCGCGATTCCGGGACTGCCGTATTCCTTCAATTCAGAGGACTTTCTGCGACTGACTGAAATGTCTGTCGGCAGGATTAAGAAGGTTAGTGGGATGGCGCGGGTGTTGCAACTGCATGACCGGAGACGCCGGTGACGCAGTGCAGCCGCGGGAATCTCCACGGTGTCACCCGGAGTGAAATGCCGTGGGAAGTCGGTTTCGTTATGCTCCATGTCCGACGCTGCGTATTCATAGTCCCTCGGATCGTCTGTGCTGGCTGCTCAGTTGCCGCTTCCTTCCGTTGTCACACCTTTCCAAAGTCCTGCCAATATGACTGGTCCTCTGCTTACATATCATCCGGATGCCGCATTAAGGCTGCTGCGTCCCGGCCGACTTGCTGGACTGCAGGCTGCTCTTGAGGCGGCTCGTGATGAAACTCTGAATGATGTGGACCAGTGGCAGAGTGGTCAGCCACTGCCGGCCGAGCGACAGCCGCTGGACGCCGGGTTTATTCAGTGGCCAGAGGAGCTGCTGGCAGACCTGCAGGGAAATCGGGCCAGCAGTCTGGTCGCTCGCCTTGAAGACAGTGGCAAACGGCTGCAGCAGCTGGCTGATTCGCTGGTGGTGCTGGGGATTGGTGGTTCCTACATGGGCATGCGAGCGATGTTCGAAGCCCTTCGCCCTGCCTGCTGGAATGAACTGTGTCGCACTTCCCGCCAGGGAGCTCCGCGGCTGTATTTCGACGGCTGGAATGTGGACTCGGACCGCCAGCAGGAACTGCTGTCACTGCTGGATCAGCGGGCTGCCGCAAATCCCAACGCTGTGGACGGTCGCACGGCTGTCATCAGCATCAGCAAATCCGGGGGAACTCTGGAACCGGCAGTGGCCTTCCGCGCGTTTCGGGATTTTGTGGAGCGACGGTTTGCGGGTCTGGAGCGGGACCTGATCGTTCCGGTGACAGGGGAATCCGGTCGGCTTCGCAGTCTGGCTGCGGCAGCGGGATACCGCGATGTGTTCTCGATCCCTGATGGTATTGGCGGACGGTTCTCTGTGCTGACGGCTGTGGGTTTGCTGCCGGCCGCCGCTGCAGGTCTGAACATTCGAGCATTGCTGCAGGGGGCGGCGGACCTCACGGATCATTTCCGGCGGGCCCCGTTTGATCAGAATGTTGTGCTGCAGTTCGTTGCCGTGTGCCATGCCTTCGAAGTTGATCACGGGCTGAACTGCCGAGTCCTGTCGACGTGGGGCAGTCGTCTTGAAGCCGTGGGGCTGTGGTACGATCAGCTGCTCAGCGAAAGCCTTGGAAAACACGAACGCGGTGCCACTCCACTGACTGTGGTGAATACTCGTGACCTGCACAGTCGCGGGCAGCAGCATCAGGAAGGTCGACGGGATAAACTGATTACAAATCTGTTGCCAGGTCCACCCGTGCTGGCGCCGCTTGCTGTGGCTGCCCATCGGCTGGATGAAGATCGTTTGAACCAATTAGCGGGAACTACTCTGCCCCGGATCCTTGATGCCGCTATTGCAGGAACCAATCAGGCTTATGCCGATGTCGGGCGACCCACTGCCGACCTGCGGTTGCCCGGTCTGACCGAACATGCTCTGGGCCAGCTGTTCCAGATGCTGATGCTGGCCACAGTGGTCGAGGGGCGACTGGTAGGTACGAATCCCTACGGTCAGCCGGGTGTGGAAGCTTATAAACGCAACATGCAGGCCAATCTTGGAATTCAATAGTCCGACACTTCTGCCGCGGAGATCTGCACAATGAAACTGACATTTTTCGGACACAGTGCGTTTGCTCTGGAAGTTGGCGGTCAGCGAATCCTGATTGATCCGTTTTTGACCGGCAATCCCCTGAACACGATTGCGGCTGATCAGGTGCAGTGCGATTACATTGTGGTGTCACATGGACACGGAGACCACGTGGGTGATACCGTGCAGATTGCTCAACGCACCAACGCGCTGGTGATTTCCAACCATGAAATCTGTCAGTGGCTGCAGAAACAGGGAGTTCCTCGGACGCATGATATGCATCTTGGAGGCAGCTTTCGTTTTGACTTCGGAATATTGAAACTGACGATTGCTCACCATGGCTCTGTGCTTCCTGACGGGACCTATGGAGGCAATCCGGCGGGGCTGCTGTTCAAAACGGCCGAAGGCAATGTCTATCATGCGGGCGACACGGCACTGTTCTCGGATATGTCACTGATTGGTGCGGCTGGTCTAAAGGCTGCTATTCTGCCGGTGGGTGACAATTACACGATGGGTCCCGAAGATTCGCTGGCTGCCATTCGCCTGCTGCAGCCGCAGTTGGCAATTCCCTGTCATTATTCGACGTTCCCGGTGATCGAGCAGGATATCACGTTATGGGCCCAGCAGGTTCGTCAGAACACCAGTGCTGCGCCGCTGGTCATGGCCCCCGGCAGCACAGTGGAATTGTGAGCACCGGGCGATAAGGCTTTGGAAATCGTTTGCGCGGTGGGATTGTGGTGTGCAAGTGTTGATGGTTTTTCGCCACGACATGCCAGCGGAAAGCCGTGGTCAGTGAAGTTCCCCCTGGGAGGGCGAGGCTCCCGCCGAGCCGCAAGTACGCAGGTGCCATCACCGAGCTGGTGCTCGGTGGTCCCAGGGGCAGGATCGGGCAAGCCGTCAGCGTAAGCTGACAGGTGCTATCGCTGTGCTGACTACCCAACGGCAACCTGGCTGAGAGCCTGTTCCAGTGGCAACGGCGCATCCGCGGCTGGC
>CAXBSH010000141.1:0-12499 GCA_963977705.1 uncultured Planctomycetaceae bacterium
GGAGCGGCCGTTTCTTCGATGGACAGCTGCCACGTGCGATCAGCCTGTCGCGAACTGGCCATCAGCAGTCGCTGCAGTTCGGCGGAGGCGGCGGAGGCTGGAGTTCCTGCCAGTCCCGACCAGAACAGCAGAGTTGCTGAGACACTGATCAGCAGAATTCCGGCCAGTGTCAGCGAACGACGCAGACGGCGACGACGACTGCGAGCGTTCGGCTGAGCCACGGAAACTGAACCATGCGAAACCGCAAGCTGGCCTGTGGGAACGGCTGCAGACAACAGACCGGGGTTGCGCAGGCGATCGTGCAGCAGATGCTGTTGAGCAAACTGGTCAGCAAGCTGCGGAGACTGCTGCAGCAGCGATTGCAGCTGCAGTAACTGTTCGGCATTCAGCTGATCATCCAGATAACCGTGGATCAGCAGCTGTGCGTGTTGGTCTGCGGCCCCACTGTTCATAGCGGACCCTCCGCGGCTGTGCGACGTTCCAGACAGGTCCGCAGTTGATCGCGAATTCGCTGCAGGGCCTTGGAGACCGTGTTGGGGTTCATATCAAGGAGCTGCCCCATAGCGGCAGGTTTCAGATCACGACTGTATCGCAATTCCAGCAACTGATGTTCGCGCTGTGGAAGTTCAGCAAGGCATTCCTGCAGATGTTCCAGCTGACGCAGGTAGTCGGTGGAGGAGACGCGTTCGAAGGAGTCGGCTACCAGTTCGACAAGGCTGTCGTTCAACAGTAAGCGGTCACGACTGCTGCGTCGCAGGTACAGACGAATCTGGTTCTGGGCGACGCCCAGTGCCCAGGCGAGGAAGGGGCGGCTTGAGTCGTAGCGGGAACTGCTTTCGAGCACGGCGACGGCAGTCTCCTGGAGCACATCGTCGCGGTCTGTGAAATCGCGGACGATCGCCGTAATGAAGGCGGACACCACGGGTTGCGCGAGTGTCCACTGTCGCATGACGGTTTTTGTGTGTTCGTTCATTTGCAAAGTTCCTGCCGTTAGGTGAACTTAACCACGGCGAGTGGAACGTGACGGGAAAAAGCCCGGAAAGCTCTGATTCCGGGGAAAAACACCGGAATCAGCGGTATCGGAGCGAAGAATCCGGGGTTTTGGTGACGGATTCGGGGGTTTTTCCGGGACAGGGATAAGGACAGAGATCATGCAATGTGTCGCAAAATGGCTGCAGGCAGGCCTGCAATGCTGTGTGTGGGGCCTGATGGTACTACTGGCCGTGCAGCCGGAGGTCTGTGGTCAGCAGGCGAATGTGGATCAATCCGCGCAGGTCGTGGCAGCGACGGAATCACTGTTCGGGCAACTGTCAGAATCGCAGCGTCAGGCGGTCAGTTTTCGTTTTAATGATGACGAGCAGCGGTTGCGCTGGTCGAACCTTCCGAGCGGCATTTTTGCTCGCCGCGGACTGCGGATGGGAGATTTGTCCGAGTCGCAGCGGAGTGCTGTGATGGGGGTGCTGAAGGCTACGCTGAGTCCAGCCGGTTATCAGGCAGTGGTGGACAACGTGGAGGCGGATGAGCAGCTGAACTCGGGTGCCGGACGGGGTCGCGTGATTTTTGGCCGAGACGAATTCTACTTTGCAGTGCTGGGACAGCCTTCTCTGAAAGAGGCGTGGATGTGGCAGTTTGGCGGTCATCATCTGGCGGTGAACGCGACGATTGTCGGCACAAAGATTACTCTGGCGCCCTCGCTGACCGGCGGTCAGCCGATGCATTACAAAGCCGGCCAGCGTGCTGTCTCGCAGATGTCCGAGGAGATTGCGGTGGCAGCGAAGCTGGTGCAGTCGCTGACTGTCGAGCAGCGTGGCAAAGCAGTGGTCAGTGAGCGTTTTGGAGATATGGTCTGGGGTCCCGGTCGAGATGACATGGTACCGCAGCCGGAAGGAATTCAGGGCAGGGATCTGTCGGCTGAGCAGCGACAGCAGCTGCTGTCGCTGCTGCTGTTGCGAGTGGGTCTGCTGAATGCTGAAGATGCCGGCGAGCGTCGAGGGGAGCTGGAAAAAGGGCTGGACGACACGTGGTTCTCGTGGCGCGGAGCGTTAACGGCCGACGGAGCCTCCAGCTACCGAGTGCAGGGGCCGTCAGTATTCCTGGAATATGCGCCGCAGTCCATGGGCGGAAAGCCGGCCGAACACATCCATGCGATGTATCGCGAACCAGGCAACGACTACGGATTGCGGTGGTTTCGGGAGTCAACAGCGGCTGAGAAGTCGGTACCTGACAATCGCTGAGTGTGGATTTGTGGAAATCAGGTATCGCAGGACCGCACAACGCGGTTCTGCGGATCCACCAGCACGATCTGTGGCTGATGAGTCTGCAGTTCCTCTTCACTGAATTCCGCGTAGCTGCAGATAATGACGAGGTCACCAGGCTGGACCAGTCGTGCGGCTGCACCATTCAGACAGATGACTCCGGATCCTCGTTCACCGGCAATAGCGTAGGTTGTCAGTCGGCTGCCATTATTGATGTCGTAGACATCCACCTGTTCCCACTGGACGATATTAACGGCTTCCATCAGCAGCGGATCGATCGTAATGCTGCCTTCGTAGTGCAGACTGGCGTCCGTCACAGTCGCTCGATGAATCTTGGATTTCAGAAGCACTCGTTTCATGGTTCAGCCATTGAGATGAATCAGGGACGCGATCAGGCGCGAAGAGCGGCAGCGAGCTGCGACTGGCAGGCCGCGATGATGCCCTGTACCGCGGCATCGACTTCGTCTGCCGTCAGAGTGCGGTCGGGTGCCAGAAAGCGACAGGTTACCACGTAGGACTTGTGATCTGCAGCAATCTGTTTGCCACGATACTGGCTGTTGAAGGAGACTTCGTGCAGCAGTGGTCCGGCACTGTCTTTGACAGTGGTGGACAGCTGCGTCCACGAGACAGCTTCGGGCAGGACAAAGTTCAGGTCGCGCGAGATCGCGGGGAAACGTGGCAGTGGTGTGAAGCTGCGAGCGGGCTGGAACAGTGTTTCCAGTACGGGAATGCGGAGTTCAGCAACGGTGGCACCGTCCTGCAGTTCGCTGGTATCAAGCAGCGGCCGCGAGAGTTCCCCGATCCAGCCAAGCAGGATTCCGCCGGCGTGGAGTTCTGCACCGCGTCCGGCAAGGAATTCAGGTCGATCGGCTGGCGACGCAGTCAGCAGGGCCTGTGGAGCCAGTGCCTGCACAAGGTTTTCAACAATACCCAGCAACTGTGCAAAGGAGCGACCAGTGACGATGCCGATGGACAGTGGTTCCGCCTGAGCCTCGGGTTCTTTCTGTCCGGCGGACAGGTAAACACGAGCGATTTCGAACAGTTCGGCATTCAGTGTGCCGTGTCGTTCGTTCTGTCGGCGACACTGCAGCAGGCTGGGAATCAGGCTCTGTCGCAGCTGATTTTCGTGGCTGCGACTGGAATGGCTGACGGCCACGGGATTGCGCGGTCCCGTGGGCTGAAACAGGGTTCGCTGGGCTTCACTGACGAATGACAGTGTGAGGGCTTCAGAGATTCCGGCAGCAACAAGTTGCGAGCGGACCGTTTCAAGCACTCGTTCACGCCGCGTTTTTGTGGCGGCAACGACGGGCAGCGGAGCGTCTGTGGGGATATGTTCGTAGCCGTGGATGCGTGCGATTTCTTCGATCAGATCGCATTCGCGAGTCAGATCGGCGCGCCATGAGGGAGGCTGGAAGACGGCCTGAGTTTCGTCACTGCTGAGCAGGTGCAGTCCCAGCTGCTGCAGGATGCGGACGCAGTCAGATTTCGGAATTTCGATACCCAGCAATCGTCCGACACGGGCAAAGCGCAGGGTGACAGGCGGTCGCTGGCCGTCATCCGTTGTGCCAGCGACGACGGAACCCTGCAGCAGAGTACCGCCGGCTGTCTGCAGAATCAGTTCGCAGCAGCGACGGGAAGCCCAATCCAGTCGACTGCGATCCACTCGCCGCTCGAACCTGTAGGACGAGGGGCTGTGCAGCCGCAGACTGCGAGCAGTAGCGCGGACAGACATTGACGAGAAGGCAGCCGCTTCAATCAGAACGTTCACCGTACCGGGAGAGATTTCCGTGTCCAGTCCACCCATGACGCCGGCCACAGCCACCGGTCTTTCAGCATCGGCGATCACACACATCTGATCTGTGAGCTGGTAGTCGCGCTGGTCGATGGCACGGATTTTTTCTGAGCCTGTCGCGCGGCGGACGATGATCTGACGCCCCTGCAGTCGATCGTAATCAAAGGCATGCAGCGGCTGACCACACTCCAGCATCACGTAGTTGGTGACATCGACGATGTTGTTGACACAATTGATGCCGACAGCCCGGAGCCGATCCTGAAGCCATGGCGGGGATGGCTTGATACGGACACCACGGATGACTCGAGCATGATATTCGGGACACAGGTCCGGGCAGGCGATTGAAACCGAGATCGCAGTTGCTGCGGGATCGCCGGATTCCGCAACAGCAGCGGCGGGAATGGTCAGCGGCTGTTCAAACAGCACGGAGACTTCGCGAGCCACGCCAAGGTGACCCAGACAGTCCGGACGGTTGCTGGTGACTTCCAGATCCACCGCGATGTCAGGCTGACTGAGTCCCTCAGTGACATCGTGGAATTCTTCCAGATTGAGTCCGGCAAGCGTCAGTCTGCGAGTCAGTTCTGCGGTGGATTCCGGCAGCGGCACATAGTCCGCCAGCCAGCGGCGGCTGACAATCATGGGTATCGGTGTCGATGAATCGGGGGCGGTGGACGAAAAACGAACGGAGAAGTCTAGTCAAATTGAGTCGAAGCGGAAAACGGCAGACTGGTCGGGAGTCGGGAAAGCGGATTTTTCCCGGAATTTCGGGGTTTCAGCCGGTCAAACCTGAGCCGTCCGGGTGGCTTCAAGGAAATTTCGCAGCAACTGCATCCCGGCAGCCTGACTTTTTTCCGGGTGGAACTGTGTTGCCATCACATTGCCGCGGGCGACGACGGCGAGGAACGGTCCACCGTAGTCCGCTGTGGCTGCCACCCAATCTGAGTCTTCAGCCACACAGTGATAACTGTGCACGAAATAAAACCATGGTTTTTCGGGCAGTCCCTGCAGCAGAGCCGGGGCCGGGCTGCGCGCGGGTTGCAACTGGTTCCAGCCCATATGCGGGATCTTGAATTCGGCGGGCAGTTCGAATCGACGGACCGTTCCCGGGATGATTCCAAGCCCCGCATGTTCTCCGTCCTCAAGTGAACGGTCGAACAACAGCTGCAGTCCGAGACAGATGCCGAGAAATGGTCGGTTGGCGGCGATGTGATCGCGGATAGCCGAGGCGAGATCGTGGCGATGAATGGCTTCAATGGCATCGCGGAACGCACCAACCCCCGGCAGGACGACACGTTCGGCTGTTGCAAGGTCCCGCGGATCCGAGCTGATGACAGCGGGTTCCCCAATACACTCAAAGGCCTTCTGCACACTGCGAAGGTTGCCCATACCATAGTCAATGATCAGCGTTGACATTCGCGAACTGCAATTCGTCGTTTTCAGAGTTTGAATTCGAATTCGTTGGAACCATCTGCAGAAACCGTTTTCCGCAGGTCTTCTTCCGCGACCTTCAGCGGAATGCCGGATGCGTCTGATAATCCGACGACATAGTTGCCGGCGGGTGCGCCGTACTGACCAGCGAAAGCTGAAAGTCGGAAACGTCCCTGATCATCGGTGATGGCGCTGGCCTGCAGCACCTGCTCTTCGCTTCCAGCAGCTTCCGGTCCGAATTCCACTCGCACTCCGGCCAGCGGTTGCCCACTTTTTGTGACGACTCCACTGACTTCAAACAGCGGAGGTCCGTCGTAGATTTCACGGTTGATATACCAGGACCAACCGTACGCGAGGACGAAGAATACGGCGAGCCCCGGGAGCAGTCGATTTTTGATGAAGTCGATGGCGACAGCGCGTTGTTCGGCGGCCCGCGCGTCGGTTTTGCTGAGCGTTGGCGGAGCGGCGGCAGCGTCACGTTTCTGCTGGTAGGTGCGAGCCAGTACATCGGCTGCAGAGCTGGTGGTTTCAGCAGCAGAGGGAGCCGCTTTTGGAGTCTCGCTGGATTTACGGGACTTGTCCTTCTTCTTTGTGGACTCGAAGTCCTTCATCAGTTCAGCGATGGACGGCCTGCGGTCAGGGGTAACGGCCTGAGGAGCAGGTGCGAGGGGCGCGCCAGGACGGGCAGCAGGGCGCCCTGAGTTCAGCACATCCGCGGGGTCAAAGTCTTCTGTCTGGGCGACTTCCGGAGTCAGGTCAATAGGCAGATCAACGGGCAGGTCGATTGGCAGATCGACCGGGGCGACGACCGCAGCGGCAGGCGCTGGGTCCGAAGGCGGCGACTCAATCTCGATACCGTCATCCTCGTCAGGCTGCGGCACCACAAACGGACGCTTGCACTTCGGGCATTTGGCGTCAGTGCCTGCCTTTTCATCCTTGATCTTCAGGACGGATTCACAGCCCGGACAGGTAAAACGAATTGTCATTGCTGGACTCTGACCTCGGGAGAACGGAAACCGATTCCGGGATCTTACAGTGAAAAGACCGGCGGGCACAATTTTCGGCGCAGAAAAAAGCCGGGGGCCAGTTTTCAGGCCACCCGGCAGATATCAAACAGGATTCAGCAGGGCCTAAAAGTTGGGAACCGGGATACCCGAGCTGATATTGCCGAGGTTCTGCCAGACCGGCAGACCAATCGATTTGGTAACAGTACGGCCAGAACCGTCAGCAAGGCCCACCATGATGATGTCCCCGTGAGCAGACCCGGCGTAACCCCAGAACAGCTTCTTGTTGGGGCCGTCCAGAGTGGTGAACAGAGTAGAAGGTCCGCCCCACGCCCAGCCATCGCTGGCGACCTGATCGACGGTCCGCTGATTCGGAACTCGCAGACCTTCAAATCGTTCGGCTTCACTGATCATGATAGTCTGAGACAAACCGTCCTTGATGTCCCCAAACCGAACAGAACTGTTGACTGTGAAGATGCCTGTGTTGAAGGACAGCTGATTGAAGTTTGTTGTCGGGGTCAGCAGCTGGGCTGAGTAGTACTGAATCTGTTCAGACGTCAGGTCATAGACAGACCGGCTTTGTGGGTTGAACAGACGACCGGATCCGGCACAGCCCACGTAGTCATTGCCACCACCACGAATGCCGGTGGACAGACGCTGTGGTGCGTCAGTGTCGAGATACTTGTTGTGGGAGAATGTCGTTGTGTTGTCGATTTTCGAGCGACGTGATGGACAGTAGAACGCATTGATCTCAGCCTGAGCAGGAGCGTAACCGAGCTGCCGCCAGATCAACTGAGTACCGTTGTCGAACAGAACTTCCGAGTTTCCGAAGACGTTGTAATCGGGACGCCACAGTTCATACAGGTTGGACTGTTCGAGGTAAGGCAGGATGTGGAACATCCAGCTGGTACCGTGCAGACCAAGATTCTGCACATTCTGGTAGGCCTCACGGGGATCTCGGAAGCGAGTTCCTGTTGGTGTTGCGTCACCCAGAAACAGAGCCGTGGCCACATAACCTGGTGGCAGAGTGTTGTGCGAATCGTGGTAGTTGTGCATCGCGAGGCTGAGCTGCTTGATGTTGTTCAGGCAGCGAGTTCTGTTGGCTGATTCGCGAGCTTTCTGTACGGCCGGCAGCAGAATCGCTACCAGGACCGCGACGATGGCAATCACCACCAGCAGTTCAATCAGGGTGAATCCCCGTGTTCGTCGTTGCACCGATCTCATGAAAAGCTCCCTTGATTTCCTGCCGCCGGAATGAGCACAGCCGAACATGCCCGGAACATGCGTGGCCGCTGATGTCAGACCATTCAAACGGGTATTATTGTCCACAAATCCCGCCTCGTCCCAAATATCATCACCGGATTTTCAGGCTCGAGCAAGAATTTCCGTGCATTTTCCGCATTGTTTGCTGAGTGCAGTTCCGGTGTTTCTGGCGTTTTGGGAGGTTTTTGCGGGGTGTGGCGGGGCTGTGGTGATGCCAGTGGGGGCCCCGCAGGCCTGTTCCATCACGCGGTCGGTGTTCCGTAAGGTGCTATGCAGAAACAGCTTACGCTGATGGTCCGCCCTGTTCGGCCAGCCGGCACAGAATCTCGGCACCCTCCTGAATCACCTCGTCCGCCGCTGCGAAGGACACTCGGAAGTGCGAATCGCTGCTGCTGAAGACGCCGCCGGGAATAATCAACAGATTATTCCGAATGGCCTCCGCAACAAACTGGCTGCCCGTGCCCCACGGCGTTTTCAGAAACAGATAGAAGGCACCTTCGCCCCCAAGAATCTCGTAATGCTTTCGGACTCCGTTGGCCAGCAGGTCGCGTTTGCGACGGTAGTCGGCCCGATTGCCCTCCAGGTCCATTTCCCAGGCAGTCAATCCGGCCCACTGCACGGGATGCGGAGCACAGACGAAGGTGAACTGCTGCAGTTTCAGCATCTGCTGGATCAGGTATCCGGGGCCATGCATGAAACCCAGACGCAGTCCGGTCATGGAGTGTGACTTGCTGAACCCGTCGATCACGATGGTGCGATCATTCCAGGTGGCCGGGCTGGTGAATTCACGGTCATAGACAAAAGACCGGTAAATCTCGTCACTGATCAGAGCGATGTCATGTTCAGCAGCCAGCTCGGCAATGGCCTGGGTTTCTTCAGCCGTGGCAACAATCCCAGTGGGGTTGGCGGGGCTGTTGAAAATGATCAGTCGAGTTCGATCGGTGATGGCGCGGCGCACAGCATCCACTCGAATACGAAAGTCCGGGTAGGTGGAAACCGGAACGACGGTGCCGCCAGCCAGTGTCGTCAGATGCCGGTACATGACGAACCACGGATCGAAGACGATGACTTCGTCACCGGGATTGAGCAGAGTGAACAGCGCCAGTACCAGTCCTCCGCTGGTGCCGGAGGTCACGAAGACCTGTCGGTCGGGATGACCATAGCGAGTATCGACATCCGCCTGCAGCAGCTTCAGAAGCGGGGCGATGCCCTGCGTCTGACTGTAGGCATTGCGCCCTTCCTGCACGGCTTTGCAGAGCGCATCCTTGACGGGTTGCGGAGTATCGTAGTGTGGCTGTCCAATGCTGAGATTGATCGGTCGCTGCATGGAAGCGGCGAGGTCGAACACTTTGCGAATGCCCGACGCATCGATGCGATGCATGCGATCAGCAATCCAGCGTGCACTCATGAAACAGGACTCCTGCGGGTTTTCTGACGGTGCTGAAGGTGATTAAAGAGAGATGACAACGTCTGCGGCGTCGAAACGCACTTTGGCATCCAGAGCCGCCCGATCGGCCGCATGCCGATAACCCAGTGCACAGGCAACCACACTGGTGTATTCCGAGCCTGACAGTCCCAGTAATGGATCAAGGCGGTCGCTCTGAATACCTTCCATCGGGCAGGCATCAATTCTGAGCACAGCGGCGGCCTGCAGCAGGAAGCCCAGAGCGATGTAACACTGCCGTGCTGTCCACGCCAGCTGCTGGTCACCCATGCGGGACGTTTTGCCAAGGATCGCCGCGCCCAGTCCGTCCAGAGTCGAAACGGGTACGGAACGAATATCAGCAATGCGCTGCAGATACTGCTGGACGAAAGCGGCGTCAACTGAGCGTCGAGCAGCCAGCACAACGAAGTGTGAACAGTCACGTGGCTGATTCTGGCCCCAGCAGACGGCCGGCAGCTGCTGTTTCAGGGCCGGACTGGTGACCACGATGAACTTCCACGGCTGCAGTCCATAACTGCTGGGACTGAACAGCAGAGCCTGCTGCAGCTGGTTCCAGTCGGCTGCGGAAATCGTGCGCAGCGGATCAAATTGTTTCGTGGCATAACGCCATTGCAGTGCATCTGCGAGCTGCAGCGACGAGCCGGTTGGTTCGGTCATGGAGTGCATCCTTTCACGGGGAACAGGCCGCGTTCAGGCGCGGCGAATCTTTTCGCGGCCTGCGGTTACGGCCTTCGTGGCATTGCGAGTATCGACAATCAGCCGCGAATGCTGCACGATGAACGGGTAGTCGAAGGCGGAGTGATCCGTGCTGATCAGGACACAGTCCTGTTCAGCCAGGAACTGCGGTGTCAGCGGCGTGCTGGTCATCGGTGGCAGATGATAGTGTCGCATTCTGGGCAGAGCCGGCACGTGCGGGTCGCTGTAGCTGAGCACCGCACCGCGATGCATCAGCAGCTCCATCAGTTCAAACGACGGGCTTTCGCGAGGATCATCGACGTCCTTCTTGTAGGCCATCCCCAGAATGCAGATGCGACTGCCACGCACGGCCTTGCCAGCATCGTTCAGAAAATCCCCGACTCGGCCGACGACATACCGAGGCATAAAGGTGTTGACTTCACCCGCCAGTTCAATAAAGCGAGTGCTCATGCCCTGCCGGCGAGCCAGCCAGCTGAGATAGAACGGATCAATCGGAATGCAGTGGCCACCCAGCCCCGGGCCCGGATAGAAAGCCTGAAATCCGAAGGGCTTGGTTTTGGCTGCGTCAACAACCTGCCAGATGTCAATCCCCATGCGGTCAAACAGCATCTTGAGTTCGTTGACAAGGGCGATATTGACAGCGCGATAGGTGTTCTCAAGGATCTTACAGGCCTCTGCAACTTCCGCGTTCTCAACTCGCACCACACTGACAATGGCGTGGCCATACAGGGCCGCCGCCAGATCGCCACTGGTGGTGTCCGTGCCACCCACGACCTTGGGAATTCCGGCTGCTGTGAAGTGCGGGTTACCCGGATCTTCACGTTCCGGACTGAAGGCAACGAAGAAATCGCGACCACACTGCAGACCGGATGGATTGCGATTCAGGATCGGCACCATGACATCGCGAGTCGTGGTGGGGTAGGTGGTGCTTTCCAGCACGACCAGCTGGCCTGGCCGCAGTACCTTTGCGATGCACGCTGCGGTGGATTCGATATACTGCAGGTCCGGATCACGGGATTCGTTGAGCGGGGTGGGGACGCAGATCAGCAGGGCATCGGCTTCGCCCAGCCGTGACATATCACTGGTAGGGTCCAGATGCCCCCCGCTGATCCAGCCGGCCACGGTTTCTGAGGCAATGTGTCGAATGTAGCTGCGTCCCTGCAGCAGAGTCTGCACCTTGCCGGCATCGACATCAAAGCCAATGCAGCGGAAACCGGCGTTCACAAAGGCGCTGATCAGCGGCAGGCCGACATAACCGAGGCCAATGATCCCCACTTTGGCAGTGCGATCAGCGATCTTTGCGGCAAGTGAGTCGACAAGCTGCTGGGAAGTTGAATTGGGCATGCGTCGGATTTCGGCAGGGACCTTGAAGGTGACAGGCAAGACTGCGACGTGCGCACGTGAGTGTTATTCGACGAACAGTCTGTTGCAGTACAATACGATTCGCTGCGTTCGTTCTGCCCAGGGAAAAACGCAGGAACTGAGCGGATTCCTTTGACAGAGTCCGTTGGTACAGCCTGTCGCACCGTCACAGGCCGAATAATCGCTACGGCTGGGCTGGCGGAGGGGCTGGTTTGTTAGAGATCCGGGTTTCAGGGGGTCCTGTTCAGCATTCCGCACTCGGGAACGCGAGGCTCCTGCCGAGCCGGAAGTTTCCGCACGTGGGAGGGCGAGGCTCCCGCCGAGCCGGACGTATGTTTTCAGTTCTCCGTGTTCAGTAATCGCAAAATCCCCTTCCCGGAGCGGTCAACACCCCTCGCATTGGAATCGACACCTCCGCACAGAATTTCACGTTGAGCCCTCGCACTGACCGGCGTCCTGTGGCAGCAGCCCCCACGGCGGGACGCTCCATCCCCGCATGGCGAATTCGAGTTGAACTGGCCACCGAGACACACCCCTGCCGTGGACGGCGACTCCGGCCTGCCTTTTCCGCTGGCGTGAAACGCTGTGAATCCGTCGTGAAGTGCGGCGACTGACCACAATCAAATCGAACTGCAGCTCCGCACGCAAACAAGCCCTGTGCCGAGCCCGTGGAAATTGGTTCTTCTGGAAATTGCGTCACCGCCCGGGAATACCCACGCTGGTGACCTCAAACCTGCTGATTTTGGCAGCAACGAACGTGCTGTTCCCATGCAAATCTATCAATACGAATGACTTGCGATTCAATCGCCATTCCCGCTGAAAAAATTTACCCGCTTCGACGGCAAACTTGACATCGATCTGATACCATCCGCTGCCATGGCGGAAGCATCCTTTCAACTCCGCAATCAAAACGAGTCCGCGACGCGGTTTGGCTACCGGTACGGGCCGAAGGGGACGCACACTACCCGAACGATGATGCTGAAGAAGTTTGTCATGTTGCTGGAGTCCGTTCCAGCAACAGGGACGGCATATGACGACTCAGATGCTGAAGTCGAGCGCAACGCCACGGACAAGAAAACGTCGGCCACGCGTAACACGATTCAGCGACTGAGAGAGTTGTATTCCCTCGATCCGACAGTTCCCTTGTTTCGAGTGCTGCGAAGGCTCTGGTCAATTGACCCCGTCGGTCGCAAAGAATCCGGGATCCTCCGCTGGGAACCAAAGATCAAGTGGACAAAAGACCGAGGCACAGATC
>CAXBSH010000142.1:0-12455 GCA_963977705.1 uncultured Planctomycetaceae bacterium
GCACGCCGTAGAGGTAGCGCGTGAACCACTTGTTCATCATCTCCATCGGCGGATTGCCACCGTGACCGCCCTGATGGAAGTACCACTGCAACGGCACTTGTCCCTTGATCGCCATGCCGATGCGCACACTGTGCTCGGGCACGACGTTCCAGTCGTTGAACGCATGCGACATGAGCACCGCGGCCTTGATGCCTTTGGTCTTGGTCAGCAGATCGCGCTCGGCCCAGAAGTCGTTGTAGTCCCCGGTGACTCGATCCTGATAGCGGATCATCAGATTTTCGCGGAATTCGCGGTCGCAGTAGCTGCGGGTTGCCGTGGGGCCGCTGGCGATGAAGTCGTAAAGAACATCGATGTCTTCGCCCATGTATCCGCCGGGATGCCGAACCAGCCCGTTTGAGCGGTAGTAGTGATAGTAAGAAGTATTGGGGGCGACTGGGATAATCGCTTCGAGGCCATCGACGCCCGTGGTGGCGGCGGCCAGTGGCAGTGTGCCGTTGTAGGAGGTTCCCGTCATGCCTACCTTCCCGGTGCTCCATGTGGCTTCGACTTTTTCATTTCCATCGGGAGTTGTGTAGCCGGGGGCGCGGCCGTTCAGCCAGTCAATGACGGCTTTGGGGGCCAGCGATTCATTTTTACCGCCAACGGTCGGGCAACCCTGGGAACGTCCGGTGCCTGGTGAGCACGAATGGACGACAGCGAAGCCGCGCGGGACCCAATCGTTCACGTGCGAATCCGAAATCTGCTGCATGTCAGACTGGTGGGGGATTGGTTTGGGGGTCTGGTGCCGAGGCGGCACGGCATTGAGCGCGTGTCGCGGATTCCAGAAGACTTCCGGTGAATTGGATCCGGTTCCGGCGTAATACGGGCTGGTTTCGTAGATGACCGGGACTTTGAGTTGTTGAGTTTCTGTCTGTTCCGGGCGAGTCACATCGACGTGCATCCGATCTTTGCGACCATCGCCGTCTGAATCGAATTCCGTTTCAACCCACAGGACCTGACGAATCCATTTTTTGGCGTCTTTGAATGCCGGAACGATCTGTGCTTCGCCGTCTTTGAAGATGGGGCCGGCTTTTTCCGTCGATGAGGGCTCATCGGCGGCCAGATTACCGGCAGCGAGGATGACCAGCAGCAGTACGAACTGGAAGCGGTATCGTTGAGACATTGGGGATTCAACCTGCATGACAGAAGCCTGTGATTGCTGGACGAGACGAAGAGTCGGTGATGTTGGCAGCACTGGCAGGAATGGCTGCCGGGAAGGGAGATTATCTGAGCGGAGTATGTTTTGCACGCGACCGGGGCGGGTTGGGGTGGTGTTCTAATGGGACCTGTGTGATGTCTGTGACCTGTCGGACCGCAGAGTTCGGCTGAGTCACTGTGGATTCAGGCGATGTGTGGGGACGGGGCGTCCGGGCTGGAAGCTCTGCATCGAGGTGACGGTGAGCGTTCCGTTGATAGTACTGACGGCGGAGTTCAGTTCGGTACGCACAAGTTGTTCGAGCGTTACAGGATCAGCGGCGACGCGTGCATTGACCACGACATCGGCGGTGCGAGTCGTGGCGAGGGACGGCAGTGACAGCTCGGGACCGGCCGCATTACTGACCAGATTGGCGACGGCGTAGCTGGAATCGCACAGACCGATGACTTTCAGGTGAGCTGCTTCGGCACTGGCGGCGACCAGCCGAGCGTGCAGGCGTTGGATCAGGTCCAGCAGCAGTTCGTCGAGGGCGAACGGGTTGGGAGCGTGGACTGCAACCTGGCTGTTGAGCCAGCCCAGTTCGGCTTCACCTTCGGCGTAGAGGTCGTAGTCGACGTCCATGACTCGCCGTCCAAACTGACCTTTTTGATCGAGCATTTCGGTAAGTGCGTGGAAGCCTTCGCCGGTACGAGCTGAACAGCGGATGATGGGGCGACCGGGGTAGTCACGTTCGAGGAGTGTCTGCAGTTCGGCGACATCCGCTGCGGGTAGTTCGTCGATGCGATTGATGACCACAAAATCAGCTTCTTCGATCTGTTTGCGGAAGATGTAGGCGGCTTTGGGTGAGAATCCGCTGCCTTCACCGCGGAGGATGCGGAGTCCGTGGCTGGGTTTCAGGATGACGCCGTAGGGGGCGATATTCAGCGGTTTGCCGTAGACCTGAGCCAGAGGGCGAATGACAGTGGCCACGAGGTCGGTGCAGCTGCCGACAGGTTCAGCAAGAATGATTTCGGGCAGTTGTCCGGTGCCCAGGTGTTCGACAGTTGAGGTGAGTGCGTTGAAGTTGCAGCAGAAACAGGATCCAGCCACTTCGCCGACTTCGAATCCCTGAGACCGCAGGTTGCGGGTATCAACAAGGTCTGTGGTTTGATCGTTGGTCACGATGCCCACATTTTTCCCGAGTGCCATGTAGTGGCGCGCCAGTCGGGCGACGGTGGTCGTCTTTCCGGCGCCGAGGAATCCGCCGATCATGATGTAGGTGGGTGTCATCTGTTTCAGGTTTCCGCAGGGGGTTCAGGAACGACTTTTTTCGGGAACTTCAATCCGGCAGCAGCCGAGATCGACAGTGCGAGCGGCTCGCGGACCCGAGACACGCAGGTCGGGATGGAGGTTGTAATACATGAAACGTCCCTCGCGACGGACAGACACGAGCTGGGCGTACTTCATGACTTTGAGATGGTGAGAAATCGTGACCAGTTCGGTTTCGAGCAGTTCAGCGAGGTCAGAGACCGTCAGTTCGCCAGGGCGGAGAGCGTCGATGATCCGCAGCCGATGGGGATCACTGAGCGCTTTCAGCCGTTCGGCGCAGAACGATGCGCTGAAGGAATCTGTGAGTTTGTCGTTCACTGGGAGTTACCTGCGGCTGGGTGACGTCATCCGGGAAACATGCGAGCGTTTTTGAGCATTGGGATTGGAACAGTGGTCTGCCGGGATTTCAAGTGTATTCGAATATTCAAATATTTGTGAGAGGGTTGGGTTTCAGTAACCAGTAATCAGTGGTCAGTAATCAGTAAACAGTGGTCAGTCCTCTTGGGAGGGGGAGGTTGCTGCCGGACCGAACGTGCGTGGATTACCCGTCACCGAGCTGGTGCTCGGTGGTCCCAGAGGTGAGCCGTTTTCAGTGCTCCGTGCACAGTATTCGTCCTGTGGGGATGGGGAGGCTGCTGCCGAACCGGATGTAGGTGGGGAAGCGTGACCGAGCTGGTGCTCGGTGGTCCCGGGAGGTGGGAGGGTTTTGGGTAGTGTGGGCTTTAGCCGGCTGGGGTTGGTGTTGTGGTTTGTGGGGATGGGGCCGAGCAGGAATGCTCGGGGTACGAGCTGGTGGGCTGGGGTGGGCGCGGGAATGCTGCAGTTGCCTGGCGGGGCGTGTTGAAAAGTGCGCGGTGCCTCTGTAAGGTCTGGGTTCAGCATTTCCTTTTTCCCTTCAGACAACCGAATTGATTCATGAGCACAGCAGTATCTCGACGGGCGCTCGTCAGTGTCAGCGACAAAACAGGTCTGGAATCCTTTGTGCGGGGATTGACTGAGCTGGGCTATGAGATTCTGTCCACCGGGGGCACTCGAAAGTTTCTTGAGCAGGCCGGGATCCCGGTGATTGACGTGACCAGTTACACGGGATTTCCAGAGATCATGGATGGGCGTGTGAAGACGCTGCATCCCAAAGTGCACGGGGCAATTCTGGGCCGTCCGACTCTGGCGACGGATGCTGCCGCGATAGCCGAGCACGGCATCATTCCGTTTCAGCTGGTGGTTGTGAATCTGTATCCGTTTCAGCAGACGGTGGCGAAGCCGGATGTAACGTTTGATGAGGCGGTAGAGAATATTGACATCGGTGGTCCGTCGATGGTGCGGTCGGCGGCCAAGAACCATGCGCATGTGGCCATTGTGACTCAACCGCAGCAGTATGACGAAGTGCTGCAGCAGCTGCGCATGGGTGCTCTGGATGAAACGTATCGTCGGCGTCTGGCGGCAGCTGCATTTGAGATGACGGCAGCGTACGATCGTGCGATCAGTGACTATCTGGCGAAGGTCGTGGCGGGTCCGACAGACAGCAGTTTCGGGGCTCGACTGACGTTATCCTTCAGTCTGCAGCAGACTCTGCGATACGGTGAGAATCCGCATCAGCGGGCGGCGTTTTATGTGGAGGATCGTCCGGCTGCGGGGACTCTGGCGACGGCGCGGCAGCTGAACGGCAAAGAGCTGTCATACAACAATCTGCTGGACCTTGATGCGGCTCGTGCGGCTGTGCTGGATTTTCGTCAGCCGGCGGCCAGTGTGATCAAGCACAATAATCCGTGTGGTCTGGCGGTGGCAGAGTCACTGGCGGATGCCTTTCACAAGGCGTACGAGGGTGATCCGGTCAGTGCCTTTGGTTCGATCATTGGTCTGAATCGTGTGGTGGATGCTGCGACGGCTGAGGCGATGTGTGTTCCGGGTCGTTTTCTGGAAGCCGTGATTGCTCCGGGTTACGACGCGGAGGCTCTGGAGATTCTGACGACGAAGCCGAAGTGGAAGGCCAATGTGCGTCTGATGCAGGTGGAGTTTACGGATGCCGACCGCGGTGCTCCGGATTACCGGCGGGTGAGTGGTGGTCTGCTGGTACAGGATCGGGATGATCTGCTGCAGACGGACGCGGGCTGGCAGGTGGTGACGCAGCGTGCTCCATCGGTGTCAGAGCTGGCTGATCTGAAGTTTGCATGGGCCGTATGTCGGCATGTGAAATCCAACGCGATTGTGTTTGCGAAGGATGGGATGCTGCTGGGTGCTGGTGCAGGTCAGATGAGTCGTCTGGATTCGTCGATGATTGCGGCTTACAAGGCGGGTGAGCGCAGTCAGGGTGGTGTAGTCGCATCGGACGCATTTTTCCCGTTTCGAGATGGGATTGATGCGGCGGCCAAAGCCGGGATCAAAGCGGCGATTCAGCCGGGTGGTTCAAAGAACGATGCCGAAGTGATTGCGGCCTGTGACGAGCATGGGATTGCGATGATCTTCACGGGGATGCGGCATTTCCGTCATTGAAGTTCGGCAGTGGTTCCCAGAGGATGCGGAGTCCATTCAGGACCACGAGGACGGTGCTGCCTTCGTGCCCGATGACTCCCAGCCACAGTGGCAGCTGGAAGAACGTGGCGATCACCAGTGCGGCGATCATGGCGAAGGCGAAGATCATATTCTGCCGGACTCGTCGCCGGGCCTGGCGGCTGATCCAGACGGCCAGTGGCAGGGCTTTGAGATCATCGCGCATCAGGACGACGTCAGCGACTTCAAGTGCGACATCCGTTCCGGCGCCGCCCATGGCGATACCGAGATGTGCGGCGGCGAGTGCCGGGGCATCATTCACGCCGTCGCCGATCATGGCAACGGTGTTGCCGGTTGCGGCCAGCTGTCCGATCTGTACGACCTTCTGGTCGGGCAGTAATCCGGCGCGAACATCATCAGCTCCCAGACGGGCAGCTACGGCACGGGCGACGCGTTCATGGTCGCCGGTCAGAATGACGCGACGATGAATGCCCAGCTTCTGCAGGGCCTGTAACGCGCCCGGTGCTTCGGGTCGCAGCTGATCGGCAACCCCGAGAACTCCGTACAGCCCCGGCGTGCTGGTGCAGACAAGCAGGGCGGTCTGTCCCTGTTCCCGCATGCGACCTGCATTGGTGAGAAGATCCGGAGGCAGCTGCAGATCATGAGTTTCGAACAGGCCTTCCCGCCCGACTCCGACCCACACCCCACCCACATGCGCATGGACTCCAAGGCCCGTATGGCTGTGGAATTCCACGAGTGGTTCGGTGATGGGGGTGAGCTGGCGGCGTGTCAGTTCGGCCAGCACGGGGACTTTCAGGGGATGTTCACTGTGATCTTCGACGGCGGCGGCCAGTCTGAGCAATTCGTTGGCAGCTGCGGCAGGTGGCGTCCAGAATTCCACGACAGCCGGTTTTCCCAGAGTCACGGTGCCTGTTTTATCGAAGGCCATGACATCGACGTGTCCCAGTTGTTCCAGATGAACTCCGCCTTTGAACAGAATGCCCTGTCGCCCTGCGCGAGCGATGGCAGACAGCAGGACCGCCGGAGCTCCGACGACAACCGCGCACGGGGATCCGGCGACCAGCAGGACCATGGCATGATAGAAGGCGTGCTGCCAGGCCGTCCCCTGCAGCAGCCATGAGCCGAGGAACACCAGCAGCGAAGCCGAGAGAACTCCGATAACATAAGGCTGCTGCCACGATTCCACAAAGCGCTGGGACGGTGTTTTGCGTGACTGAGCTTCCTGAACCAGATGGACGATGCGTTCCAGCGTGGTGTCCTGGACAGCGCGAGTCATGCGGACGACCACACTGCCCTGCCCGTTCAGAGTTCCGGCGAAGATGTTGTCGCCCGGATGTTTGGCGATCTGTTCGCTTTCACCGGTGAGGGTGGATTCATCGGCCCATGTTGTGCCATCGGTGATCTGTCCATCGACGGGGAAACGTTCGCCCGGACGGACTCGCAGCTGACAGCCGGGCAGCAGGCTATCGACAGCGACCTGCACTTCGCTGCCATCCTGCAGCAGTGCTGCCGTGGCCGGTCGCAGAGCGATCAGTGATTCGATGGAGCGAGCGGTGCGGTAGGTGGCGAAGGCTTCGAGAGTGCCACTGAGTGAGAACAGGAACAGCAGGACAGCGCCTTCGAGCCAGTCACCGATCAGAGCGGCTCCGGCAGCGGCCAGCAGCATCAGCAGGTCGACGTTCAATGATCCTTCGCGGAGGGACGCGAGTGAGTTTTTGAGGGGGATGATGCCACCGCTGGCGCAGGCTGCTGTGGCAGCAGCAGCGGCTGCGCTGGGCAAACCGGAGAAGTGGCAGCCAGCGGCCGTGGCTGTGGCAGCGGCACAGAGGGCCGTGGCCAGCGCTGCGGCGGTGGGTGGCTGAGCCTGAGTGTGATTGTTGGCTGGCGGAGTGGATGTCACGCGGCGATCTTTCCGGGGGACAGAGTCAGGATCTGTGGTTGTGACCGGAATTCTACCGCGACAGCCGGACTTCGTCAGGCACTTTTACGGAAGGAATCGCGTCCGTCGATGATGGAGTTGGCGTCGAATCGCTTGCCGAAGTAGCGGGCGATGGCTCCAGGGTCCGCGAGAACTTTTTCGGCACTGCCGGAGACCAGCACCTGGCCATCGCAGATGATGTAGGAGCGATCGGTGATGGTGAGGGTTTCCCGTTCCCGGTGGTCGGTCAGCAGGATTGAGATCCCACTGTCGCGAAGTCGGCGGATGACGTCCTGAATTTCGTGAATGGTGACGGGGTCAATCCCGGTGAATGGTTCGTCGAGCAGGATGATGGCGGGATCGCTGGCCAGTGCTCGAGCGATTTCCAGTCTTCGTCGTTCGCCTCCGGACAGCGAACCGGATCGCTGTGCTCGTTTGGCCCACAGGCCGAATTCATCGAGCAGTTCTTTGCAGCGAGCGGTGGCAGCGGCGCGTGTGGTATCGCGGAATTCGAGGATCGCCAGAATGTTCTGTTCGACGGACAGATGGGAGAAGATGGAGGTATCCTGAGGCAGGTAGCCGAGACCATGGCGGGCCCGCAGGTACATAGGCCATTCCGTCACGTCCACGCCGCGCAGCAGGACGCGACCCTGAGTGGGGGCGATCAGGCCACAGGCCATGCGAAAGCTGGTGCTTTTGCCAGCGCCGTTGGGCCCCAACAGGCCAACCACTTCACCCTCGTGAACCTGGAAACTGACACCGTCCACGGCACGCTTGCCGGGGTAGTCCTTGACCAGACCTTCACACTGCAGAATGGGCATGCGAGAATCCTTCCTCGACGCGATTCAGCGAATCAGCTTCATGCGGGAAATGTTCGGATAGAACGGAAAACTGTACAGCGGATATTCATCGGCCTTCAGGCTTTTGTCACCGCTTTGATGTGCCAGCACAGAGAACCCGCGACCTCCGTTCAGGAACGGTACCGCGTGCGGCCAGAAGATCAGCATCGCTTCACCAATCAGGTCCTGACGACGCACGGCAAAGCGATTGCTGGTAACGGATCGCAGCGGACGACTGTAATAGTCGAACAGTCGACTGTCCTTACTGGCTGGCGAATTATCGCCCAGCATCAGGTATTCGTCATCCGCCAGTTTGAAATCCAGTCGATCGCCATAGCGATTCTGCAGTTCCTGTCTGGCGCCCGCATAGCGGGATGCGTAGACGGCCGGTGTTCTGAGCAGTCCACGCCAGTCATAACCCGGATTGCCCACTTCACTGACTGTGATGGCCATGAAATCACCGAAGGCCGAGCGATCCATGGGGTCCGGAGTCATAGCGTTTTCAGGTTCCGTGACGACTGTGTCGGCCCGGTAGTACAGGTCGCGTGAGATCTTCAGGGCCGAGACGGACGCTGTGATCCCGGTGGCAGAGATCCCGGCAGGAGCCAGATCGCGGATTGTCGGCAGGTTCAGACCCTCAGTGGCCAGTTCGGCCTGCTGTTCCAGTGCGACCGGGGTGCCATCGACCCACAACGTCAGTCGATCGTCCACGCTGGCGAACATCAGCTGCCACGAGCCGGTTCCGGAAATCGGGCAGGTGCCGGTTGCCAGAATGGTTTCTGTGGGTGGATTCTGTGAGTCTGTCTGGTGTGTGAGTGCCACAAGCTGAACACTGCCGGTGGCCGGCTGCAGGCGACACTGAACTGTCCGGGCGCCTTCTTCCAGCTCAAGGGTCAAAGCGGCATCGGCCTGCAGCTGATCAATCTGCAGCTGCAGAGCCAGTGTCAGGTCATTGGTCCAGAACATCTCCTGATCAGGATAGTTGGGTGTTTCCGGATTGAAGCCGCAGAAGTCGGTGACCAGCTGCGGTTGCAGCGGCGATTCAATCTTTGCGTTTTCTTCAACGGCCTTCCAGTGTTCCCACGAAGGGATGAGGTGGCGGTATCGCAGCCAGTGCTGTTCGCCGGCAGCGGCAGTGACTTTGTAAGTGCGAGTGGCATCAGCGGGCTGCCAGGCGTTAGGGGAGGCGGGCCAGCCGGCAATATCGCGAGCTGTGGGATTGGGGACCGAGGGTACCCAGCGTTCTTCCGCGCCCGCCTGCAGCAGTAGTGCGGGAGGCAGGCTGTCGTCATAGACGATCTGCTGGACTTCCTGCTGTTTACTGAGATCCTGTTTGCGCTGAATCACCCACGGCTGCTCTGCAGAACTGCGCGTGTAAATGTCACCCTGGCGGATCTGCACGGTTTCGCCAGGCAGACCAACCAGTCGCTTGATGTAGTTGATGTGAGGCTCTTCCGGGTTCTTGAAGACGACCACATCGAAGCGCTGGAATTCCGAGACCTGTTTGTTGACGACGATGCGGTCACCATTGAAGACCGGGGCTGTGAAGACATCGTTGCGAAAACGACAGTTGGGGCAGTGCGAAGTGGTGATTCGCTGCAGCAGCTGACCGCTGTCCTGATCGACTTCCTGACTGGCCCCGATGGTGTACTGCAGACCGCAGCATTCGCATTGCACTTCCTTGTGGCGACCGTACAGCGTTGGAGCCATGGAGCCAGTGGGAATGACAAACGCTTCAGCCTCAAACGTCTTGAAGATAAACGCAAGGATGAAGGCGATGGCAACCGCTTCGATCGTGTCGCGAATGCTTTCTTCGCGAGTCAGTCTGGGGGCGGGCTTCTGTGCGGCGTCCGCTACCGGACCCGAAGGACCGGCAGATGGGCTGGCAGAGGCGTTGGTGGGGCTGGCGGTCATAGAAATCGGTGCTGACAGGAGACTGACGGGGGAAAGGATGACGGGATCCGGAGCAGTTGCGGGGAGTGGAGTCAGTGAATGTACCGCATCCGGTCCCAGTCAGGTATCCGAATTGGCCATTGACGGCCTGCAAACTGCAGAATCGCTGGTTTTGACGGTAGGTGCACCACAAATGGTTTTCCAACTAAAAGTGGGTGGGGCACGACTGGTTTTTCCCAGTTTCGACTGTCCGAAGACACGGGGCTGTTATCCCCCTGTACAAAGTAACAGTCTTCAGGGATCTGGAAGTCGTTTGTGACGGCATTTCGTCGTCTTCCGGGTGTGTAGAAGACATCACGAAACATGTTCAGTTGTGGGACCGTGACAGAGCCTCCTGTGATTCCGAGAGCCCAGCGTTTTTGTCGTTCGATGAGGAGGCTGATGGTGGCAGCTCGAGCGGGGTCCATGCGTTCTCCGCCGATGGGAGAGACAGAGGCTTCGACGGGTTCGGCGGGAGGAAGTGCATCATCGACCGGCAGTGGCTCGAAGGGTGCCTGTCCGTTGATACTGACGGCGACCTGTTGATCGAAGCTGGAGGCGATGATGTGTACGGACTGGTTGCTGTCTGGCTTCCACGAGCCTTGTCTGAGGAGTGTCTGTTGATCGAGTGTGAGGAGCGTGGCGGAGTGTGTTTGTGGATCGAGTGTGAGTCCGAAGGTCTGGTTTCCGATGGGGATTCGCAGATGGATGTGAGTGGGTGGCAGAGTCCATTGGACAGTGGTTTCGAGCATGAGGTCGGTGACGACGAATTCGGGCGAGGCGATGAGTGAGTTATAGCCGTAGCGATCGGTAACGGGTGCGAGGTGTGAGAGGGCGGCCAGTCTGAAGACGGCATTGCGGAACTGGCTGTTTCCGGCATTTCGAATCAGGTCCTGCTGTAATTCGGCGGGCATGACGCCTTCGCACTGCAGGACTTCGCGTTCGGGGTCGTAGTTCAGTTGAGCTGACCATGCGATGGGGACATCGCGGAAGCGGCTCTGAAAATCGCTCCAGTCGGCAGCCGCAGCAGCATTTGAGAGTGGTGTTTCGGACAGATGTCGGCCTCCGGACGGTTTCCAGTAGTGGAAGCGGATCCATTGGGGATCGTGGGAGGTGGAGGCGAGGAGGAGTGTGTTATTCTGGAGTGTCCAGTTCTGATCGAGATCCCATGGGAGTTGCCATTCGGGATGTTTTTCGGAGGGCAGCTGGAGGCTGCAGACGGGGATGCGGAGATCGAGTTGGGTGTTGAGGGGTTTGCGGGCGATGGTTCCATTGATGTGGACATCACCGGCTTTGATGCGGATAGTTTCTGAGGGCAGTCCGACGACGCGTTTGACGAAGGCTTCGGCGGGGTTGGCGGGGTTACGGAACACGACTGTTTCCCAGCGTCTGGGTTTGCGCAGGTCGTAGGTGTGTTTGTGAACCAGCAGTTGATCGCCGTGATTATTGGGGAGCGAGGCGACATCGATACCTGATTGTCCGCAGTTGGGGCAGGTGGCCAGTCGTCGAGGTCCGCTGGGTTCCTGGATGGTTCCGGGTTGTCCGGGGGTGGAATCGTCAAAGGCGACTCCGAAGGCGAACACGTACTGGCAGGCGGGGCAGTGAACGCGGCGGTGGAAGCCGCAGAGGCCGGGGGCCATGGAGCCAGTGGAGATGAGGTATCCTTCGAGCACGAAGGCGCGGAGCAGCATAACAGCGACCACGAACGCCACGGCAAGATCGACCGCGGTTCGGCAGGATCGGATGGCGGAGTCGGGTGGCTGGGTCATGGGGCGGTGAGAATAACGAAAATCAGATTTCGTGGATATTGCGGGTTTTGGGGTGAAAAAGGCGTGAAAACCCGGGTTTTGGGGGTGTGTCGGGGTGCTGAGAGTGGTGTGTCCTGAAAAAAAGCGTGATTCGGTGTCGAAACCGGGCGCATTTCTGTTGTAAACTGTGTTGTTTTCTGTTGATCTGGGCAGTTTCGGGTCAGTCTGCAGCCGATATCCGGACAGGTGTCTGGGTGTGTTACTGTGGTAACGCAACGGCTGTGAAGCCTGCGGAGAATCAGCGATGGCGGGTAGTTCCCGGGGTCTTGTAGTTGCATCGATGGGCCTTGCAGCCCTGATGGCATTATTGGCGGTTGCGGACTTTGCCACGGGCGTGCCGTTTGGCAGCCAGGTGGTGTTTGATGTGATGTTTATTCTGTCGGCCGCGCTGGTGATTTATATGGGCATCAGTTGCCTGAAGGATGCGGGCTGACATTGGTGGCTGATTAGTAGGGTGCGGTCGGCCTGCGATGTTGCGGCTGGCAGCCAGCGATTGCCCGAGCATTTTTTGCTCGGGTTATTTTTTGCGCCGAGAGTCGGGCCTGGGGCGGGAGGCCGAGAGGGGGCAGTTGCCGCGACCTCGGAGGGCGAAGCTGCTGCTGAGTCGAGTGGCGTGTCAGGCTGGTGTGTTTTTGCGGCTCGGCGGGAGCCTCGCCCTCCCAAGTGTTTGGTGGTGGTGTGCGGCTCGGCGGGAGTCTTGTTCTTCCGAGGTGGTGGGTTGCCTCGGATCACCGCGCAGCAGCGCGGTGACGATGCCGAGGTGGGCTTTGCTGAGTGGTTATCAGTGCATGGAATGGCTGAGGGGTGGGCAAACGTGGGCTGCGTTGTGGTTTTGTATGGGTAAAGTGCGGCCGGGCAGGAATGATGCCGAGGGACAAAAGTCGTAGTCTGGGCTTTAGCCCGGGCACGAACTTAGCGTCACCTTTGAAATCCCCAGTGTTTTTTAA
>CAXBSH010000143.1:0-12434 GCA_963977705.1 uncultured Planctomycetaceae bacterium
CCGCCTTCCTCCCAACCCCAAAACCCCGCCCAATCCACATCGCTCACATCGCTGCACCGCCATCGACCGGTTTCTTAACTCCCATACTGGCCCACCCTGCGCAGCTTGTTACACTAAACACCCTCTGGTTCCCAACCCTCGCCCCACCAGGACACCCACATGTCCCGTCGCCTGATCACGCTCGCCTCCCTCTTCCTCGCCACACTCATCCACCACTCTGTCGCCCTCACTCAGGACCTGCGCGACCGCGCTGTCCTGCGACTGAACTTCGACGATCCCGCCGCCCCACTCAACGACTCAGCTGCCGTCGGAAAAGTTCGCGACAACGCCTCACTGCCCACTGGTGGTACTCCCATCCAGTCGGCCTTCGTTCGCAACTCATCCGGACGCTCAATGCTGCTTGATGCCACCAAAGGCCAGCAGCTCGTCATACCCTCCAGCGAAGACCTTGTTCGCCCCGATGCCGTCACAATCTCCGGCTTCTTCGCCTGCCTCCACCCGGACTCTGACGCTACCTACCGCAGTCTGTTCGCGAAACGCACCGGCAATGAAGGCAAACCCACCAACTACGGCATCAACCTGCAGCCCTCCACCGACAACTTCCAGGTCTATGTCAATGACGGCAGCGGCTACAAAGTCGCCCACTACAGCGTTCGGGCGGCCCTTGGCTATCGTCGCCGCGTCCACATCTCAGCCTGCTTCGACCATGTCGATGCCCCCGCAGCCGATGCGGATGCCGACGCCGATGACATCCGCGTCCGGCTGTTCATCAATGGCCAGCCTGTTGCACCCAGTCGCACAGTGGGTGGCCTGATCGAAGGCAACGCCTGCTGGTTCACCGATTCCACACTGACCAAATGTGTCAGCGATACACCTCTGACGTTTGGGTCCAGCTTCGTTTCCGGCGAAGTCACCTCCCTGATCTGCGATGATCTGCTGCTGTTTCCGGAAGCACTGTCAGATGCAGACGCCAAAACTCTGTTTGATCTCTCGGCCGCCTCCTCAGCCGCAGAAATCGCCGCCGAAAAATCTGCTGCTCGAGTAACCCTGGCCACCCCGGTCATCACGCGTCTCTCACAGCACTCCGCTGAAATCGGCAAAACGACGCGCATCACCGTGCTCGGACAGAATCTTGCCAATGCCCGCCTGTACTGCGACCTGCCCGAAATCACTGCCGTCGCCGTTGCCGGTGGTACTGCCGAAGCAGCACAGTTCGATGTGACTGTTCCCGCCACCGTACTTCCCGGACGCTACCTCGCACGCTGCGTCACCACCGCCGGCGTCAGCAACGCCGCTGTCGTTGGTTTTGACCGCATCTCGACCGCTGCTGATGGTGCATTCACAGAAACCGCCCCCGCCGAATCACTGCCCGTTTCATCCGCCGGTATCATCAACGGCACAGAACAGAAACGCATCTGGTTCCGCGCCAAAGCCGGACAGAAAGTTGTCGCAGAAGCCGATGCCCGCAGACTCGGTTCCACACTCGATCCCGTCGTCGAAATCCGCAGTCAGCAGGGTGGACCACTCTCGATCCAGTGGCAGCAGTCCGAACTTCGCGGCGATGCCCGTGCCGCTGTCGTCATTCCTGCTGACGGTCTGTACTACGCCGAACTGCACGACCTGCAGTTCCAGGCCCCCGGTGGCAGTATCTGGCGACTGTTCGTCGGTGATCTGCCCCCCAGCTCGACCGCCTATCCCCCCGTACTCGCACCCGGCGAAACAGCGATCCGGACCGCCTCCAGCGATGGTGTCTCGCAACCTGTGGCCGTGAAAAAGGCAGGCGCTTCCGTTGCGTCAGCAGCAGCCACCGCTGTCGTCCTGCCTTTGCCTCCAGTCAGCCCCGAACCCGGGATTCACGCCGTTGAACCCATTGACGCGGCCTGGCCGGCTGAACCCGTTGATGCCACCTTCGCCACCGCCCCGTTCCCGGCACTCAATGCCAGTGGCCGCATCGCCGCTCCCAAGGAACAGGATGCCCTGAATCTGAAGGTCACGGCCAAACAGACGCTGCACTTTTCTGTCGCTGCCCGCAGCATCGCATCACCACTCCGACCCCACATCCTGCTCTATAACGGCGAAAACCTCGTCGCACAGAACGATGGCGAAGCCGGTGCCAATGACCCCAGTTTCAACTACGAAGTTCCGGACGGAGTCACCCAGTTGCAGGTTCGCATCCGGGATGTGGCTGGCAAAGGAACACCCGGCCACGTCTATCGCCTGCAGGTGTCACGCACAGACCGACAGGCCTTCCTCCTCACCACTCGTGAAGCCGGCCTGCGGTTGCCAGCCAATGGATCCGTGCCACTCAAAGTCACCGTCATCCGACAGTCACCCAGTTTCCGCTACACCGGCCCCATTCGACTCAGCCTCAGCGGTGCCAAAGGCCTGACCGTCGTCCCGGATGTCATCCCCGGTCAGGAAACCAACCATGATGTACTCCTCATGATCACACGCTCCGCCACGGCTGGCAGTGACAGTCCGGCTGACAGCCTGCGGATTGAGGCTCGTACCGAAGGCGCTGAACCGGCGTGGAACACCACACTCAGCATCGATGGTCTGCCCGCAAAAGGTCTGACTCTGCCCGGCGAAACGATTCTGACCGGCCCGGCCGAAACTGTACCTGCCGTCATTCTGCCGGAAGGATTGCCACCCGTACTGTTTCGCGGACTGCCGGCAACCCTGTCCGTACGGATTCTGCCTCTGCAGGAAACGCTGCCACCCATCGCGCGATTCGAAATGCAGACAACTGAGCCTTTGCGTCGCGAAGATCCCAACAAGCCTGATTCACCACTGAAACCCGCTGTCGGTCTCGCTGCGTTCCAGTTTGCTGATGCCTCCACCGCCACCTCAGCACTCAGCGTCAACGTTCCACTCGATACCCCGTCCAAAGTCATCGATGCGGTAATCTCGGCCGAATTCATCGATCAGCCTCTGGCACCGGAAGGTCCCGTTCGAGCCTGGACGGCACCGATTCGCCTGATCGTCGAAAATGCAGTCAATGCCTCAGCCCCCGCCGAACCGGTCAAAGCCAGAAAAGCTGCCATGGCGGTCGTACCAATGACCATCCGCCGGAATCCCCTGTTTCGTGAACCCGTCAGTGTCGTGTTCGATGGACTGCCGGCTGGCATCACCGCGACCCCCGCCAGTGTTGCCGCTGAACACGGAACCGCTGACGTGGCACTGACGCTGACCGACGCCGCACCCGCCGGCGAAGTACCGGGCATCACCGCTCGAATCCTCGCTGCAGGCGGACAGATCATCCAGTCCGGGATTCCTGTCCGGTTGGTGGTCGAATAATCCCGTAACGCTATCATGCGGTCACCCGTATCTGTAGCGGGTTATCCAATTGTGGTTCCTCGTTTTTCAACGTGCACGACAGGTAAGGAGTCAGGACAAGATGGCTGAAATTCGCAAGGGCGCTGTAACCCTCAAGGGAAACCCCGTTGATCTGGCTGGTGCCGCACTCGCAGCGGGCTCGGCTGCCCCCGAATTCTCTCTGCAGGGGACCGGACTGGAAGAAGTCACACTGGGTTCCAGTGCCGGAAAGATTCGGATCATCGCCACCATCCCCTCACTGGATACCTCGGTCTGTCACCTGGAAACAAAGAAGTTCAATGAACAGGCAGCCCAGCTGTCCAACGTCGAAATCCTTGTCGTCAGCATGGATCTGCCATTCGGTCAGAAACGCTGGTGCGGGGCTGAAGGCGTCGACAAAGTACGCACCCTCAGTGCTCATCGCTGCTCGAAGTTCGGCGAAGACTACGGAGTGTTGATCAAAGGCGGCCCGCTGGATCGCTGCCTGTGCCGCGCTGTGTTTGTCATCGATGCTGCCGGCACAGTTCGCTATGCCGAATACTGCAGCGAAATCGCAGAACATCCAAACTACGACGCCGTACTGGCCGCTGCCACAGCCTGATTCCCAGCCTGGCACATCGGTTTCCTCCCCTCGCTCTAAGCAAAGAGCGAGCGGGCGGAAGACCGCGGCGGAAAACACCGGCGGAAAAAGATTGGCCGGCCGAACAGCCGATGTTTTGCCACTTTCTGCGGTCCCGCAGGCGCCGCTTAATCCCCGCCCCCCCGGCATGGCCAACACACTCGAAAATTCCCGGTTTCCCCGGTTTTTCCGACGACCCACACCACGCAACTGCCGATCTCACACACGGTTCGGCCACTCGTCCGCCCACTGTCACGGTGTCATATTTCCACCTCCAGTCACCACTACCGCTGCACTTTCTGCAGAGAACGCCTGCTGCGTCAGCCGCTCGGACGACTGGCATGGCTGCAAGCACTGCTGCCAATCCGTCGCTTCAAATGCCCACACTGCTTCGCAGGCTTCCGTCGCCCACCAGAATTCTTCTGCCTGCTGCCCGGACTTGCCGACGCCCTGAATCGCCAGGGACCAAACTCAAATGAGGCTGAACATCCCCGCTACGGGCTCAGCGAAAATACTCAACTCACCGGTATCTGGGGACTTCTGGTACGCTTCGGACGCCTCTTCTCAGCTGTCGAACGCAGCCTCTGGTTCCTCGTCCTGCTGGTCCTTCGCGTTCTGACCAGTCCATTCGGTCGCCGCAAACGCGGACGTTCCCGTTCAGACTACTCCTCCCACAACCCGGATGTACAATCCCGCGAATCGTCAGGTCGCTCCAGACGCCGTCGCTCCAGCTCTTCAGAATCGCACCGCTGAAACAGCAGACAAACCGGCGCTATCGCTTTCTTGAAACGTCAGATCATGCCCATCACCGCCACACACCAGGTCTTTCACGGCCTCGATTGCCTCGTCATTCACGAAAGCAACGCCACTCCCGACCTGCTTGTCGTGCTCTGTCACGGTTTTGGTGCCCCCGGTGACGATCTTGCCGACCTCGGACCATGGCTGATGCAGAACAGCCCCGCACTGGCCGAACGCTGCCGATTTGTGTTTCCCGCCGCACCGCTGGATCTGGCCCAATACAACATGCCCGGTGCTCGAGCATGGTGGCCAATCAACATGGCGATGCTGGCAAGAATCAATGAAACTCAGGATTTCAGCCAACTCACCGCTATGACTCCACCAGGCATGCATGACGCCGCCCAGCAATTGCATACAGCCATCAACCAGATGCAACAGCACTGGAACGTACCTCACAACCGCTGCATCATCGGTGGGTTCTCACAGGGAGCTATGGTGACCACCTGCGTCACACTCCACTACCAATTCCAGCCCGCACTGCTGGCGATCCTGTCCGGCACACTGCTTGAGAAAGAGCAGTGGAAAGGCCTCGCCAAATCGCACCCAGGCTGCCAGGTCCTGCAGTCCCACGGGACACAGGACACCATCCTTCCGATGGCACCAGCCCTGCAGCTGCGCGAACTGCTGCAGGACAACGGCTTCAACGTCGAATTCGTCCAGTTCAATGGCCCACACACCATCCCCACCAACGTACTGCAACGACTGCAACGACACCTTGAGTCCCTGACTGCTGAATCATCAGACGACGGAACAGCATCCTGAGCACCGCAGGCAATGCCCCAGGTCCACCTGCACCGCCTCACAAGCTCTACAGCCCCACCCCCTCGGGAGGGCGAAGCTCCCGCTGAGCCGCAACCCAACGCCAAACCGACAGCCCACGGCTCGGCGACAACTAAACCCTCAAAAGGCCCCACGGCTCGTCAGGAGCCTCGCCCTCCCAAGGACCCACGGCGCGGCAGGAGCCTCGCCCTCCCGGGGTGGCACCTCACTGCCCACTGAAAACTGAAAACTGCCCCCTGACCCCTAGTCGTTCAGCCAGTCCATAATAAAATCGTCTTCGCTGGAAACCCGTCGAGTCTGCTTTTTCGGCGCCGGCTTGCCCGCATCCCCGGAATCGTCCTGCTTCGGACGACGCACTTCCAAACCCGCTTTTTCCATCAGACTGCGAGCAAACGGGTTCTCAGACTCCGGCAGCTCGGCCCCGGCATGGACCTCGTACTCCACCCGAAACGCATGCTTCGCAATGCTCAGCTCGTCCCCGGGCATCAGAACCGAGTCCGAACAACGCTCACCATTCACCTTCAAGCCATTCGCACTGCCCAGGTCGCGCACAAACCAGTAGCCGTCTTTCAGCTCCAGCTCGCAGTGGTGCGACGAAACATTCGGAAAATCCAGCTTGATATCGCAGTGAGACCGCCGTCCCACCAGCAGCTTCTTCGCCTGCAGCGGTATCACATCACCACCACCGCAGGGTACCAGTTGCCCCAGCATCACTTCTTTGCTCCGTTCAACCAGCAACCAGCCAGAACCCGTCCGCAGTGCCCCCAGCCTGCTGAAGGAGTCACCACCAACGTGACAGCACCTGCCTGTCGCTTTGTTCGGCCAGCAGTCTCCCAGATCAAGCAGAAAAAGCCAGGGAATTTTTGGCGAAAGTCGGTCCTTAAGCCCGACTCAGCCGATTGCTGTCCATCAGATCAGCCACCCTGCAGTCCCGCATCCCGCAACTGAACCTCAGCCGGTACCGCGTCCGGAAACTGCACCACCTGCGGCACAAGAATCCGCTCAGCACACGGGATCTGACGCAGAATCTGCCGCGGCACCATCCGACAGGCCTTCACCTCAACCTCCTTCGGAACCATCCGGCAGACCTGCCGAGTACTGGTGCAGGGAAGCCGCTTCTGAACACAATATGGCACCCGTCGCGTCTTCGTTTCCGTCACCATCCGACAGATCGTGTACGGCACTTCCCGACTCTTCGTCTCTGTCACCATCCGACAGACAGTGTACGGAATCTGCTCAGTCTTCGTCTCACACTCCATCCGACACACCCGGTATGGCACCTTCTGCAGCACTTCACGAGACACCATCCGCGTGACCTGCACCGGAACCTTCGTCACCTGCACCGTCGGCACATACTGAGTCACCTGCACCGGACACTTCTGTTTCACCACCTGCCGCACCATCACCGTACAGGGCACCTGCTCAATGATGGTCTGCGGACACCAGACCCGACGAGTCACCTGACGAGGCGGACACTGCACCGGACACAGCTGCGGCCCCCACGGTCCCGGCACGAAACGCCACGTCATCGCACCCGGTACAGTCTGCACCTGCTGCTTCCACTGACCACCGACGCGCTGGACCGTCCGAGTCCGGGTTTCAGGCTTCAACACCGTCCAGCATCGCTCCTGCTCGATCGTCTTCGTCTCGCATCGCAGCACCGTCCGCCGACACTCGCGTTCCACCGTCTCACAGACCGGCTGCTGCACCGTGTAACGACACTCACGCACTCGATCCTCCCAGATCGGCTTCTGCACTGTGTACTGCCGCGTCTGATACCGAGTCTCTGTGACGGGGCGCTGCACACACCACGATTCCGTTCGACTTTTCGTCTCACTCACCGGACGGCACACCGTATACTGTTCGTCCCGATACGCAGTCTCCGTGACAATTCGATAAGTCGTCTGCTGCACAGGTTCATAAACCGGCTCGTACACCACCTTCTTCGTCGTGTACTCCTCAGGTTCATACACCGTTTCACACACGGTCTTCCACGCAGTCACGGTCTGCACCTGACAGGCTGTGTAACTGGACGCCGCCGCACACGTTTCCACCGGACAGCAGCGGTACGACCCGACACCGCAGATGTCAGCTTCTGCCTGACCAACGCAGACGAACAGCATCACACACGCTATCTGAAATGCCCGCAGCATAGACCCCGCCCCTATCAGAATATTCGGAACGCCGTGCACGGCGAATTCCAATCTGCACCCGCTTCACAATACACAGCCACCGCCCGCCTTCCGTGGCAGCACCAGTCGGATTCACGAATTCCGACGAAAAATAAACCCCGCAATCCCGCGTCTGCCACTCTGCCCCATTCCTGCTGATAATCCGGAGAAAACAGCGAGTTTCCGCAGTTTTGAGCTGTGCCAAAACGCAACATTCCCGCAAGTCCCGCAGCGCCAGCCCCACCCACAGCCAACTCCTCCGAACAACAATCCTGCGACACCCCCCAAAACCCGGTTTGATCCCGTGACTCTCCACAGTTACAGTGCGACTTCAAGGTCCTGACTCGCCTTCAGCGAAACTCCTGACCGTTCCGGCCCTCCCAGTCACGATCCCGCTTCCACCCTGTTCTGCAGGCCTTCCACACAATGAAGATCAATCCCGTTAAGCGTGACCTGCAGGCCGGGAAACCGTCAGTCGGCACGTGGCTTTCGTTCGGCGATGTCTTCACAGCTCGCCTGATGGCCAAAACCGGCTTCCCATGGCTGACTGTCGACCTTGAACATTCCCCGATCGACTGGCAGATGGCCTCCCTGATGTTCGCCGCCATCTCTGATGCTGGCTGCGTCCCGCTCGCACGCGTTCCCCGCGGTGATCACGATCTGATCAAACGCGTCCTTGACGGCGGAGCCTGGGGCATCGTCGTGCCGATGGTCAACACCGTTGAACAGGCCAGAATCGCCATCGCCGCAGCGAAGTACCCACCCGCCGGAAACCGTTCCATCGGCGGCAGTATCCCAGCTCAGAACTTTCAGACCGAAACCGGCGAATACTACCGCCGCGCAAATGATGAAATCCTTGTCATCCTCCAGACAGAATCCCCCGAAGGCGTCGACAACGCAGAAGAAATCTACAGCCTGCCCGGAGTTGACGCGATCTTTGTCGGCCCGAACGACCTGTTCTGGCAGATGAAACAACCCGATGGCACTGATCCCACCCCCGAAGAATTCGAAGCCATGCTGCAGAGAATCCTGGCGGCCGGCAAAAAAACCGGCACCCCCGTCGGTATCCACTGCTTCTCAGTACCCGACATCAAAATGCGCATCGACCAGGGCTGGCAGTTCCTCGCGCTGCAAAGCGAACTGAAAATGATGGTCACAAAAGCTCAGGAACTTGTCGCTGAACTCGGCATGCAGACCGCCTCAGATCTGGCCCGCTACTGATCTCCACTCCCCGCTCAGGACACACACACATGTTTTTCTGGCTGCGCGAACTGGCGGGCTGGGGACTGCTTGGAGGCTCCCTTGTGGTACTCCGCATCGCCCTCGGGATGGCCATGAATACTCGTGACCCCCGAATTGTCGAAGCGGCCGTCGTCGTCGTCGCTGCCCTCGGACTACTGCGCGCCGGCACACTGCTGATCCGCATCTCCACAGCCGCCAGACTCAGTCGCTCCGAAACTGATCCCGAAAAACGCAGCACCACCTGACTCACTCAGCCCCGTCACTCGCCCAGACGAGACGATAAATCCTGACGGAAACGTTCTGCCTCGGACGCCATCGGCCCCGCCGGCCACTGCGTCAGACCCAGTCGCTGCCTGCCCATTGCCCACGCCCCCCGCGCACCCGCCGAATCGCCCAGCTGCTGCAACAGATCACCATGTATCAGCAGCCAGAAAACCAGTCGCAGCTCATCCTGCGGCGGACGCCCCAGACGGTCATTCAATGCAATAGCCCCATGCACCGCCTCACGCTGAGCCCGCTCCGCCTCAACCACCTGCCCCGCAATCCGGAATTCAATCGCCGCATTCGCCGCTGACAAATACCGTAATTGATCCGGAACCCACTGGTCAGGCTTGCCCTCCAGTATCCGCGATCGCCGCGTCAGTAACTCAATTGATCGCAGCCAGACACCTGCCGCCGCTGAATGATCACCGGCCCTCGCATAAACCCCGGCGTTGACCTCCAGAAAACGCACTTCCAGATCCATCACCTGCGGCGAATCACGCAAATCTGCAGCCAACCCAGCAAAGCACTGTTCGATCGCAGCAATCACCTCTTCCGGTACTTCCGCACCACCACCCTGCTGAATCAACCATAAATACCGAATCGCCGCGTTCAGGTCCTGCAACTGCAGCGGACGCTTCTTCATAAAATGCTGCAGGTATCGACCGTAAACTTGCCGTGCATCCCGCAGGAAATCCTGTCGCTTGGCCGTCAACTCCGTAAAAAACTCAGGACCGTTCGACAGTGTCGAAATCAACAGTGACTCCATCAGCTTCACCGCTTCAATCAACTGACCCTCAATCTGAGCATTCTGTGATTCCACCTGACCTTTCATCTGATTTGCTGCCGCACGACCCTGATCCGCGTCAGCACGCAATCTCTTCTCACGCATTACCACAACCTGCAGCCCAATCGCAGTAGCCGATAACAGCAGCAGAATAATCGCCAACAACGTCGCAACCCCGCGATGACGCTGCGACCAGCGATACAGCTGCACGTGCGGCCCCAAAGGCCGCGCCTGCACGGGACGCCCCTCCAGAAATGCACGCAGATCACCCTCCAGCAACTCGGCCGTCCCATAACGGTCCGCCGAACTCTTCGCCAGACACTTCAGACAGATGTTCTCCAGATCACGAGCGATCCGCGGCTGAATCAGACGAGGTGACAAAGGTGGCTCTGTGCGAACCAACGCCAGTGTGGTCACTGGATCGTCAGTCACAAATGGAACCCGACCGGTCAACATCTGATACAACACAACACCCAGACTGTAAATGTCAGTGCTGGCTGTGACCCGCGAAACATCCCCGGATGCCTGCTCAGGCGACATCCATGCCGGGGTTCCCAGCAGTTGACCAGCCTGAGTCACTGTCTGCTGCTGACTCAATCGAGCCGTACCAAAGTCCGAAATTAACAGACGTCGCCCCGCAAACAAGCCCGTCGGCAAACCACCCACAGACTCGTCCACAGAAACACCCGCCAAGTCATCCAGCAGGATGTTCGCAGGCTTCAAGTCCCGATGAATCACACCCTGCCGATGAGCATACGCCAGAGCACCAGCCAGAGACGCTGCAGCCCACGCCGCGTCACGGTCTCCCAACGTTCGATCACGCAGAAAATCACTCAAAGACGGGCCACTCAGCAGCTCCATCACCAGTGCCGGCTGACCCGCGACAGACTCCAGTCCAAGCACCCGCACAATTCCCGAGTGATTCAATCGCCCCAGGACCGCAGCTTCCTGCAGTAAACGCTGCGATTCATGCTCAGTCGCAGCCACGCTGCGCAGGACCTTGATCGCTACCGATCGGCCCAGCACCTCGTCCAGACACTCCCAGACGACGCCCATACCACCCTGACCAAGACGACGCAGCACACGATAACGCAGCGGCAGCACCGGATAAACCAACCCGGACACCGCTGCTCGACCATCAACCGCAGCCCTGTCACCCGCAGCCCTGTCACCCGCAGCCCTGTCAACCGACACAACATCCGCGGATCGATCAGACGACAGACCACCGCGAGCCAGTTGCAGCCACCACGGCTGCTCACCTCCCTCCAGAGTCTGCGCCAGCAAACGACTGCAGATACCACACTCCCCAAGATGCCGCTCTAACTGCTCCGATAAGGACTCAGACAGACTGCCGTCAAGATACTGCCCCAGCCGCGAAGACAACTCACAGTCCATCTCGATCCATTCTCTGCTGCACCGCAGATGGTCTCAGATTGTTCAGACGACGCACCTCAACACTGATCATCCGCTGCACTCGCGCACGAGCCGAATGAACACTGTCCGCTGTCATCCTCAATGACTCACCCACCTCCTGCCCGGAACGATTCTGCATCGCAGCCATCCAGAAGGCCTCCCACGTATGCGGTTCTACCCGCACTTTGACCGCAGCCATGGCTCGCTCCAGCACGTCCAGCTGCTCCAGACGCTCGTACTCCGCCTCTAATGCAGAAATCTCATCACCCACGGACTCAAAGCGATCTCGCAGCAGCACCGTTTCGCCCCGCGCTGAACGCGAAATCGCCTCACACCAGCAACGCCACGCGATCGCCCTCAGCCACGCTCGCAAACTGCCACGACCGCTGTGTCGAAACGAAGCAATCTTCGACACCACAACCAACATCGTCTCCTGAGATAAGTCCTCCGCATCAAACTCACGCACCCGGTTCCAGCGACACCAATCCGATATCACCGCATGACAACGCTGATGAAACTGCACCCATGATGCACCATCACCCGCCTGCACACGCCCAATCATCCCCGCTGAGGTATCCCCAGATAGAGCTTCCACCGCCGAAGTGGACATGCAGACGACCCTCCACACGATGATTCACATAATCAACAACCCGGTTTACCCAACACAACGTGCCGCGAGTCTATACGCGGAAACACCCAGCTCCAACACCTTTTTCTCCAATTCAATACTCAGATTCCCTCTCTGAAGCCCCGCCACATTTCTTGAGTTTTTCGTCTCGGTTTTCAAAAGAATGAACCGTTATCTCAAAATTCGGCATTTTTCGCCGCTGCCATCTCAGCAAAAACTGTTCGGTTGTTCATATGCCACTCTCCAACTGGATCAAAGAAACCGCCCAACTCCTCGCACAGAATTCCGCTGCCGCACGAAGACGCGCTCGGACTCGCCCGCGACGACTGGCAGCCACTCGCTTCGTCAGATCCAGCGATCGCGAAATCCGCGGCTACGGCGAGTCTCTGGAAGATCGAGTCCTGCCGGCATCTCTCGTCT
>CAXBSH010000144.1:0-12352 GCA_963977705.1 uncultured Planctomycetaceae bacterium
GGGATCTGGACGTCGCGCTGATTCCGTCGGTCGAGTACTTCCGACGCACCGGCTACGAGGTTGTCTCGGATGCCTGTGTTGCGGCGCGAGGTGAAGTGCTGAGCGTGAAGCTGTTCTGCCGCGTTCATCCAGGGAAGATTCGCCGCCTTGCATTGGACGAGGGTTCTCGGACCAGCGCGGCGTTGTCCAAAGTGATTTTGGCAGAGCACTTCGGCGTGGTTCCGCAGACAGAACCACTTCGCATGGAATCATCGACTGTCGACAGCAACGCGGATGCCGTTCTGCTGATTGGTGACCGAGCCATGCACAATCCTCCGGAGTCCTTCGCGGAAGTGATTGACCTCGGTCAGTTCTGGTATGAATGGACGGGACTGCCGTTTGTGTTCGCAATGTGGGTGGCTCGTCAGGATGCCAACACGGACGGCATCGAAGACGTGCTGTCACAGGCTCGCGATCTGGGTCTTGCCAACGTTGAGCGAATTGCTCGCGAAGAAGCGCCAAGGCTGGGACTTAGCGAGGACGTGGCTTACAACTACCTGACGAAGAATCTTCATTATCATCTGACGTCTGCTGAGCGAAATGGTTTGCGATTGTTCTGCGAACTGGCGGCTCAGCACAACCTGGTAAAGCCCGATGTCGACATCATCTTCCGCGATCTCGTCACTGCTTGAGAAAGCCGTTGCCGGAGATCGACTGACTCCGGCTGAAGGCCTGACGCTGCTGCAGTCTCATGATCTTGCAGCACTGGGTGCCGCAGCAAACGCTGTCACAAATCGGCTGCATCCAGAGCCGTTCCGAACGTACAACATCGACCGCAACATCAACTACACAAACGCCTGCACGGCGGTCTGTGACTTCTGCGCCTTCTACAGACCGCCCAATCACCCGGATGTTTACGTTCTTCCGATGGACGTGCTGCTGAAGAAGATTGAAGAGACCGTGGCGCTGGGCGGTGACCAGATTCTGCTGCAGGGCGGGCTGCACCCGAAGTTGCCACTGGAATGGTACGAAGAGATGCTCAGCACCCTCCGTCGCCACTACCCGCAGGTCAACATCCACGGGTTCAGTCCCCCGGAAATTTACCACTTCACGAAGATCAGCCGGCTGCCGTTGAAGACTGTGCTGCAGCGGTTGCAGGCTGCTGGATTGGGAAGTCTGCCTGGCGGTGGCGGCGAAATTCTGGTGGACCGCGTCCGCAAATCGATTACTCGAGGCAAAGTGCTGACGGATGACTGGCTGGACGTCATGCGAGTGTGGCATGAGCTGGGCGGCAAATCGTCAGCCACCATGATGTTCGGTCACGTTGAGACACTGGCTGAGCGGATCGAGCATCTGGAGCGATTGCGGCAGTTGCAGGACGAAACGGGCGGGTTTACCGCGTTCATCTGCTGGACCTTCCAGCCTGAACATACGGACATGGCTCATATCCCACCAGCGGGTGCATTTGAGTACTTGAAGACGCAGGCGGTTGCCCGTCTGTATCTGGACAATTTCCCCAACATTCAGTCCTCGTGGGTGACTCAGGGTGAGAAGGTGGGACAGTTGGCATTGTTATTTGGTGCCAACGACATGGGCAGTCTGATGATTGAAGAGAATGTCGTTTCGCAGGCGGGTACAGTGCATCATCTGACGATTGAGACGATTCGGCGGTGCATTGAGAATGTGGGTTACATACCGAGGCAGCGGAACGTGTTTTATCAGTACATTGACGCACCGGCGATGGCCTGACTTTAAGGAATCTGCCGTCTGTACCGGCAGAAACTGCGGGTTTGGTGTGTTTGGTGTGCCTGCGGGGCCTGATTCCTGGAATTCAGGATTCCCGCAATCCACCGCAAATGCCTTCTCTTTTGTGATCTGCTGCATTGATTCCGCCCCTGCAAATCACTAGACTGCTCGACTTTCCATTCCGAAAGTCCGATAACCCATAATCTTTTGGCCCGCTGGTTGTCTCGTTGCAAGTCTCATGGAATGGGGCCTGCTTCTGATTCAATCTGGGTGCAACTGGATTGAATTGGGCACCACAAGTTCAGTGTTTTTCGCTGTTTGCCTGTGGTTCGTCTGTGGGTTCTCTTTGGTTTTTCTGCGGTTTTCGGTAATCGAAATTGCTCTGCGATCTCTGCAACAGCACGAAGTGGCATGGTTGCCTGCGTCAGGTTGTGTTCGCAGTTATTGCGGTTAGTGTTCGCGGTTATTGTTCGCGATTTGTGTGTTGATTTGGCTTCAGGCTTTGTTCACAGCCCGGCGAATTTCGGGCAAGGATGAAAAGTTCCATGCTGGCACTTGGCAAAACATGGATGGCGAAGAAGGAAGAAGTCGCTGGACGCGAATGGTTCGTGGTTGACGGCGACAATCAGGTTGTGGGTCGCCTTGCAACTCAGATTGCCACGGTCCTGATGGGCAAGCACAAGCCCGGATACACTCCGCACGTCGACACGGGTGACTACGTCATCGTGGTCAACTGCGAGCGAGTGCGATTCACTGGTAGCCCGATGCAGCACTCAGAGATTCCTTATCTGACCACCAAGATGGCGACCAAGGAATACGATCGATTCACTGGTTATCCGGGTGGTCGTCGTGTCCGCACTGCGGTACAGGCATTGCAGCAGCGTCCGGAACTGGTGATTCAGGAAGCTGTTCGCCGCATGCTTCCGAAGAACAAACTGGGCCGTCACATGCTGAAGAAGCTGCGAATTTTCAGTGGGCCGCAGCATGACCATCAGTCACAGCAGCCGAAGCCGTTCCCGGAACACCTGCTGCCTCGCTAAGACCTTCTGGCGTGCTGACATCAGCATGCTGGCATCCCGTGTATTTTGCTGATAAGCTGCAGCCGGTCAGATTTGACCTTCGCTGACCTGACTAAGAATTCTCGTACAGTCCAAGGATTTTTCAATGAGTTCGGGTGACCTGACTGCTCCTGAAGTCCCATCATCAACGCTTCCTGAACTGACGATTTCGGGTGGTGGTGTGGCTGACCCGGTGTTTCAGCCTACGATTCGCGGCAAGATTGACCGTTTTGGTGTGGCCATGGGAACTGGTCGTCGCAAGACATCAGTTGCTCGCGTTCGCGCCCGTGAAGGCAGTGGGCAGTTCGTGGTGAACGGTCGTCCGCTGGAAGATTTCCTGCGTGTCGAGCGTGACCGTGAAAGCGTGATGATTCCTCTGAAGGTTGTTGGCAAAGTTGGTCAGGTTGATATTTCGGTCCGCGTTCAGGGCGGCGGTATCACGGGCCAGACTGGTGCTATCGTTCTTGGACTTGCCCGTGCTCTGCAGGGAATGAACCCCAACTGGCATCACGACCTGTCTTCAGCCGGCCTGCTTACTCGCGACGACCGCATGGTCGAACGCAAGAAGTATGGCTTCAAGAAAGCCCGCCGCAGCTTCCAGTTCTCAAAGCGTTGATCCCTGCTTCAGCCACCTGTATTCGCAGGTCGCTCAGCTTCGAATTTCCCGAATCCCTGCTGGAAGCGTCCCGCAGGGATTTTTTTTCAAGCCCGCGGCGCTGCGTCTCAGCTTGATCAAATCAGGAGGCGATGATCCATGCGGGACGCCTATCAAAACCTCATCTTTCCTGACGTCATGCAGATGATTCAGGAAGACGATGTTGAGGGTTTGGCGGCGTTTTGTGGCGTTGTTCATCCGGCTTCCGTTGCTGAAATCCTGGAAGAACTTGAGGACCAGCAGGTCTGGCGTATCCTTGACCAGGCCGGCGATCAGCTGCGAGTCGAAATCTTCGAATTCCTGTCGCTCAAACGACAGACAGAACTCGCGGAATCACTCGACGGCGAACGACTGTCGCACCTGCTTGAATGGATGTCGGCAGACGACCGTGTCGACCTGCTCTCCCGCATCCCGGAAGCTCGCCGCGAAGATGCTTTGCGCCTGATCGCGCAGGCCGAACGCAATGAGATTCGCCGTCTGCTGTCCTATGACGAAGACAGCGCAGGCGCGGTCATGACCACTGACTACGCGTCACTGCCGGCTGCAATCACCGTCCTTGAAGCCCTCGCCAGACTGCGTCAGCAGGCCCCTGACAGCGAAAGCATCTACTACATCTATATCCTCGGCGAAGATCGCCACCTCGAAGGTGTGATCTCGCTCCGCCAGCTGATCCTCGCCCGATCCGATACTCGACTTTCCGAGATTATGAAGCGGGATCCGATTCGGATTCGAGTTACGGACCCGCGAACTGTGGCCGCCGAAATGCTGGCGCGCTATAACTTCATTGCCGTCCCTATCGTCGACGACTCAGATCGACTTGTCGGCATCGTGACTCACGACGACGCGCTCGACGTGGTCCAGGAAGAGGCGACCGAAGATGCCTACCTGCAAAGCGCCATGGCTCCACTGGAAGACACCTACCAGGAATCCCCCCTCTTTGAGATTCTCTGGAAACGTGGCGTGTGGTTGCTGTTTCTGTCCTTCGTTGCCCTCATGAATGCACACGTCATCGATCACTATCGTGGCTCCAGTGACAACTCCGAAATCACTCCCACAGCGACCGGCTTATCCTCACTCATTCTGCTCTTTCTGCCTCTCGTGATGGCCAGCGGCGGAAATGCAGGCTCGCAATCGGCAACTCTGTTCATTCGTATGTTTGCCCTGCGACCATCGGAAGGACGAGGCAGTGCCAGCTTCGCTGACGATATGCCTCTGGTCGTGCGGGAACTGCTGATCGGGTTGTGTCTCGGTTCCACCCTCGCGTTTCTGGACTTTACCGTCGCATGGCTGTGGTTCGGACGCAGCATGTACGAATCTTCGGTGATTGCAGCCACGGTGGTCATGGTCGTCACACTGGGAACCTCAGCCGGTTCACTGCTGCCCCTGCTGTTCCGCCGGCTGGGTATGGATCCCGCCATCATGTCCAATCCGCTGATCGCCGCCATGATCGACGTGCTGGGCGTAATCCTGTTCTATGAAATCGGCCTGCTGGTCCTGCAATAAGTCTTATCGTCCGGCCTTTTTCTGCGGATCCCACGCAGGATTGACTGTCGAACGCTTCGCCCCCACAGCCGACTGCCACGCCTGCAGACGACTCTGCAGATGCTGCACGATCTGCGGATGATCGGCCGCCACATTCTGCTGCTCGCTGATGTCGTCGTACACTCGAAACAACTCAAGTCGACCATCGTCAAACCACTCAATCAGCTTCCAGCCGTCCTCCAGCACCACCGCCCCCGGAGCTCCTCCCTGGTTCCCATAATGCGGGTACTGCCAGTACAGGGTGCGACTGAGATCTGTGCGACCAGGTTGCTGCAACTGCGTTTTCAGCGAGATCCCGTCAAACTGCAGCTGCGGCTCTGCATTCACCTCACAGAAATCCAGAATCGTCGGCAGATAATCGATGCTCATCACCGGAGTCTCACACGTCACACCCGCCGGGATCTGTCGCGGTAATCGCATCAGGCACGGAGTTCGGATTCCGCCCTCATACAACCAGCCCTTGCCGGCTCGCAGCGGCTGGTTGGATGTGGGTGACCCTTCGCTGGTTGACAGACCGCCATTGTCACTGGTGAAGATCACCAGCGTCTGCTCAGTCAGCTGCAACCGATCCAGTGCCTGCAGAATTTTCCCGGCCGCCTGATCCATGGCCTCAACCATCCCGCCGTAGACAGCGTGATCCTGCGACATTCGCACCTTACGAGGCGGTTCGTCGGCAAACACATCCCGTTCCGACAGATTCGCTCGCTTCAGTTCGTACTTGCGCTGCAGATCGTCCCGCGCCATCAATGGCGTATGCACATCATAAAACGGCAACCAGATCAGAAATGGCTGATCACGATGCGATTCCATGAACCGCACGGCCTCACTGGCTAACCTGTCCGGCAGATGCTCGCCCTCCGGACCATCCGCCAGTTTCGAATTTCCGTAGGGCGAAAAGTACTTATTGCCACCATACGGTCCTCCCTGTGCCAGTCCTCCGAAATTCACATCAAACCCCTGCTGCTCTGGCAGGAACCCCTCACCCCCAAGATGCCACTTGCCTCCAAAGAACGTGGCGTAACCGCGTGCCTTGAGGATTTCAGCCACCGTGGTTTCGGGCAACGCCAGCTGCAGGTTGTAGGCAGCCGGCAGATGCCGAGTATTACGTTTCCATGCCTCTGGTTGAGCTGCCCCGATGTAATCCGTGATTCCGCTGCGCTGCGGATATCGCCCGGTGGTCAGTGCAGCGCGAGTCGGTGAACAGACCGGACAGGCGGAATAGGCTCGAGTCAACCGGATGCCGCCAGCTGCCAGCCGATCCAGCGCAGGTGTCTCATAGAAGGTGCTGCCGTAGCAACCCAGATCGCGCTGACCAAGGTCATCGGCCACCATCACGACGACATTCACTGGCCGCGCATCCCCGGCCCTGACCGACGCACTGAACAACGCAACGCAGACAAGACTCAGGACCCATCGACACAGCATCACGAACCTCCAGCGTCACTCTGCTCGGGCAACCGGCAACTCCTGACACATCTGCAGCGCCAGCAGCGGATAGGCAGTACCGCTGTAGGTGATGAAGTGCCACGAATCCGTATTCAGGGACCGCGTCCACCAGCGACCACTTTCCCGCTGATTGCTCTTCAGCCAGCCCAGCCCTTTCTGAATGGCCGCATCACTGGCCGCAGTTCCGCTTTCACGCAGCACGACGATTGCCAAACCCGTCATGTGGCCGTCGCCCGGCGGATCGGCAAAATCCGGCTCCGCCTTCAGCTTCGCCGCTCGATTGCCACCACCCCACGCTTCCGCCGCTGCAAATGATCGAATCGACCAGCTGCCATCCGACTTCTGATGCTTCAGCAGCACCTGACGCAGTTCCTGACGCTGAGCCTCCGGCAGCAGATCCGGCATCCGCGCGGCAGCCCACAGCAGCAGCACGCGACTGTAATCATGCAGCGGTGGCTGAGTCCGCAGATACTTTCGCAGCTTCTCCAGCCCCACGGCACTGACAGAATCCGGTGTTGCCGCCACTTTCGCGATCCAGCCCGGAGCCGCAGCAGCGGCCATCGCTGCCACCGTCGCTTCATGATAGGCGTCCGATTCAAACGGCGGCCAGCAGTCCAGTGTGCCCCACGTTCCCTCGTCCGTCTGAATCTGAAACATCAGCTGCAGTGCCGTCTCGGTCTCTGCTGATAACACGCCACCCGACGCCGCGTCCCATTCCGCCAGACCCGCAGCTATGTAAATCACCTGAGCCGGGCGAGTGGACTGTTTCAGACGATCCAGCGGTTCAGACTGCAGCTTCTGCAACTGCTCGACAAAAAATGTCCGATTGGCTGCCTCTGGCGGACCCAGCGTTTTTGAAAGCAGCGGGCGGATCGTCATATACGTCCCGTTCGTGTGACAGCTGACACACTTCCGCTGCCCACTCCACGCAACCGAACCCTGTTCAAGATACTTTGCTGCCGCTTCAATCGACAGCTCAGAACGTACAGGCTCGTCAGCAACTGCCTTCGGTATGGAAATTCCCTCGAACTGATACTGAAAGTCGTCCGCCAGCAGCTGCGGTGATACCGCTACGGCCCCCAACAGAGCGATCGCGGCACATCCTCGGAAAACTCGCATCGTTGCTCTCCCCTCAGTCCTCAGAAAAAACCGTCAGCAGGTCCGCTGACTGTAATCAAACTCAGGCGATCTGCAATCACCCACGGCACACCACTCAGTCCAGAATCCGAATACACGAAGGCCCCCGAATCTCTACCAGGTCGCCCGCAGCCTGCAGACGCCCCGACTCCTGATCAATCCGGAAGATCGCCAGCGAGTTCCCCGGCATGTTGCCGCACAGCAGTAACTGACCGTCACGAGTCACAGCCAGATTCTGCGGCCCCTTGCCACGCGATGGTTCAATCCCAATCAGCGTCAAACGCCCATCCTCAGCAATCCGATACATCGCCACGCTGTCATGCCCGCGATTCGTGCCATACAGAAAACGACCATTCGGAGTGATCTTCAGGTCCGCACAATAACTCTCACCCTGAAAATCCGCAGGCAGCGTCGCTATCGTCTGCTGCTCCACCAAAAACCCGGTCTCCGCATGGAAATCGAACAGAGTCACGGAATTCAGCAGCTCATTGATGACATACAGATGACGCCCGGCCGGATCAAATGTCAGATGTCGCGGACCAGACCCTGGCAGCGTCCGCACAAAGGGCTGCACATTCGGCTGCAGCTCGCCCGTGGCCGCATTCAGCCGATAACACAGCACCTGATCAGTCCCCAGATCCGCCGCATAGGCAAAGCGATTGTCCGGACTGATCACAAAACAATGCGCATGCGGTTCCTTCTGTCGAGCCGGATTGACGCTGCTGCCCGCGTGCTGCACGAAAGCTGACGGTTCAGACAACGATCCGTCAGACTGAATCCGCCATGCCACCACGCTGCCGGACGCATAATTCGCACACAGCACTGTCCGCCCCGTGCGGTCCACTTCGACAAAGCACGATGCCGTTCCGCGAGTCGTGCGACGATTAACAGGGGTCAGCTGACCGGTCGCAGCATCCAGTTTCCACGCTGCCAGCTCTTCCGTTGCCGAGCCCCCGAATGTCTCAGCGTGAATGCTGAACAACTGCCGACGGTCAGGTGAGACGTCAAAAAAGAAGGGCTGCGGAATTCCACTCGTCCGATTGACCGGCTGCAGAGTGGCCGTCGAAGTCTGCAGCCGAAAGGCCGTGATCCCACCATCGGCACCACTGGCAAACGACGACACCAGCACCAGCGGATCTTCAGCACGACACTGCTGCATGACCTCAGTGGCCATCAGCAGCACGACCGCAACGACACACTGGCCACCCGCTGAAATCAGCCCGCTCAAACGTACCCACATGAGTTCATCCTTCAACTGCCAGTGATCCGCAGCCGCACACAGAATGCGGAGTCTGCCGGACAGCAGATCCCTGAAATACCCCGAAATCCAACAGTTTCCACTCCCCCATCTCAGCAGAACCGTCGCCGAAAACCAATCTCCGTCCGCAAATTTCTTCCTGAACAGGCCCATGACATTTTCGGCTGCTGCGGATAAAATCCGGGCATGCCGGTCCGTCCACACCACGCAAATGCTCGCCTGCCCAGCCTGCTGCTGACCTGTTTCAGCGTCGCAGCAACGCTGCTCTGCGCAGATCCAACCGCCACCATCGCTCAGGATTCCGGTCCGGCTTCCGCTGCTCAGAACGCAGCAGCCGCAAACGACTGGCGCACCGGCTATCGTGGCTTTCGCATGCTGCTGGAAGAACAGGGCCTGCAGGCTGACGACGACATCGAACAGGTCTTCAGACTGCCGCGTCAGTCCGTCATCCTTGTTCTCGGACAGCTCAACCAGTTTCCTGCCAGGGACTGGCTGCGTCTGCGCCGCTTCGTTGCTCAGGGGGGCGCCGTACTTGTCGCCGGTGAAGAATCGTTTCGGTTGCCAGGAGTCACAAGTTTCAACAGCGGCCCGGCAGAATCTGTCGACCCTCGGGAACTCTATCTGCAGCATCCGGATGTGCTTGTACTGCCCTGCAGCCCAACCTCGCTGACATCCGAAGTCAGCTCTATCGTGGTCAACCGCACTGGCTGGATGGCTGCGGCCGAGGACCAGTCACTGCAATGGACGGTGGTCGCTGCACTTTCCAAAGCCACGATTCCATCAGAAGCAGTCGGTCAGCCGGTGCTGATGGTGGGCGAAGAATCACAGAACAGTCGAACCGCCACCGGCGTGATGGTGCTCAGCGCTGACGGCAGCCTGTTCACCGATGGCATGCTGTGGCATGGCGAAAACTCAATCCTGGCCATCAATACTGCAGCACTTTTAAGTCGTGGCCAGCGCAGTCGCTTTGCTGTGCTGGAATATGGTGGCATCCCGCAACCTGCAATCAATCCGCCACCACAACTGTCGCCTCCTCCACGCCCCTTCAATCCACCACCCTTCAACCCGCCTCCTCCGAACCGTCTGCCACGCAGTCGTTCACAGTCACAGCGCAGCCAGGCACCGCCCCCTCCACCACCTCCACGCGATCTCGATACAACCCTGCAGACCCTCAATGCCCTGCTCGACAAAGTTCAGAAAACCAATCTGCTGAACGAAACTCTGCGAGATCGACCACGCAGTATGCCACCGGGAGCATGGCTGCGGACGGTGCTGATGATGATCGGCACATTCGCCGCCATCTGGCTGCTGCTCACACTGCTGAAAAATCGCCGCAATCCACTGCCCGAATGGAAATCGCGAGCCATGCAGTCACTGTTCAGCGTCACATCCGGTCGACAGATCGCCAACTCAGAATTCGGACCGGCAGCAGAAACACTGTGCCGCGAATTCTGTCTGCAGGTTACCGGCTCCGACTACGAACTGGACTGGCTCAAACTGCGGTCCGATACCCACAAAGCACCGCTTGTAGAGAATCTGGGGCGCACTCAGCGCACGGCACTCAATTCCATCGTCAGCATCGCCACCAATGGTGCCCCGCTGCAGCTCAGTCGCAAACGCTTCGAACAGTTGGGCGCATCCATCCGCCAGCTGTGGCTGCAGCACCGACAACAGCCGCTGCTGCCAGCCAGTATCACCGCCACCACTGCTGACTGACCACCACTGCAACCACTGCGCCACAGCAACCCGCGCTAACTTCGCACCAGCCCCTCCACAACCTCGCCGTGAATATCCGTCAGCCGATACTGACGCCCCTGATAGCGGAATGTCAGTCGTGTGTGATCAATTCCGCACAAATGCAGAATCGTGGCCTGCATGTCATGCACATGCACCGGATCACGCACAATGTTCCACGCAAAATCATCCGTTTCACCGTAAACCGTGCCTTGTCGAGCACCACCGCCAGCCATCCACCACGTAAACGCTCGACCAAAATGATCACGCCCGCGCGGATTGTTCGGATCCCCCTGACCGAATGGAGTGCGACCAAATTCACAGGCCCACACCACCAGAGTATCCTCCAGCATGCCTCGCTCACGCAGATCACGAATCAGTGCCGCCGCCGGACCCTCCGTATCACGACACTGCTCCTCAAGCTGAGTATGCAGGTTCCCATGCTGGTCCCAGCCCGCGTGCATCAGCTGCACAAAACGCACTCCACGCTCCAGTAACCGACGCGCTACCAGACAGTTATTCGCGAACGTTCCCTTCACAAGAGCATCCGGACCGTAACGCTCCACAACTGACTTCGACTCGCCCGAAAAATCCACCAGCTCAGGCACACTCGACTGCATGCGAAACGCCATCTCATACTGAGCAATCCGAGTTTCAATTTCCGGATCCCCATAATCCGCCAGATGCCGACGATTCAACTCTGCCACTTCATCCAGCAGCACCCGCTTCGACTGAGCCGACATCCCCGCAGGATTGTTCAGATACGGCACCAGATCACCCGTATTCCGGAAACGTACGCCCTGATAACGACTGGGCAGAAAACCAGCACCCCAGTAGTAATCAAAAAACAACTGACCACAGGTCTTGCCTTTGTCACTTGAAGTCATGACGACGAAAGCCGGCAGATTGTCCGTCTCGCAACCAAGGCCATACGACAGCCACGCACCCATGCTGGGTCGTCCAGGAATCTGCGAGCCGGTCATGAAAAATGTGACACCCGGAGCGTGATTCACGGCCTCCGTCCGCATGCTCCGCACCACACACAACTCGTCAGCCACGGACCCCAGATTCGGCAGCAGCTCGCTCAGACGCGTGCCGCATTCACCCCAGGACCGAAATCGCCGAATCGATGGCAGACACGGCCAGCGCTGATAGCTGGAAGACATGGTGGAAAGCCGAGTCGTCCCGCGAACCGAATCCGGAATGTCCTGACCAGCCATCTGCCGCATCACCGGCTTGTCATCGAACAAATCCACATGCGAAGGCCCGCCGCCCTGCCATAACATCACGACCCGCCTGGCACGCGGAGCAGCACCAGGGAACCCCGGTGTTCCCGGAGGCCCGGCAGTCGCTTCGCGACCCAGCAGACTGGCCAGAGCTGCAGTGCCCACGCCACCCGCCATGGAGCCAAACAAGGCACGGCGATTGACCCGAGCCACGTTCTGCTGCAGCAAATCTTCCATGGTCCCAGACCCCTCACTTCTGTCCCGGTGATAACAACAAACGCCCGGCAGTCTTCGCTCGCAGACTCCACAAACTGCCACCAGCCGTCACAAACAGCTGCTGACCATCATCCCCGCCAAATCCACAATTCGTCGTCTCGTCACGCGGAATTCCAACAAACTGCAGCAGACGCCCCTCCGGCGAAAAGACATACACACCAGCCGTTGCCGGATCTGCCGTTTCCGCCGGTAGATTCGGCCGATTCAATCCAGCAGCCACGTACAGCCGACCTGCCACGTCAAACTTCATCCCGTCGGGACCGCGAGTCGTCTTCCAGTCATAAATCAGCGTCTG
>CAXBSH010000145.1:0-12315 GCA_963977705.1 uncultured Planctomycetaceae bacterium
AGAAGCACAGTGCGGGCACCGGGGCTGAGCGTGATTGACCCGTTGACCGTCTCGAGCGACCCGGTGGCTTCCAGTTCGACGTACACGTTGTCGGCTGCCACCCCCTGTTCCGGTGCGCCGCTGTAGAGCACTATTTCTGTGTGGGCAAGAACTTTTCCAGCGATGTACAGTTTTCCATTCGGGCCAGCCGGGGCTCCGATGCGAACCACAGAACCGGGCTGATCAGCGCGGATCGCATAGGGCAACGAAGAAACAAGATCAGCTCCACTGAGGCTGAAGCCCAGCAGATTCGCGGCTACGCTGTTGCTCTGCAGGCGGTGCCTGTAGGAGCTTGTCAGCACAATCCGGGATTCCGCCAGCGTCGGTACAAGGTCGGGGTTGGCCGAATCAAAGGTATAATTGCTGTTCAGTGCGTGGGCCGGGGTGTCTGTCCGTACCACTTTCCATGTCGCTGCATTCAAGGCCACCTGAATGTCAGCAAGCAGATCCTGAACACTGGTGTTGCTGGAGGTCGAGGCAGCGGGAATGGTGACCTGCGCCGTAATGTCGAAGTCCACCTTACTCAGCCAGAGACTGAGTGTCACATTCTGAGCCAGTCTGCCGTTGGCAGTGGCTACAAAGCCCTCCGCCCTGATTTCCTGCGTATGAGCCGGGGCAAGAATCGAGATTTTACCGGGCGCATTCAGATTGACTTCGCTGCCGGGGCGCCAAGTGCTGATTTGCACCAGGCCGGATTGCAGAATTCCATTTCCTGAATAAGGAACACCGGATTCCACAGGATCCACGCCGCCGACAAGATCAATGCTCTTCCCGGCACGCAGGTCTCGACCAAGTCGAATCTGGTTGTCTGCCTGTACACGGATTGTCGAGTCTCCGTCCAGGGGCGTGATGGTGCGTCCAAGGAATTCGCCGCTTGAATCAAAGGTTCGAGTCAGCGTGCCGCCGGCGACGATGGATCCCTGCAGATCAGCGTCACCAGCCGAATTCATGATGATGGAAGCAGCGGGATCAACCGCGACCAACTGGCTGGCCGCGGAAATTCGCACTCCGATATCCGTGGAATTCACACCGCCAGTGATCTCAAGGCTACTGGTCGTCCAGAGGTTGCCGCCGGTTTCTGCCAGTGTTCCGGCAGTGGTCCTGGCCATCCCGCCAATCCAGGCCTGTCCTTCCTGTGCTGCCACAACGATGGACGAAGGTTTAGCTGTCCAGGTGAAGGTTTCTCCGATCCGCTTGCCCTGCGTATTGAACTGTTGGTGCATCGTGCCACCGGATACAACCGTGCCCTGAATCTGAATGTCGCTGCCACTGCGAATTTCAACAACACTTCCCGCGATTCCGGAAGTCAATCCGGCGGCAGTGATTCCGGAGGCAGTTGTCAGATAGACCGCCACACCATTGTCATCGGCGCCAGCTGTACCGCCCTGGACAAACACGCTGCCGGCAGCGAGGACACCAGTGTCGATGTAGACCTGCTGACCAGCCTGGATGCGGATTTCGGCATCCGGTCCGGCCCATGTGACGCCGGTTTCCGTGACTGTACCGCCGGCGACGACGGCGCCCAGCACGTCCACGTCCTTCACGCCGCGAATATCAATCTGACTGCCGGATCCGGTCGCGATCAGGCGGGACGTGGCAGGGATCAGCACGCTGGAGCCATTGACACCGACTCCGTTTCGGTTGGTTCCATCCAGTTCCACGCCACCATAAATGGTTATGTCACCGTCGACCTGCAGTTCGCCTTCGAGGTAGACCCATTTGTCGGACTGCAGCACAAGGTCACTGCCGGTTCCCAGCAGATTGATGTTGCCGCGAATCAGCACGTCGTCAGTTACCTGGAGGTTGAGTGCCTGATTGGCGTCCATGACAGTGAGTGTGCCGGTCACGAGGAAGCCAAAGCCACGTTGTCCGATCAGGACGTGCGGATCCAGCACCTGAATGGCATCGAGCGTTTGGTCGTTATTATTATCTGCAAGGTAGATCACGTACTGTGTCTGGTTTTCGTCCGTAGCCAGCCAGCGGCGATCCTGTTCCAGTTCGGTGAGGGTCACAGATGTGCCCAGCAGCACCGAATCAGCGACGAATGTGGCTCTCAGGCTTTCAGGGAATATGTTGTTCTGCAAATCCGCAACCACTGATGCTTCCGGAGCAGTGCTGGCGCGCAAACGCCCGGCGAGCGTGTCAAAGTATTCGGCGTGGTTCAGTTGCTTCAGCCCTGAGTTCAGTTGCATGCTGCCGGTGGAGGCGATGCTGCCGGCCAGCCACATTTCACCGGGGGCGGTGATGGTCAGGCTGGCATTGGCCCCCGTCGAGACCGGCACGGGAGTGCTGCCCTGCATCTGGAAGGCTACGCCTGCCAGCACGGCGCTGCCCGCTTCGATGCTCAGATAACTGCCGCCACCAATTTCCAGCTGACTTCCGCTGCCTGTGACGCGCAGGACACCGCCTTCGCGCTGCAGGAATGTTGTGCCGGCAGTCATCAGCAGTTGAGAACCAGCACCGGCTGCTTCCACAGTGGATGCGTGCAGAATGCTGCCAGTCCCCGTGATCTGGATAACACTGCCATCGTTCAGGGTTTTAATCATTGACCCAACTCCGGTCCACACGCTGTTGGGACCGCTGCTGAAATTCATGATCGCGTTCTGCCCCATACTGTTTGGGACATCGATCTGCACGAGATCGTCTCCCAGAACCCAGCCGGAGACAACCACCTGTTCGGAGATGTCCAGGGTGGTTCGAGTCGCGGACAGTCCGGAATCCGGGGTGGCATTTTCCGGCGTGTGCAGATTCGCTCGCATCACCTCCAGAGTACGTCCGTGCAGCGTCAGTGGATTATCGGGCACTCGGAAGTCGCCTTCCACGATAAACTGTTCCGCCCACAGCGTGATTTCGTCCTTGATTTCCGCGTTTTGTATGCGAGGAACTCCGGTAGCCTTCACGACGGTCATATCGTAGGCGTCGCCGATGCGCATTTTATTGCCGGCGTCGCTGCGTCCGATAGTGATCGATTCGAATCCGTCAGCCAGGGCGGCGAGGTCGCGGGTCGTCAGATCGAGTGAATTGGGAGCCACAACGGTGCTGAGTGGAGCTCCGGACTGAGCCTCAGCCGCTGTTCCGAGGCGATAGCTCCATACGGACGTGGCGGACTGAATTGTCAGTGCGAGCGGAGCCTGCACTGAGCCCTGACCACCTTGGAAATCCATCTCGTCCGCAGTCAACGTCATCGTGCCGGCGTATGAGCGTATACGTCCGTCCACTGTGAGGCCGTCCTCATCATCCTGAGAGAAGGACGGCAATCGCACAGAAATTGCTCCCTTTGCAACAACCGCATAGGGATTTAAGGCCCCGTCAAAGACCTGCAACGCCCAGTCTGAAGCAACGTTGGCAACCCAGGTGATATTCTCAAACACCTCAATAATGCCTGCGTTCAACGTGATCAAATGCCCACTATCCACCCAGCGAGTCAGCAGCAGATCCCGGTCGTTGACGATGGGCAATTCTGTGTCGTGATTTTCGTCAGTCACAAGGGTAAAACTATCCACCGAGAGCGGTAGCAGGCTATTGCCGGTCTGGAGTCCGCGAGCACGGATAGCAAGGGCACTGGTCGTGGTCGTGCCGCTGGCCAGACTGACAACACCATCCGGCGCGGACAACTGAATACTGCTGCTGATGCTGAGCGGAAGCTGGAAGTCAATGACGCTACCGTCCCCGAAGACACGCACGTCAAGATCAGCAAGCTGCAATGTGTGTTCAAAATCCAGCGAATCGCGCACGTTGACCTCCAGCGCGGCCGCCGTTACGTTGACGGGAAGGCTCAAACTCTGAGCGACAATACCGAGCGTCATACCCGGGATGAAAATGGCGGACGTGGAAGTTGCCCCTGTTACTGTCAGATCAGCGGACGGATCCCAGAGCAGGACAAATTCGATGTTGCTGTACTGGAGAGTCTGTCCCTCAATTGTCAGCGAAGTCGACGTAATCCGAGCGAAGAGCCCGAGGGAGCCAACGATCTTCAGCCGGTCATAGCCCCCATTGTCGATGATTGGGAGCGCCGGGATATCCGAATTCAGCGTCAGCAGGTCATCGCCTTTGCCGGTACGGAACAGGTCCGGCAAAAAGTCGGCGATTACTTCCGGATGGGCATCGGCCCACGGCAGAGTCACGGCGTACCAGTTCTCATCAATCCGCTCGATTACGAACTGACCATTGTATCCGCGATTGCTGCTTGCCAGCCAGACAGTTGTCCCGGACGCCATATCGGGGACGCCACCCTCAAAGTAGGCCGTATTTTCGCCATCGTGGAACAGTTTGATTCCGTAGCGGACCGCGCTGACGTCGGAACTGAACGAGAGCGTCGCCGGCTGGCCGTCCTGAAGTCTGGCATGCGGCTTGATCGTGAAGGTATCGTCTGACACCGTCTGCACAACGAACTGTCCGTTGTATTCCGGAGTTACGGTCGAGTCGATGGTCACCACATCGCCGGCCTGGAAGTTATGCTCCGGGAACAGCACGGTGATTGTATGCGCGAGGTATGGCAGCAACTTCACGGCAGTGCCGTTGATCGTTCCTCGCCCCACAATCTGTTGCCAGTTGCGACTGGCCTCGACAGACGTGGAGGTGGTGGTCAGCCGTGCGTCGATCGATTCGGTTAACCGCGAAAAGTCCATTTCCGCAGTGCCGCCCAGTTTGGTGATGGTGTCATATCCAAAGTCATCTTCAAACTGGAAGACGTTGACGCCGGAGCCGCCCTGAATCTGGTCATCACCGGAACCACCACCGATCAGTGCCGCAGCACTGCCGTTATAGATAATCTTATCGTTTCCAGCACCGGCAAGAATGGTGACAGGAGCCGGACTGCCACCTTCGACGGTGATGTCATCTTCTTCTGTACCGCCGTAGATGACCACATCCGATCGGACACCTGCATCGATATTGACGTAGGTTGGTCCCTCATCACCTCTGAAATAGACTCCTCCACTGCCGTGCTGAATCAGATAGTCGTAACCTCCGCCACCCATGATTGTCAGCGGTGCGCGAACGCCGGATTCGATTTCCAGATAGTCATGACCGGAACCCAGATCGCCAACGATACCCGTGACTCCGCGGAACGTCTGGCTGCGTCCGAATGCCTGAATTCGCACAATCTCACCGGGGTAATCGGGATCGTTTCCGATTCGTGAAATCACATAACCCTCGTTGATCTCCTCCTCAGCTTCATTGCGCATGTGTGCCCGAGCACCTGTATTCAGGTACAGAATGCCGCGGTTAAAGGCAGTACCTGTCGAATCGAATTCATTCCCGGCGAGGAACACTGGGCGAGGTACTTTGACATAGAACAGATTGAATGTCGTGCTGACTGTGATGCTGAACAGGAAGAAGTTGATTGTAATGCTGGGAGTGATATACACGCGCCCGGTCGTGCCATCGAGGCCAAAGGCGATGCTGGCGCTGCCCAGTGTAAACCCGAACAGGCGGACACTGCCCTGCACAAGACCCGAAACATTCAGCACATAATTCCCGTCACCATATGGAGCAGTCCCGTTGCCATCCAGTCGGCTGATCTGGAAGCTGGTTGAACCGGAAACACCAAATCCGGACGGTCCAATCTGGATACTGCCGCCGAATCCTACCTGGAACTCGCCTTCCGAGCTGAAGAACGCGTTTCCGTACATGCTCTGGCCCAAAATCTCCATGCTGCCGCTGACGGCCATGCTGAAGACACCGGCACGTGATTCGATATAGCCGGCGACCTGCAGTTTCAGAGTGCTCAGCAGAATCATCTGACCGTTGATGTCAATCCGCACCATTCCTCGGCTGAGGCCGAGGTCATACTGGTCCTGTCCGCTGCCCGAGCGCGTATTAACCTTCAGCTGGAAGGTGCTGTTCATCTCAAAGATGGCGTCCACACCGAAGAAACCGGAAGACACCGTAGCAGCCAGATTGATTACGATGCCTGGGTTGGCACCTTTGGGGATTGCGACCGTTCCGGATGTCTGCAGGAACAGGGCATCAAAAGCGCGGAACGTCGCGTCGAATGTCAGAGAAATCGCGTCCGAGTTGTTGATTAATTCAAACGAACCCTGCAATTCGAAGCCGGGAATCTCCATGATTCCGTCTGCATTGATCCGCATGGTGTCGGCTGGCAGAGTCACTGTGATTGTTTCATCACGGACCTGACGGCTGTCAAAATCATATTGTAGTCGCTGGACGACAACGGGCCCGCCAGTGGTGTTCAATTCCAGCTGCATCGCACCGTAGATTGACAGCCCGCCGAGGTTGAAGCTGCCGCCCAGCTGAAGGGTGCCATAGACACCTTCGTCAGAGACGGACAGCATGCCATCAGCCTGTACAGTCCCCAGCGGATTCAGCGTCATATCAGCAGAGAATTCGACTTCGAACAGGTTGCTTGCTATCAGCATGCGATAGGTGCCCTCAGTCGAGAACACGCTGGCCACGGTGCATTCGCCGTGCATCATCACGACGGAGTACGCACCGGGTTCTTCGAAGGTACCGTTGGAACGCGGTGCTCCACCGCTGACGGCGTAGGCCATTCCGGAACCGTCGCTGGCGGGTGACAGACGGGCCTGAGCACGGTCACTGAGGGACGGAATAAAGTTGTCCGGGACTTCGATTTCGAGGTCAGTACCGGATGTGTTGAGTACGAGAGTGGATGTGACACGGAATGAGAACACGTTGGCGAAAATATCCACCACACCAAGAGGGACAAAGTCGACATCGATTTCCATGGCCACGCCGGTACTACGAATGAACAGGGCTCCTCCACACTGCATGGATACGAAGGTGGCAGCCGGCATGAACAGCGGGATATCGGCATCCACCAGCACCGACATGCCCTCAGCATTGATCTCCATCAGGAAGGTACCGCGGAGTGTAATCAGCTCGATTGTGGTCTGCGGAACTCGGATCGTCAGTTCACCGGAAGCTCCAAGCCGACTTGTGTGACCTGGAATCACGATCGGCGCCGCGTTGGGGTTGGTATCAGAGGTGATGGTAGCCTCTTCCTCGCCGGTATTGACGGCAAGGAAGGCATCGAGCGAGAAGTCGGCACCGGCCGCTCGCAGTCCGTCCGCATCAAGGTCTACCGACAATGCCGCCACGATACCGCTCATACGCAGCTCGACCCGACCGAGCACGGTGGCAGTGCCAATCGTACCCATATCGAGTGTTGCATCGATCGGAATCACGGGACCTTCGGTTTCCACCTTGATCCGGAAGTCGCCACCGATCTCCCAGGCATCGGCGAGTCGCAGGGCACCTGCGCCCATGACGACCATATACGTCGACGGGGCATCATCCGGGGTGCCGTCGAGATAGGGGGCACCAGCCGGAACGAAATAGGCTTTGCCGCCTGGATTCAGCACACTGTCTGCAAGGCTGGCCACAAAATCTGCAGGCAGGTATCCACCATCGATAAACCGCTGGGGGACGGGAACTTCCTGCCGTACCCCTGTGAGATTGGCGACCATGCGGAATTCGCCGTTGAGTGTCGCGAGCGATGCGATGCCGCCCGTGGCGTTGACATACAGATCCGCGGCAAATCCGTTGTTTGTGAGTGCGAAGACGCCCAGTACTTCCATGTCGAAGACGTGCAGTCCCGGGGGACCAATCTCAAGATCTCCGCGCGAAAAGATGGTGACGCGTTCGGTGCTGGTATCGAGTGAAAACACGCCATCGATGCGAGCCAGTTCAAAGCCCGTACCGGGGATGCTGACTGCCATTAAACCGGCAGCCTTGACATCAAGCGTCTTCTTCGGAACTGTCATCGGCTCCAGCAGCAGGTTATCCGTCAGGGGCTCAATGATTCGATCTTCGTTTGTCGTATTGATCTGCAGATCGGCCTTGACATCCATTGTGACGCCAACGGTCTGCAGGAATGGCGACTCGAAGTCGACGGACATTGCCGCCACCAGCCCGGCGCTCGTGATCTCGAGGTATCCGCGGGCATTCATTTTGCCGAGGTCCTTCAGCAGCAGGCCGCCTTCTGCCTGTATGAACAGGCCTTCAGTGCTGACTTCGAATCGGAACGCCGCTTCAACCGCAAAGACATTCACGAGCAGCATGCTGCCACTGCCCTGCAGAACAGCGTAAGGGCCTGCCTGACCATATCCGCCAGCCCATTTCGGTGCGCCGGCATGCACGATATAAGCCTTTTGATCGCCATCGTCCGGATCGGCTGTATCCTGGAGGCTGTCGATGAAGTCCTGAGGGAGATAATCACCGTCAATAAACCGCTGCGATACCTTAACCTCCTGATCCACACCACTGACATTGGTTACAAAGCGGAAGCTGCCGTCAATGGATGCAATATCATGAACGCCGGCATGTGCTGTAATCAACAGGTCGGCTGCGAATCCAGTCTTTTTAATCGCGAGGACACCCAGTGCATCCAGATCAAACAGCTGCAGATCGGGCGGGCCAATTGACATGGTGGCTTGCGCCAGCACTTCCAGGCCTTCGGCATTGATTTGCACCGAGAATACGCCACTCAAGCGGAATAGCTCGAGACCGAACGTTTCGTCATTCGAGTCGAAGTCGGGCACGTGAAACAGCAGCTTTCCAGCTGCCGCAATCATGAACGAAAGTGGCTCGATCGTATACGTACGAACGAGGTCACCGCGATTGTCACCCATGCCCTTAAATGTCAGCGTTTCCTCGTGCTCCTGACCGGTGCTGTTGAATTGAAGCTGAGCAAACACATCCGCACGAATGCCGAAGGGCTGCAGTGCCTTCAATCCGGCCTGCAGCTCGGCAACGCCCCAGATATTCAACCCGCCAGTACCCGCCTCAAGTACCAGTCGGGCGGCCGCCGCGCCGACCGGACCCAGCAGGAAGACAGACATGGAACCCATGGCATCCAGAGTTGTGCGAACGCCGGTAATGCTCCGATTTCCGGATGCATCCGCGTCTCCGAGGATGGATTGTGACCCCAGTCTGAGGAAACCATCCACCTTAATCATCGGCTCTGCGAGGAACGGTGTCACGAACGAAACGCCTGTGTTGATCACACCCAGAATCTCTGCCAGCACTCGCATCGCCTCGTCGGCGTCGCTGCCAAGCGATCCAGTGATCGGCTCGATCATCTTCACCAGATCCTTCAGCATCTTCGGATCGGCAATGTTTCCGTACAGCCCCTTCGCAAAACCGGTTCGCCACAACACACTGCCGTCCACTCGAATCTCGAACGCCGGCGCGTTGGCGACCACTGCAAACTGCTGCTCACTGGCTGCATTTGTGGCCCCGTCAGCGTCCGCAAAACCGCCTTCCGAGAACTGGACGCGGACAACACCGGGCACGAAGGCACCGCTGAAATTGTAGCGGAACACAAGGTTCGCAGAATCACCCACCACCGTTGGAGTTCCGACGATACCCACTCCCATCGGGGCAACCCATTGCCCGGCGTCATTCTTAATCAGCAGGGAAAACTCGGCACCGTTATCCATAATGCTGGCCAAATTCAGCCCGCGGCCAGTCGTGTCCACGAATTGAATATCGATGTAGCCGCGGCTGTTGATGTCGCCCATGTCAACTCGCTGCTCAGGTGCCGGCAACTGCAGCCCTACCTGTGGTGAATCCACACTGAAGCGGTACTCACCTGCCGTCAGATTAAGCCCGGCAGAGTCCTGCAGGCTGGTCGCATTCCATGTCAGCACCACGTCACCAGCTGTGAAACTGCCTGTGAACTGGTAGCGATAGCTGCCATCGGGCTGCAATACAGGGGACTCACTGGAAAGCGTCACACCCGCGGCTGCTGAGCCGCTGAGCGTGAATTCCTGAGCCGAGTCACTCAGGAAGCCTGGATCGAGAGTGGCTCCGGAACCCGAGGGAGTATACCTGACATCGAAGTAACCACGCGTGTTGAGTGCTGCAAGGCCGCTCTTCGAATTGGGTGAATAGCCAACGACGAGGGCTTCCACACCCGAGGCGACAAACTTCTGAATCCGCGCGGCGTTCGTGACTCCGGAAGTGTCAGCCCACGCTCCTGCCGTATACCGTACCTCGACGGGCCCGCTGCCGAAGCTGCCACTGAAGGGATAGCGATACACGCCGGGCTGATCTGCCACGGCGACGGGCACCGTACCGATCACAACATTGGCTGCCGCTGCACCAAACAGCTCAAATTCCGCTGCTGGATCAGTAATACTTGCCGCATTTAAATCTGTACCAGCGGGCGATGTAAAGCGAATTTCCAACCAGCCTCGCTGATTCAGCATTGGCGCAGAAATTGAAGTCGCAGGCTGCGGATCAATCAGCGATGCTTCTGATGCGGTGACTGTAAACATTGCAACACTGGCAGGATTCTGACTGCCGGTGCTGTCAGAAAATGCGTCCGCTGCAATTTGTACCTCCACGTTTCCTGTAGCAAACACACCGGTGAACGGGAAGTAATACAGCCTTGCGTCCGCAGGATCTGCCGTCGGTGTCCCGGAAAGTACGGCAGTACCTACACCAGGTCCGGAAAGTGTGAATTCGGGCGCCGCATCAGTGATCGATCCGGCCACCACGGTCGCGCCAGTGGTGGGCTGGAACCGTACGGCCAGACGACCCGCCTGATTCAGTTTCTGGCGATCAAAACGCTCGCCGGCGGCCGGACCGGCCAGCTGGATACTGGCCCCCGCAGCGACAAACGCTGCCGTACCCGCAGCCCCGGTCGCGTCCTCGCTGTCACTCCAGCTGCCTGCCAGGAAACGCACCTGATACTCGCCAGGGACCAGATTCACAGCAGCCGGAATCGCGTAATCAAACATCGCCTCTGAACCGCTCGCCTTTACGGCAGTTCCAGGGATCGCCACAACGCTCCCGTCGGGCAGCACAAGCTCCAGCTCCGCACCGCTGTCCGTGATTGAACCGGCTTTCAGTGTCGCGCCGCTGGACGGCGTGAACTTCACCCGCAACCGGCGCTCTTCCGCGAGTCGCCCGAGCGAGATCTGCCCTGCACTCGCAGGTGACACCAGCTGGGCTTTTACCCCGCTCGTATCGCTCTCGCTCCTGTAGAAATCCACCTCTTTTCCATCGGAATCATAGTACCGCATGGAAATCCCGCCCCGAATCTCAAGCGATGTCGGAATGGGAATCATGGGTACCGGAACACCCAGCGGGTTGGGGATGCCCGGCAAAATCGGGTGAGTCCCTGCGGGAATGTCCTGGGCCATCAGCAGCAGCGTTGCGTTGCCGCGAGCGATGTCCGACAGATTACCGTAAATTCTGGCAGGAGCCCGCTGCAGGCCGTTCATCATCAGCAGATCGCCGGTGAGCAGAATCTTGCCGTCTGTGGACAGCCGCACTTCCGCATTTCCCTTGAGAATGCTCTCCGGCGTGTGCAGAGTAAATTGTGCACCGCCAGTGATCAGCATTGGGTTCAAAAATGCTGCAAAGAAGCCTCCCGCGACCGGATTCGACTTCAGGGCATTATACTGAGTGACCACCTGCTGCTTAACGGTCGCCAGCCACTCACCCGCGCCACTGGAACTACCGCCGGAACTGCCCATACTTGAGAGCGCTGGAGAATATTTATCGTCCAGCAACTCCTCAGGATCATAAATGTCCGGCAGCGTTGTAAAGAAATCAACACTCCCGGAAAAGCCGGACAGCTTCAGACCGCTGATCGGTTCGAGCAAAATCCCTTCCGCAAGGTCGCCGACAACCTGTACGCCCAACGGGCCGAGTTCCGAGATCGCAAACCGAATCTTGAATCCACCCTGGCCCGCAATCGTCAGACCACCCTCGACACCAACAAAGAAGATCCGATCTGCAACTGGTGTTGTCGTGTCCGATGTACCAATCAGTTTGCCGGCAGCATCGACTTTGAGAATACCGCCAAGCAACCCTGCCGTCACCTGTCCGCCAAACAGGTCACCCTTCATCGAAACACTGATTGATTCAATATCTGTGATCGGAAACTGTCCGTCCTGCAGCAGTCCGATGTCAATGACAACGCCTTCAATCGCCCCTGAGACAGTGACATTCGGAATCGCGCTGATCTGCTCCACAGCTGCTGACAGAATAATGGAAAATCGTTCCGGATGTGCCTGCAGATCCGGCCAGGTAATTCCCAGTTCTGTCACCCGAATCGGCATCCAGGATGGCCACTGGAAGGAATCACCCGACATCGTGTCCGCACTGATGAAAACTCCAAATCCCGGCTTCGTTACAAAAGATCCATCGGCCGTAAATCCAAAGTTCCGCATCTCGCCGCCAAGCTTCAGCGGGCCAGCATTCAGGCTGGCTGCTATCGACGTCACCGACACGACTTCCTCTGAACCGGTCGCCGTGGTGTCAATCTCGATATCTTCACCA
>CAXBSH010000146.1:0-12313 GCA_963977705.1 uncultured Planctomycetaceae bacterium
ACACTCTTTCCCTACACGACGCTCTTCCGATCTATGCGTGTGGGTGCGGCGGCCAGCACGGCGGCCAGGTTTTTGGTCACTTCGCGACTGGCGGACTGCTGGTAGGTGCCATCCGGCAATCGTTGCAGACGCGTCATTTTGCCCTGATCCCAGGACACGATGGTGGCATCTGTGGGGCTGAAGGCGACAGCTGCATCGGGGCGCAGCACATCGCGGCGTCCGCTGGTCAGAGTTTTGAAGCCACGGCTGCCAGCCGGGACCACATTGCCCAGCATGCCGCGCAGCCACTGCCGAGCATCACGCTGGTCACCACTGACACCTTCATACAGGTGAATGTTGCGCAGTCCCGGCAGGATGATGGATCCTGCGGCATCTGCGTAGATTCCAAACACGGCTTCGGGAGTTGCGGCAAGGGCTTCACGGGCGAATTCGTCGGCTTCGCCGCGAATCAGAGTGGCGGCTCCGGCCTGTCCGAAGCGAGTGAAATCTGCCTGCAGCATGTGCACTTTTCTGCCGTCCGGGGAAACAGCGAGGCCGTATCGTCGCCCTCCGACCAGCATACCCAGCAGCTGCGCAGCGCCGGGGTTTTCCTGCTGCATAATGGGCTGCCAGTCACTGAGTGTGGAATTCCAGCGGAGCACAGAGCGTGATCCGTCGATGGCGAAGATCTGATCACCGGCGAATGCGACATCCTCGATCTGCTGGCCGGGCAGCCATGAATCGGCCATGAACCCATTGATTACTCCGGCGGTGGTCTGAACGATCCAGAAGAGTACGACGAGGATCAGGCTGACGATGGCGTTTCGCCAGATCGCGCCTGCCAGAGCACTGACGGAGTAATAGATGGCGAACAGGAACACATAGAGTGGGATACACAGCAGCAGCTCATGTCGCCACAGTCCGAACCGCAGTCCCAGCAGCAGCCATGTTCCACTGACCAGCTCGGCAGCACACAGCAGTGTGAAGATGCAGCCGCCTGCGAAGCGGGTGAGGTAAATGGCAATTCTGCGGACCGGTTTGCTGAGCAGCAGCGAGATTTCGCCGGGTTCAAAGGTGCGGGGGATGATGGAGGCTGTGACCAGCAGCGACCCGAAGACTCCGAAGAATCCAAGGAAGATTGTCAGCACACCGACGATCAATTCGTTGATCAGTTCATCAGTCTGGCTGGGGGGCAGTCGCAGGGGTCCGAACAGTGTCATGGTGCCATACGACAGTTCCAGCGACTTTTCGTCCTGAATACTGATGGCGTCCGGAAAGGCGGCTGCGAGGCGTTTCAGATTGCGGGCTGCTCGCTGTGGCTTTGTCAGTCCGGCAGGGTCTTCCGTTCGCAGATTTTCGTCGATTCTGGCTGTATCCCAGGCTGGCGAGGCCCATTGGGGGCCACGGTAGAATTCCGGGCGGTCCAGCAGTCCGTTGATGGCATCGACCACTCGATTCTGATACCGCCGCTGGTCGCGTTCGCTGGCTTCAGGGCCGGGCGGGTTGGTGGTGCGGATGGTGTCCTGAGTTTTGGGATCGAAGAGCGTCCAGAGATGGTGTGCAGGCCCGGTCGTTTCGGCAGCACCTGCCTGAATGGCTTTGACAAGAGCGTCGGTGTCGACCAGTTCGAAGGGCCGCAGTCTGGTGCTGGGGACGGAATTGAGCCCCATGGGGGCAAGAGCACCGAGCACCAGTGCGATGGCACCGAGTGCAAGCCAGAGGATGCGGGAGGCCGCAGCTTCACGGAACGAGTCTTTCAGGATGGCGAGACAGGCTCTCATCGGGAGGACTCCTCGACGATCGTCATAAAGACCTCTTCCAGAGTACGTTCACGGCGTGCCATGCGGAAGATGCTGACGCCCTTTGCCCGCAGGGCGTCAATCAGACGGTCAGCATCCGGTTGTGTGTTGATTGAAACTTCAATTTCGAAAGCTTTTGGCGCGGCTTCACGCAGCGTGCTGCCCGGCCATGCAGTCAGGATCTGTTCAATGATGCTGCGTTCACCGAACAGCTGCAGCTGCAGTGGTGCATCCTTGAGGGCTTTGGTCAATTCCTGCACACTGCCGGTTCGCAGCAATCGTCCTTTGCTGAGAATGGCGACCTGATCGCAGATCAGTTCGATTTCCTGCAGCAGATGGCTGTTGAGAAAAATGGTGTGTCCGGCAGCGGCCAGCTGCCGCAGAACATCGCGAATTTCCCGGCGACCAACCGGGTCGACACCGTCGGTTGGTTCGTCCAGTACGATCAGTTGCGGCCGGTGCAGCATGGCCTGAGCCAGTCCGAGGCGTTGCAGCATGCCTTTGGAGTAGCCTGAGACGCGTTCGCGTTCACGGCCCTTGAGCCCCACCTGTTCGAGCAGCATGGGGCGTGCGGCCCGGATCTGTGACAGACTCATACCGCTGAGACTGCCGTAGTACTCGAGTGCCGTGTTGGCGGACAGATGTCGTGGCAGACGATGGTTTTCGGGCAGATAGCCGATCTGGCAACGGGCGGCCATCGAACCGGCAGGGTGCCCAAGCACAGTGGCATTGCCTGCTGTCCGCGACACAATTCCCAGCAGGATCTTGATCAAGGTGGTCTTGCCGGCACCGTTGGGGCCGAGCAGGCCGTAGATACTGCCCCGGGGGACAGTGAGTGTGACATTGTCGAGAGCCTGAAAACGCGTCCGACGAAAAATGCCGGAGCGCCAGACTTTTGAGAGCCCGGCCGTTTCGATGACCGGGGTTTGAGCAGTATTCATAGGGTGTTTCCTGACGAGTGCAGAGCTGGGGGTGATTCGCCAGGGTCAGGGGTTTCCTGGTGCAAAAATGTGAAATCCGTCAGCGGGAAAACAGGGGTAGGTCTGGTTGTCTGATTGCCGGGACGACGGGGCGTGCCGGCCGGCGTGGACCGCCATGTTATTTCGTCTCGGCCTGCAGCTGCAGGTGGCCACTGCAGTGCTTACAGACAACTTTGTGACCGATATACTTCAGGCCGGCACGAATTTCCTGCTGGCAGTGCGGACAACCCATGTAGGCCGCGCGAATTTCCACCGTGGCGTCGTAAGCGAAGGCGTGCTGGCAATGCCTGCACTGCACCTTCAGCCCTTTGTACTTGCTGTGGATCCGCAGTTCCTGCAGGCAACCGGGGCAGGTGACATAGTGTCCTCTGGGCGTCGCGGCTGCAGTCACGCTGATCTCCGGCAGGGCAAAGAAACTGGGAATCTCGATGCTGTCTTCGGACAGCTCGGAATTCAGCATAGCACGACAGGATCGGCAGTGGACCAGTCGGGCTGGCATATCATCACCGCACTGCGGGCACGGACCGCCCGGCCATTCCCCGTTCATGGATAAGTCCTTCAGTTTGTGAGCTGGTTAAGTGTCATCTGCTGGTTCTGAAACCGGGACGTCATCGTCCGCAGGTTTCAGGGAGTCGCTTTAACGGCGATCACGTGTTTGAAAGTGTGAAAGTACAGGTGTCCGGCGGCGACGGCGGGAGTTGAGTGGCAGTCATCACCAAGTGGAGTTCGTCCCAGTTCGCGGAACTGCCGGCCGGCCTGCAGCACCACGACGATGCCGTCTTCCGTGACACAGTAAATACGGTCCTGAATCAGGATGGGCGAGCCACTGTACTGGCCGTCAATACGTTCGGACCAGACTTCGTTTCCGGTCGCAGCTTCAAGGCAGACCATGATGCCCTTGTCACCCCAGAGAAACAGCAGGTCACTGGTGCGAATGAGGCATGGGACGTAGGGCAGCATGGTGCGACGTTCCCACGCGATCCGCTGGTCATTGGGGACGTCAAGGCCTGTGCGAACTGCAGCGAAGTACTTGCCGTTCCCGCCTTCGCCGCAGGTGGCGAAGGCCAGTCCGTCCATGACGATGGGTGAGGCGACAGTTCGCATGGGAAGTTTGGGTGTCTGCCAGAGTGCTTTGCCGGATTTCAGATCAATGCCGCTGACACCACCTGATTCGCTGACACAGACAATCTGTTTGCCCCCAGCGCCATCCGCTGTGACTGTGGGGGTGCTGTAAGATGTTTTGCCGGGTTGGCGTTCCGTTTTCCAGGCAACAGTTCCGGTATCGGCCTGCAGGGCGATGAACGAGCTGGGGCCGACCTGATCGTTGGCAATCAGCACAAGACCATCTTCGATGATGGGTGAGACACCAAGGTTGTGTTCGCTTTCGTATGAGCCGAGTTCAACGGACCAGAGTTCTGTGCCGCTGAAGTCCCAGGCTTTGGCAACCAGCTGCTTTGCGTCTGCAAACAGGCCGCAGACGACCCGACCATCGGTGCAGGGGGTACTGGAGGCCCAGCTGTTCTTCTGGTGCTTGCGACTGGCTTCCATCGTGAAGGAAGCATTCCAGAGTTGTTTACCGGAGGCTGCATCGAGGCAGTGCATGAATCGCTCACTGCCACCCTCTGTGGCCGATGTGACGAACAGATGCTGGCCCCAGATGACGGGTGAGGAATGTCCGATGGTGGGCAGCTGGACTTTCCAGGCGATCTGGTCGGCGGTCCAGGTGACGGGAATTCCGGCCTGAGTACTGACGCCCAAACCTGCTTCGCCGCGAAACCGGGCCCAGTTTTCCTGAGCTGCCAGGGGGTGCCATGCTGTGGTCAGCAGTAAAGCGGTCAGCAGCAGATGCTGACGGGCAATTAAGCGACGAGGCGGGGCTGTGTGGGTGGGGATTTGTGCGGAGGCAGGCTGAGGCGTGACGACGGAGCGGGGCTGAAGATTCACAGGGAGCATCCCTTCTGGCTGAAATTCGCGGTCGACACGGACGCAGCAGGCAGTGTCCGGACACTGGAAGTCTAACGGAAAGTGAGTGGTTTCGGCTACCGTGTGGCGGATTGATGTGCGGGGAAATTGGTGGGGCTGTCGGACTGTGCCGGGAATAGCGGCTGGCGGAGGGAGGCTGCGTTGTGAGCTGAAGCGGACGGGGCGGACTTTCCGAGGCGGGTGTCGGTGCTACAATTCGCAGGCATGTTAAGGTTCTGTGCGTGCGAGAAGCGAAGAAGCGGCATTGGAAGAAGGCGACGAGGCATGAAGACCGTGGCAATGGTGTTGGCTGGTGTGGTGCTGGGGTTACTGCAGGCGGTGACAACCAGTGTCGAGTGCCTGGCTGACGAGCCAGCGATGGTGCGGACGGTGGAGGGGATTTCCGAGTACCGGCTGGAGAACGGCCTGCAGGTCCTGCTGTTCCCGGACAGCTCCAGTCCGAAGGTGACCGTCAATCTGACCATCTTTGCCGGGTCACGTCACGAGGGTTATGGCGAGGCGGGCATGGCCCATCTGCTGGAGCACATGGTGTTCAAGGGGACCCCCACGTTTCCGCAGATTCCGGCAGAGCTGAAGAAGCGGGGTGCAGACTTTAACGGGACGACGTGGCTGGACCGCACCAACTACTACGAGACGCTGCCTGCCAGCGAAGAGAACCTGGAGTTTGCGCTGCAGATGGAAGCGGATCGCATGGTCAACAGTCTGATTCGGGCTGAAGATCTGGCGTCTGAAATGACGGTGGTGCGAAGTGAATTTGAAAGTGGTGAAAACAGTCCGCAGAACGTGCTGATGGAACGCGTCATGGCCGCGGCCTTCGAATGGCACAATTACGGTCAGTCAACGATCGGGAATCAGGCAGACATCATGCGTGTGCCGGTGGATCGCCTGCGGAAGTTTTATGAGCGATTTTATCAGCCTGACAATGCGATGCTGGTGGTGGCAGGTCGATTTGAGAATGCAAAGGCGCTGGAACTGATTCAGAGATTTTTCGGGACACTGCCGCGACCGGCTCGTGAACTGGACCGAACCTACACTGAAGAGCCGGCGCAGGATGGTGAGCGAACGGTGACGGTGCGACGAGTGGGTGATGTGCCGTCGGCTGCCCTGCTGTATCACATTCCAGCAGGGCCGCATCCGGACTATGCCGCACTTGATGTGCTGGCAACGGTGCTGGCCAGTGAGCCGGCGGGGCGGTTGTATGAAGGTCTGGTACGACGTCGGCTGGCTGCCAGTCTGTATGGATTTTCATTTGCTCTGCATGATCCGGGTGCCCTGATGTTTGGTGCTGATGCGGCGGAGGGGACTGACGGCACTACGCTGCTGCAGTCTCTGGTTGAGGCGGTGGAGACAACAGCGGAGCGAGCTTTCACGGCAGAGGAGATCGAGCGAGCGCGGGCCGAATTATTGAAGCAGCGGGAGCTGCAGATGGCTGATTCACAGGGTGTGGCCATTGAGCTGAGCGAATGGGCTGCTCAGGGGGACTGGCGACTGTTCTTTCTGCATCGTGATCGGCTGGAGGCTGTGAAGCTGGACGATGTGACTCGCGTGGCGAAGCAGTATCTGGTGCGGACGAACCGCACGGCGGGGGTGTTTGAACCGACGAAGGCGGCCGAACGAGTGGCGATCCCGGAGACTCCGGATGTCGCGGCCCTGTTGCAGGACTACAAGGGCCGGGCAACGGTGGCGGCAGGAGAAGCGTTTGATGTGACGCCACAGGCGATTGAATCACGGCTGCAGCGATCACAGCTGGACAGCGGGCTGAAAGTCACGCTGCTTCCGAAAAAGACTCGCGGCAATCTGGCTACCCTGCAGTTGACGCTGCGTTATGGCAATCTGGAGTCACTGCAGAATCTTGGTCTGGCGGCAAAACTGTTGCCGGAAATGCTGATGCGAGGCACGAACAACCGCAGTCGTAAGGAGATTGCGGATGAACTGAACACGTATCGGGCGCGGATGACGCTCAGCGGAACACCGGGAACCCTGACGGCTCGAATTCAGGTGTCCCGAGAGAATCTGCCGCCCGTACTGAATCTGCTGAAGGACGTGCTGCGAAATCCGGCGTTTCCAGCGGATGAACTGGAGCTGCTGCGTGAGGAACGGATGGCGATGATTGGGCAGCAGGTCTCTGATCCGGAGGCACTGGCGTTTACCACCGCCATGCGCAAGGTGTCGCCCTATGAACCAGCGGACCCGCGTTTTGAAGCGCCGTTACCCGAACAGCTGAAACTTCTGCAGGCGGTGCAACTGGAGCAGTTGCAGCGTGTGTGGAAAGAGCTGTTGGCGGGTACGACAGGCGAGTTGACGGTACTGGGTGATTTTGATGCGGCAGCCACGACAGCTGCCGTACAGGACCTGACGCGGGACTGGACTTCTGAGGTTCCGTTTCAACGTATTCCTCGAGTGCATGTGGACAATACCGAGGGTAGTACGGAGATGATCGTAACGCCGGATAAGGCGAACGCCGTTTGGGTTGGCATGATGACGCTGCCATTGCGTGATGACGATGCAGATTTTGCGGCACTGGAGATTGGCAATTTTATTCTGGGTAGTGGCGGTTTAAGTTCACGACTGGGTGATCGTGTGCGTCAGAACGAGGGGCTGTCGTATGGAATTCAGTCGGGATTGCAGCCGTCAGCAGTGGATCGTCGCACGGCATTTTTCATTTATGCGATTTCGAATCCGCAGAATCTGAAAAAGGTGGATGCGGCGATTCGCGAGGAGTTGGCTCGGCTGCTGAAGGACGGGATTACAGAAGCGGAGCTGGAGGCTGCGAAGTCCGGTTATCTGCAGGAGCAGCAGGTTGCGCGAGCAAACGAATCAGCGCTGGCTGGGATGCTGGAAGTGTATGCGTTTGTCGGACGGGACATGCTGTATGTGGAGAGGGAAGAGGAACGGATTCGCAAGCTGACGGTCGAGCAGGTGAACGCGGCTGTGCGGAAGTATCTATTGGCAGAGCGGTTGTATGTGGTGATGGCGGGTGAGGAGTGACCGAGTCCGTGGAAGGGAAACGGAAGGGGCTGCAGCGCTGGTGTCCAGCCGTGGGGTGGCAACCCACAGGGCATGGTCAATTGAGGCAGGTGGAAAAGCTGGAAGGCGGCCGGGCAGTTGTGATTTTATGGGACCCATGGGACCTATAAGTCTTATGGGACCTATGGTCCTATGGGTCTGATAGGTCCTATAGGTCTTATGAGCCAGCAGTGGGGCCGCGGCTGCCGCGGACTTTGTGGCGGCGCGATCAGAGGTGTGTATAGCGGGTCGGTGCGTGGGTGAGTCCGCAGGCCTGGAGGAAGATGCGGCGGAATTCGGGGTCGGGCATCAGGCAGGGGTGTTTGTATTGTTCGGCACTGCCACCGGATTTGTTCAGCCGAGTCTGCTGCAGAGTCTGCCAGGCAGATTCCGGCAGCGGTTGCATGCGGATGGCGCTGAGCCGACCGGTCTGACGTTTTTCCCGATATTCTTCGTTGCGATCACACAGCTGCTGTTCGACGAGTGAGGCGAAGCGTTCCAGTTGTGTTGATTCGGCCTGCCGACGCAGATCGACGTACAGGGTGTATCCGGGTTGATCCAGCCATTCCGGGGTCATGGTGAACTGAGCCGTCCACAGGCCAGCTCCGGCCTGGGCGGCGCGAACGGCTTCCACCACCTGCGATTCGGAAATCTTTTCACCGGTGATGCTGGAGATATGGGCGCCCTTGTGCAGGAATTCCAGCAGCGGGGCATCGCCATGAAACCCGGTGCAGCGGACAACGTCGCGAATGTTGTAACGACAGAACCCGGAACTGGTGGTCAGCAGGATATAGTACTCAGAGCCCGGTTCCAGTTCCCAGGCATTGAGCACATCCGGATTGGCAGACTCGGCCTCAGCCACCGGCAGAAATTCAAAGTAGTGCGTACCGATTTCCAGCAGGCCAGAGGATGTTTCAGCAGCGAGAGGCATGGTCATGCGACCTTCGCTGGCATGCAGTCCATGGTCGCAGATTGTGATGCCTTCGCAGATTTCCCGCAGACGACTGGTGTAAGCGGAGGCACTGCCGCCAGTCCAGCAGGCAAGCACCTGAAGATTGGGCCACACATCGCGGGGTGTCAGGCGACCCGTGGAACGCAGCAGCTGCTGCAGTTGGCGAGCGCGCTGGATTTTGGGCCGCACTGCCGCCCGCAGACGCCGGCCGGCTGCTTTGGGGATTGTGACGTGATCGCTGAGTCCATCATGCAGGTCCCGCAGCAGTTGTTCGGGATCATTCTCGACGGATTCAAACAGCTGCAGCAGAGTACTGGGGTTGGCTGTGACAAACATGCCGACATGCGGGTCGCCAAATGCCAGCGACAGAATCAGGCGACGTTTCAGATCCGCGTCAGACACATCGGCAACGGCCGCAGGAATGGTGTACAGGGACCGCACCACAGGATTCTGCATCGAAGCCACCAGGCCACTGATGTTTCCGCAGGGCGTGCCTGCAGCGGTGAGGGAGCGTCGGTGACTGCTGGCAATCTGTACGACATTCAGGTGCGGCAGTCCGGGAACCGTGCGATACAGTTCAATGCCCCACATCTGCCAGCCCGCACGGTAGTCGGACAGAAAGCGACTGGTGACCGGAATGTATTTTGACGACGACGTGGTGCCACTGGTCATGGCAAACATCAGCAGACGATTTCGACGTCCCAGCAGCGCGCGAGTCTCACCGTGCAGCATGCGATCCACATAGGGACGGTACAATTCGTAATCACTGATGGGCACCTGACTGCGAAACTGCTGCGGCGACAGTCCGGGACGCAATCCGAAGTCTTTGGCGAAGTCCGATCCGGAATTCAGTTTCAGCAGGTCCTGCAGCACTGTTTCCTGAATGCCGCGGCAGTCTGCCGCAGCGGCTTTCAGAAATCGCTGTCGCGAGCGGGCAACGCGATTTCGCAGCGGAGTTCCCAGCAGAGTTCGCAACCGGTAGGCAAGCGGAATACCGGAGACGACCCGGGGAACTGGCGGATTTGTGGCAGTGACCGTTTCGGTGCTGAGCCCGGCGTCGACGCGCAGAAGGCCGGTCACCGCAGGCGACGACATGAACTGCGGTTCCGTTTCGGAACGCAGCCGCTGTCGTGCCGATGCTGGTCGGCTTTCCTGTTTCCGCTGACTGACCCCGGACATCATGTTCCTTTGTCACCGCTGCAGGAGATTCCACGGGTGTGGAAACCCACCGGCCGGCGATTCCGTGTTTCGCCTGCCGGTTATTACGGCTATTCGTTCGGATAAAGACTTATCGAAAATATCGGTCCGGTAAATTTCGTTGAAAAACGAAAGCCTGCCGATGGTTTTTCTTTGCGCATCTTCTGTGACAGGCAGCCTTGCAACCACAGGTTGTGACGGCGGTGAGATGCCTGCCAATAAGGTTTTCTTCAGGTTTCTTCGCTGTTGATCGCCTTTTGCCTGTCGGCCCCAGTCTTACCTATATTCTTCATTTTTCCAGGTTGAATCCGTCCGGTTGTCCATTTTTTCGAGGATCGCTGCCGCCCTGCAGAATTCCACCGGAACCAGCGGCAGCACCCTGCGTGGCGGCCAGTCCAGTGGATTTCCGCACTGTATGCCCGCGTTTTTTCAGTTCATCGGCCAGACTGGCGTGCAGTGTGGGTTCCAGTAACAGCTCGTTGGGAGCCCACTGGTGATGAAAACGAGCGGCAGCGACTGCGGCGGAAGGAGACTGACCCCAGACGTGCTGATTCAGCAGATTCTGCAGAGTTGCGGTGATGATGCGGGGACCGCCCGATGCACCCACGGCTCGGATGGCTTTGCCCTGACGTATCAGCAGAGTGGGTGTCATGCTGCTGAGCGGTCGTTTGCCGGGCTGGACGGAATTGGCGGCGCTTTGCAGTAACCCAAAGGCATTGGGTTTGCCGGGGTTGGCGGCAAAGTCATCCATTTCGTTGTTCAGCAGAATGCCCCATTCCGGCACAACGACAAAGCTGCCGAATGTCAGATTGATGGTTTCCGTACAGGCAACGGCATTGCCGGCCGCATCCAGCACGGAAAAGTGACTGGTCCCGGCGTCGTCCTGCAGAAAGAAGCGACCGTAGGCATCCGAGGGCTGTGTCTGTTGCAGCTGAATCGCGGCAGCCTGCTGCTTTGCGTAATCCAACTGCAGCAGACGCTGGACTGGGACATCAACGAAGTCGGTATCCCCCAGAAACTCGGCACGATCAGCGAACGCATGTTTCAAAGCCTCGGTGACGACATGCACGTAATCCGGTGAGTTGTGTTGAAGTGACTGCAGCGTGCGTCCGCTGTGGCGTTCCCAGGCTTCCAGTGACTGCAGAGTCTGCAGCAGGGCGATGCCGCCACTGGATGGGGGAGGCATGGTGAAGACAGTGGCATCGCGAAACCCGGCCTGCAGCGGATCGCGTTCGGTGGCCTTGTAACCGAGCAGATCGGCAGCACTGAGAACTCCGCCTTCCCCCGCTACTGCGGCTGCAATCGCCTCAGCGATCGGGCCGTCATAGAATCCGGCTGCTCCGTGTTCGGCAATGCGCTGCAGCACGGCAGCCTGCGGCGAATAGAATCGATCGCCAGCCTGCCACGGTTTGCCGTTGTTCAGGTAGAGTTTCAGCAGGAGTGCGAAACGCTGGTGATAGTCGGCGTGCAGTTTCAGTTTTGCCAGCGTGCCGGACTGGACTTCGCGATCGTGGTCATCAACGGGAACTCCGTTTGTGCACAGGTCGATGGCGGGCTGCAGCACCTGTTTGAGCGGCAGTCTGCCCCACGTGCGGGACGCGTAGCAGAGTCCCGCGACAGTACCGGGAATGCCACTGGCCAGGCCTCCGCGCACACTGCGTGGTTCCGGGTGTCCAGCATCAGCGGCATCGCCGTACCGATCGGCTGTAGCGGCTGCAGGCGCACGTTCGCGATAGTCGAGAGCGCGGGCTTTCCCGGTGCTGGCGTCCCAGATCACCATGAAACCGCCACCACCGATGCCACAGCTGGCCGGTCTGACAACGGACAGAGCGAACGAGGTGGCAACGGCAGCATCAACAACGTTGCCACCTTCGCGGAGGATCCGAGCGCCGGCAGCGCTGGCGGCCGGGTGGTCAGCGGCAACGACGCCTGCGGTAAAACCGGATTCCTGGGGCGGCTGCGGAGCGGCAAGCAGGTTTGGAGCGGCCGAGCAGACCATTCCGAGCACGCTGGCAGTGAGCAGCATTCGCAGGACGAATTGCATGAGTTGTCTCGCAGGGAGTACAAGGTTGTGGAACACCGCAACCCCCGCAGACTAACACAGCGTCCGACTGTAACGCCACCCGAATTTCGCAGAGAAAACGGTTCGACGCAGAATGGAAAAATGCGGTGTTTTTTCGAGTGATTTCGCGACGGCAGGACACGGAAAAAAACGGGGAGGGACAGTGGTCAGTGGTCAGTGGTCAGTGGGCAGTGGGCAGTGCACGCAAAGTTCCCTTTGGGAGGGCGAGGCTCCTGCCGAGCCGAACGGCCCCCGTGGCCGTACAGGCGAGCCGTTAGCGTAAGGTGACGGGTGTTGTGGTGCCGCCGTCCCCGAGCTGGCGCTCGGTGGTCGTAGCATGGGCTTCAGCCCGTGT
>CAXBSH010000147.1:0-12309 GCA_963977705.1 uncultured Planctomycetaceae bacterium
CCCCATCCATTAAAAAACACCGGGGATTTCAATGGTGACGAGAAGTTCGTGCCCGGGCTAAAGCCCAGACTACGACTTTTGTCACTCGCATCAGGAATTCCCTGGCTACATTTTGGCTGACCACTGACTACTGAGAACTGACCACTGACCACTGATTACTGACCACTGATCCCTGATCCCTGCCCCTCAATCAGTAAAACTCGGTACTGATGCCTGCGGTGATACTTCCACGAACGTTTCTTTTTGCGCCACGTCGCGTTACTGGTTTCAAACCCGTGCGGGAAACAGTACGAGCAGCCGCGTTCCTGCCCATTGACAATCCTCGAGACGCGGACATTTCCGCATTTCACTGGCAGCTCTTCACCCAGACACCGTCGCAGTCTGTGCTCATGACGTCGCATCGCAGTGACTCCGGCTGAACCCGATCACCCCTTCGACTCCTGAATCAGGACACCACAGCCAGCGACAAGGTTCAGCCGGCTGAACGAAAAAAGGATTCAACGCAAAATATCGTACGGACTTGCCAAATGCAGTGACACTGGGAGTGCCACCGAGCGGACTACTCGGCCTGAACTGCAGTTCCACACTTCAAAACATCACCAGAACCGGGATTGGTTTTCAGTTTTCAGTTTTCAGTTTTCAGTTTTCAGTGGTCAGTCGGTGATGGACACGAAGAAACGCAGGCAGGCAGGGGGCGGGACGACCTGGGTGGCCTTATGAACTGCGACCTGGTGATTCTATCCCCCCCACTCATCACCCCCCGGCTTCGCGGTTTTGCGTCTGCATGTGAGACAACAACAACCGAAGCGGTCTGCAGGGGGCCGATGGTGGAAATCAACGACAGGATCGAGCTGCTTTGGCGAACGGCTGCCGGTTGCAGCGACAAGGAGCCCTCCATTGCAAAACTCAATGCCCTGCGTCTTGCCGAATTGTCATACACCTATTCCCTCGGCTGCTGATGGGCGCAACTGCCGTGGCTGACTGGTATACCGACCGTGGTCGATATTGTCGCCGGTCCGATACAGGCTCGAGTGCTGTGTTCGGGAGTCGGTTCTGACACTCACTGTTCCTCGTTTCGCGACTCAGCAACCAGCCCCGCAGAGAATCTGTCTGCGTCGGTCATCAGTTGCCCATTCAATCTGATCCACGGGGCGGTTACGTTGACGGCGACGAAATCAATGGCGCGGTCAAATTCCGCAAACTGCAGTTCGATATGATCCTTGTGGCGAATCAGTTCCACTGCTACCGGCCGAAACACCTCGTACAGAATGACGGGCATCAGACACAGCCCGATACAGATCAGGATGGCCGGCTTTTCAAGTCCACGAGGCACTATTTGACGGATCTGTGGCAGCAGCAACCAGGTCAGAACTGCTGCGGTGGACCAGACAATCAGGGCCGTCAGCAGCCTTCGCCGCGAATACAGCCGTGTGCATCCGGTGCAGGCAGGCACCTGCAGTTGCCGGGAACCGGGGGCAAACCGCCGCAGCAGGCTGAGCCAGCCAGTCACTTCGGCCTGCAGTGGCAGATGTGAGTCGGGATGTCGTCGTCCACAGATGATACAGCAGCCGGGGAACTGAAGGGCGTGATCCAGAGGCAGAGCGACATCTGTGCTGAGTGGCATCACAGGCTCCTTCGCGCAACAAAAAGCCTCCGGAGTCCGGAGGCTTGCAGGATCACTGGGCTGGATGACTGTCGTTTTCAGCCAAATTCCGGACGACGGCGATCGAGCTGTTCCTTCAGTCGGGCCACGATACTGGAGTGCATCTGGCTGACGCGGGATTCGGACAGCCCAAGCGTGCTGCCGATTTCCTTCATGGTCAGTTCTTCGTAGTAGTACAGGATGATGATCAGTCGTTCATTGCGATTCAGACCTTTGGTCACCAGTTTCATCAGGTCTGTTTTCTGGATTCCGTCCGTGGGATCTTCGCAGCGTACGTCTTCCACGACGTCCACTTCTCGAACATCCTTATAGCTGTCGGTCTCGTACCACTTCTTTTCGAGGCTGACGAGATTGACGGCGCTGGCTTCGGAACGCAGTCGTTCGAATTCCTGAATTGACAGGCTCATCTGCTCGGCGATTTCCGCTTCGGTCGGTGGTCGTCCGACGCGCGCTTCGACTGCCTTGCGAGCTGCTTCAACTTTGCTGGCTTTGCTGCGAACCAGTCGCGGCACCCAGTCCATTGTTCGCAGTTCATCCAGCATCGCACCACGAATACGTGGCACGCAGTATGTTTCAAATTTGACGCCGCGTTCCATGTCAAAGGCCTCGATGGCATCCATCAGACCAAAGACACCAGCAGACATCAGATCGTTCAGGTCAACGCCTTCGGGCAGCTTGGCCCACACCCGCTCAGCGTTGTATCTGACCAGCGGCAGATACCGCTCCATAAGGCGGTTCCGCAGTTCCTGATTGGCCTGGTCTTTTTTGTATTCGATCCAGACTTCAGAAACATCTTCACTGACCTTTGTAGCCATTCAATCCTCCATGACGAACAGCAAGTGCGACTGCAGCGATATGAATTCGTGTCATTCATTATCGGCCCAGTCTGCCTGAAACATCATCACAATCCAGACAATGCTCAGACTTCACCGAACCTGCGCAGACTGCCGGTGTTTCCGGAGTTTGCAGATTCGGTGGAGTCCCGGCACGGCCTGACGGATATCCGCCTCGGGCTGCACACCGCAGACTTGTTCGGTTCTTCCTGATTTTGTTTTTGTCATGTCCCGGCATCGGCCTTCGCTGATGAAGACGCGACTGCTGTGACAGGCCCTGTGACGACCGAGGTTCATCCCTGAACAAGGCGGGCGACCACGAAGGCGGGCGGTTGATACAGAAGCCGGGAAACGAAAGTCCAGACGGATGAAACAAGGATTTTCCGGGATTTCCCCGGAATCCCGGGGCATCGGCAGAATCAACCGATGCCGCAAAGATCTGTCGGCAGAAAAAAACACTGGACCACCTGCGGCGTCACATTTGCCGAGTCCAAGGTGCAGAATCTGCAGAAACTTCACGCTGGGTCAAAGTTGGCCGGGCCCCCCAAAGAACAGGCAACGGCACTCCGATGGTGTGAGAAGATCCATCGGAGTGCCGGAGCCCCAGCCCAGTATTCTGCCCGGCGACCCGTGGTCGCAGCAGGCGTCAGCGAGTTTCGTAAAGTACACCGTCCGGCCGCAGATGCAGGCCTGGACCAATTTCCTGTGGCGGGACCCCCTGCACCTCAAGTCGCAGCGAATCACCCGAAGAAACAACCCCGTGAACACTTAAAAAGCACTTCACGGGTGCTGGTCCGGTTTCTGCCGCCACAGAATACCATTCCATCCGTGAAACTGAGGAAAACAGGCCCATCAGGGCGAGGATATCAAAACAAAAACTGGCGTGATCAATCTGTCCGTCCCGGGGGCCACCAATGATTTCGGTCGTACCAAGGTACAGACACACCAGCCAGCCACGGTCATCCAGCCGGCAGTCAAAACCCACTCGCCCGACATTCGTGAGCGGTTCGAACAAAGCAGCAGACTGCTCCACAAACTGCTTCAGCCAGTCCGGGCGATAATCACGCTGCTCCCTCCGCAGTCGATACTGCTCCATCTGTTCCAGCAGTTCTTCAATGGACATCGGAAAACCCTGATCGCTCACCAGACCAGTCAGCCTGCTGCAGGCAAGGCCACTCACAGCCTCACAGCATCAGGGAACCGGATTCAAGGACCGCATCCATGACAGGAACACGCAGCACAGCCACGACCAAAACCGCTCCATGCTGCGAACAGCCGAAGTATCGAATTCACTTCACGAAAATCTCACGACTTTTCGCCCATGGGGACGTGGATCGACTGAACAGGGGATGGACCTTCCCGTGAGCACCTTCGGCAACTGTTGAACCTGACATGCCGAATGATCCGACTCTACGATCTGGAACGCATGCCCGAGCACTACCCGCAGGTTTTCACGGTCAACAGCACAGAAAAACCCGCAGTTCTCAGAACTGCTGCAGGGCGGTAACGAGCAGCGAACAGAGGTGAGTCAAGTTCGCGAGACAACCGTGCGCCGGGATGAAAACGACTGCGTTTAAGGATTGTGTCGAGTGAGATCGTGCTGATCAGCGCTGCAGCAGTCTGGCGGCCTCAGGGGCGAAATAGGTCAGAATCCCGGACGCCCCAGCCCGGCGAAAACAAAGCAGACTTTCCATCATGGCAGCCTCACGATTCAGCCAGCCCGCAGCCGCTGCCGACGCCAGCATCGCATACTCGCCACTGACCTGGTAGGCAAACACCGGCACCGCAAACTGCTCACTGACCCGTCGGACAATGTCCAGATAGGGCAGGCCTGGCTTCACCATAACCATGTCCGCACCTTCACTGATATCCAGAGCAACTTCCCGGACCGCTTCGTCCGTATTTGCCGGGTCCATCTGATAGGTTTTTTTGTCACCTGTTCCCAGACAACCGGCTGAACCCACGGCATCCCGGAATGGTCCGTAGAACGCCGAGGCATACTTTGCGGAGTACGCCATGATCTGCACCTGCGAATAGCCGGCGGCATCAAGTGCCTCGCGAATGACCTTCACTCGCCCGTCCATCATGTCTGAGGGCGCGATAATATCGCAACCCGACTGAGCCTGATTCACAGCCTGCCGACACAGCGCCTGCAGCGTTTCATCATTTACGACGTAACCGTCCCGCACCAGTCCGTCCTGACCGTGCGACGTATATGGATCCAGTGCGACGTCCGCAATCAGTCCGATTTTCAGACCTGCAGCCTTCACAGCACGCATCGCTCGGCAAATCAGATTCTGAGGATTGAAGGCCTCTTCGCCGTCCGGTGTTCTGAGTTCCTGCGGGGTTGCCGGAAAAATGGCAATCGCCGGAATTCCCAGTCGCTCTGCTTCAGCAGCCTGCTCGACAAACACATCCACCGAAAAACGTTCAACGCCCGGCATTGATGCGACTGGCACACGCTGTCCTGTGCCTTCAACAACAAATACCGGCCAGATCAGATTGTCGACGGAGAGCGAATGTTCACGCACCATCCGCCTTGACCAGTCTGTACGGCGGTTACGCCGCATCCGAACCCAGGGAAATCCCCCTGCCCCGCCAGCCTGAATTCCCGTCATTTTCGATTTCTCCTGAGGCTGCGCTTGCCTGCAACGCTGAGGCAGGCGTGCTGTGCCCATTGACTGTCCGGCCCGTTACCCTGTGAGGCGTTCCGACTACTGCTGTTTTGCGGCAGCAGATGCCGCCAGCGACCGCAGTTTCAGGTTTCGATACCATGCTTCGCCCGGTGGGCCGCCATGAATCTGTACGGCAATCAGACCTGTCTGCTCAAGAGACTGATCCTGCTCGGTGTAATCCACTGTCTGCAGATCGTTGATCCACAACTGAATTCTGCGTCCTTGGCAGCGAATGCGATAGTGATTCCAGTCATCTTTTTTGAGGACCTTTGCCAGCTGCTGAGCATCGGGGGCTGCGAGTATTTTGTTACGGCGTGATTCGTCGTACAGGGCGCCCCAATAGGACTGCCCCAGATCGGCCTGATAGCCAATCATTTCATGATGGTCGGGAATCCGCCGGCTGCGCAGCTGAATCCCGGCATTTGTGCCTGTCCCCAGCAGGCGAAATTCCAGCGTCAGCTCAAAATCCGCATAGTCCTTTTTCGTGGCGAGAAAGAAATTGTGGGGAATCTTCTGCTGCAGATTTCCGCCCACGATTGCGCCGTCCTGGACACGAAACCAGTTTGAATCGCCCTCCCAGCCGTCCAGATCCCTGCCGTTGAACAGAGTTACAGGATCTTTTGCATCCTGCTGCTGGGCAAATACCGAATCCGGTGGCAGGCACAGTGGAACGAGCGATGCGACCACAAACAGGAAGTAGCGCACAGGAATGTCTCTCTGAAAGGAAAATGGGCTGCCTGAGGGCCGGCAGCAGCGCCGCCCCGCCCAGCAATTCTCCGAACTGACCTGTGAGGAAACAAGCAAGCGCCCCGGCTCGGCGAGGTCGTTCCGGGAAATTCTTCGCTCTCTACGGAAAAACCAGTCCTCAATCATGTTGAGCAGCCTCCCCTTCCAGTACTCTGTCAGCTGTCTTTGCCGCACCATTTTCCCGCACGCCTCACCCGGAACCCCTGTGATGTGCCCCAACCTGCGCTGGATGCTGTCAGCAGCCATGATTCTGCTGGTGGCCACCGTGGCTCGGGCTGATGACAAACCGGCTGCAGCCAGTGAATACTCACTGATCTGGCAGGGTGGTCAGCAGCTGCCGGGCAGTCTGCTGTCGGCCGATGATCAGCAGCTCAGCTGGAGTTCGCCGTTATTTCAGCAACCCCTGCAGATCCGCATGGATGTGTTGTCGGCAATTCAGTTTCCTGCGACGCCGGTACCAGCAGCGGTCGACGGCAACCTGTTTCGTCTGCAACTACGAGGTGGTGACGTCCTGCTGGGGCAAGTCACCGCGCTGTCGGACCAGCAACTTGAGCTGCAGGACGCACACTGCGGAACACTGCAGATCCCGATCTCAGAAATCTCGGTCCTGCAGCGTCTGCAACTGGGTTCCGGAATCTACTTCAACGGTCCCACGGGACTGCAGGACTGGAAAACGGTCAATCAACTGACAGAGCGTGAAGAGCAGCAGCGCATCCAGATGATGGCCCAGCTGCAAAAGCAGGCGGAACGCAAAGCTGCAGCAACCGAACTAAAGCCTGCTCGATCGCTGTTTGTCTGGAATGCTCAGCCCGACGGCTCGCTGTCGACCAGTCGTCAGGATGCGACTCTGTTTCTGCCCCTGCAGCTGCCGGAAAAGTTTCAGGTAGAAGTTGTGCTGACGTTTGAGCAGCGTCCGGCGTTCCTGCTGTCATTCGGACGGGATGCGGAAACCGCACCACGAATTGAAACCTGGATTGACACATTGACGGCAGCGATCAGTGGTCAGTATCAGCAGCTCAGACTGGTCTCTGATCAGGATCGCACCTTGCATCTGCATTGTTTTGTGGACCGTACCGCCGGCAGTCTGCAGGTTGCAGCGGGTGATGGTCGTTTGCTGGGAACCGTTCAGCTGCCACCTGCAGGTGGTGGGAAAAGTCCGGCAAAAGGACAGGCAGCGGCTGAACCCGGCCAGAACGCCATTGGTAATCTGCTGGAGAAGCTGGTTCCGGGAGTCATTGACGCAGAGTCTGAACAGAAGTCTGCCGCCACGCCCGAGATTTCCACTGATGGCCTGTTGCTGCGCAATCAGGGCGGTTCAACTCGTCTGCGTCGCCTGCGAGTCAGTGCGTGGAATGGCACTGTTCCGGAAATTCGTTCCGGCAGTGGCATGCGGCTGGAAACCGTAAGTGGCGATGTGCTGTTTGGTTCGCTGAAGGTGGCCACGCAGCCTGATTCGCTGCAGATCCTTACCGATGGCGCAGACCGCAGCATCCCCATCAGTCAGTTATCAGCCATTATTTTTCCTGCATCGGAAACGCAGCCGGAACAGTCGTCGGCTGTCCGTCTGACGTGGCAGGACGGAACATCGATCTCGGGAAAACTTCTGGGCATTGCTGAGGGAAAGGCACGATTTCAGTCAGCGTGGTCTGCGACAGCAGTTGCTGCCTCTTTGCAGGCAGCGCGAGCACTGATGTTCACGGGATCAGCGCCCCCGGAACAGGCTCCGGACCGACTGCTGCATCCCGGCGGATCGCTGCAGGGTCGGCTGTTGATTGTTGATGGAGATCAGCCGCTGCAGTGGCAGCCTCCGGGCAGCAGCAACAGTTCCGCATTGCAGTCCGGTGGACAGGCCCGCTTTATCCGAACCGGAGATCTGCAGCATCTGTCAGCCGGAGCAGGATTTCATGACGCAGCACCGGATGTCCTGTACCTGCAGAATGACGATGTTGTACCCTGCCGAATTCAATCCTGGACCAACGACACGATTACATTTTCGTCACCGTTCACACAATGCACCACAATTCCGGCTGCTGAAGTGCTGGCAGTCGAACTGAATCCTCCGCAGCGATTGTATCAGCAGAATTTCGCTGGTTCGTCATGGACTGGTCGCACAGAAATAACGGACGACCGCAAAACGGCGGTGTTCCGCGGCAGCGTCTCACTGATCAACGCTGCTGTACTGACTGGTGACACGGTTCGTTGCCGTCTGACATGGCCAGAGAACTGCTACGGTACTCTGACATTTTCCCTGTTCGGGGATTCCGGTCGGCAAAGCCCGGCAACAACTCATGTTTCACTGGTCTTTCAGGACTCCATGATTCAGTTCACCGAACAGGCACCTTCAATTAATAACCAGCGGAATTTCTGGCGCGGTTTCAACCCGCAGAATTCACGTCACATCGTTCAGTCGCCGACTCGAAATGTGCAGTTGCAGCTGACAGTCAAAGACGGGCGCATCATTGCTGCTGTCGATGGGAAGGAAGTCCGCAGCTTTCGTCTGAATCCGGACGGCGCGGCGACTCGCAGCCTCGGCATGCACGCCAGTATTCAGTCGGCGGGCCAGGTCGTTGAAAACGGTCGAGTGATCGAGGGGCCAGGGCTGCGAGTCTCGGAATTCGAAGTGGACACCGTCGCTGGCGGGTCCATTCGCCAGTTTATCGAGCAGGAAGTGCGAGCAGCCACTCTGACAATACCGCGTTTTCGACGACAGACGCCGCCCACTCATGCCCTGATCGCTCCCAATGGCGACGTCCTGCGTGGCACACTTGTGCGCCTGACGGACAGTCAGGTGGTGTTTGAATCACGGCTGGAGGAACTGCGGCTGGATCGGAATCGCATAGCCGCCATTATTCGCCTGCAGTCTCCGGCAAAGACAGGTGAGAAGCCGGCGACGGAAGACGAGGACGACAGTGGCTTTGTGATGGCCGACTCCTCTGCAGAATCCTCAATGCGCTTGTTGCTGACAGACGGCTACCGTCTGCAGGCCACGGTCAACAGTGCTGCGAATGGACAGTTAACACTGACGTCGCCTCTGCTGGGCACCTGTCAGGTTCCCGCGCCAGCACTTCGTGAGGCGTGGCTGGGAACTCCGTTTACAGAAGCCACCGATCCGGCCTTTGACAGCTGGATTGCTGCGGCCGCACCGGAACCTGACTGGGATATCCCGGAAGCGGACGGAGGCAGTTCAGCTGCCAGTGCCCTGGTGGGTACCATACCGACCGATTTTGAACTGCAGATGCTGGATGGCAGTCGTTTCCGTCTGAGTGAGCAGCGAGGTCGCGTGGTTGTGCTGGACTTCTGGGCCACGTGGTGTGGCCCGTGCGTTGCCGCACTGCCGGAATACATCAGCGCTGTCAGTGGCTTCGACCCGGACAAGGTGTTGTTCGTAGCTGTCAATCAGCAGGAATCCTCGGAACAGATTCGGACGTTTCTTTCTGAACGAAAGATGTCACCGGCAGTGGCACTTGATCGCACTGCCACCGTCGCTGGTCAGTTTCAGGTGACCGGAATTCCGCATACCGTAATCATCAGCCCGGAGGGCACGATTGAAACGGTGCATACAGGTTTCCGTCAGGGTGCTGGAACAGAAATGAAGACCACCATTCAGCAGATTCTGGACGGCACCTGGAAACGCCCATCGCGGGACGCTGCGGAATCCACCCCGCCTGAAGCCACTGAGAAGCCGGTACTAAAGGAATAGTGGGCGATGCGGTGAATCGGACAGGCGACCTGCAGGTCGTCTGTCGTCCTGTGCAGCCGCTGTTCACTGGCCATCTGTAACGGGAGTCTGCTGGCGCTGCACAGCCGCATCAATCAGCCGCTGCAGCAACTCAGGCTGTACTGCCCCTCGGAATCGCACCTGCCCATCCAGCTCGACGACCGGTACCGAGTCACCGAAACGCTGCTGCAGTTCCGGATCTTCGTCGATATCAATCAGCTCGATCTCCGGCAGTAGATTCTGGAAGCGTTCCAGAACTTCGAGTGCATGATCACAGAGGGGACAGTTACGACGAGTGTAGAAGCGGAGTGTGGCGAACAGCGGGCTCGGCAGATTCGCGGGTGCCGTTTTCAGCAGCAGCGCGGCCACCACAAACAGGGCCACACACAGTGCAAAGTGGATACCGCGACTGGTGTGCCAGATCGTCGGCATTCCGGGCAGCCCATCGCCCGTGCGATCGCAGAAAATCAGTACCGCCAGCACAGAGGCTGCCAGCATCAGCAGAGTGCCGAGCAGGCCTCGCGCCCGATCGGTCGATTCATCCGCATGTTCCACCAACTGACAGACCTCCCCGGAACTCACTCAGATTCTTCTCGGCCATTCTTCAGCGCCAGCAGTGCGGCACGTTCAGGGCGTTCACGATAAAATGGATCCAGCGGATAGCAGCCAGACACCATTCCGTTGCGTGGACCGGTTGTACAGTCGCTGAAAGTGCGGCACACTTTTTTACGCTGCAGAATGCGACCATTAAGACTGTCCGCGGGCAGCTCGGGATACGACAGCACCATGCGTCCAAGGCCAATCGAATCGGCCATACCGCGGCTGACCACAGCCTGACCGACAGCCGGCAGCCATTCCTGCAGGTACGAATATCCGGAACCGACAACGATCAGATCCGGGAACTGCTGTTTCAATTGGGCTGTTGCCTGAATCTGTCGCTGGACACCGCACAGCGGATCTTCCGGAGGCTGATAGCCATCGCTGGGAGGAAACAGGGCGGGACGCTGAATGTGGGGATTGTAATACGGACTTCCGCAGGTCGAACACAGCAGATCAATTTCCAGTTCACGCAGCAGCTGGCCAAAGAGAATCGGTTCACGCAGATCAATACCCTGCCCGCTGCCATCACCACCGAAAGCCTGTGTATACGGACCAACGGCCGCAGGTACTCCCGTTCCAGCCGGCCCCGGCCGAAACGGGACATAATCGAAAACGCTGAGCCGAACACCAATTCCCAGCCCCGGAACCTCAGCACGAATACCGGCCACAATCTCCCGCAGAAACCGCGTTCGATTTTCAAAGCTGCCACCGTATCGTCCGGGACGATCAAAGCCGGACAGCAGCTCATGGCCGAGGTAGCCATGACAGTGCTTGATATCAACCCACGCAAAGCCTGCCTGTGCCGCCAGTCTGCTGGCACGCACAAAATCTTCGGTGAGCTGCTGCAGGTCATCATCTGTCAGCAGACAGTCGTCCGAATCCGCTCCGAAACGGCCATCCAGCAGCGAGTGTCTGTAGGCCGTCCGCGGCTGCATACGCGCCTTTTCGAATGGGCGAGCAAAGCGACCGGAATGTGTCAGCTGCAGGCCCACCAGCAGGTCATCCGCAGTACCGAACTGCTGCTGATGTGTCTGCACCAGCAGCTGCCGCAGTGCCGCCAGAGCGGGCAGGGTCTGCTGATTCAGCACCAGCTGGCATGGATTTGCGCGGCCATCCATGCGCACAGCCACGGCTTCACAGCCCCACATCAGCTTGGCACCGCTGAGCCCGAAATTCCGCCAGCGGCGTTCGGTCAGTTCCGTCGGACGTCCGTCTGAGGTCCCGTCCCAGCCCTCCATCGGCAGAATGCACCAGCGATTTCCGATCGGGCCGCAGCGGGAATGCAGCGGCGCGGCCAGCGGAGACTGCGGACCGGACTGGACTGCCTCATCAAAAGGCAGATCCAGCCCCAGCTCCTGCAGACGCGCCCGAAACTGCTCCGCCGTCCTGAACGTCGAGACTCTGGGATAAGACATAACCGGCCCTGCTCAGTTTGTCACTTACTGCTTCTTTTCAGCGGCAGCTTTGACATCCTTTTCAAATCGCCCGTGTTCAGCTGCCATCATCAGCACCAGATAATCCAGCCGTGCGGCATTGGCAATCTTGGAGAAATTAATGCCTTCCAGATTATCGGTTGTCTTGTGGTAATACGGGTTGAAGCCACCAAACAGAAACGAAACGGGAATCCCCTTTTCTGCAAACGAGGCCTGATCGCTGCGAAATGCCACGGTCTTTTCTTCATCGTATTCAAAAGCGAATCCCACATGCTGATTAGCCTGCAGCACCATGTTGTGCATGGCTGTGGATTCCAACTGACTGCCGACGAGGTGGATTGACGTACGATTTTCCGTGGCCGGTTCGTCCGGCTTCTCTTCATCACGACCAATCATGTCGATGTTCAGCATGCAGATCATGTCAGACAGCGGACGCAGCGGATTGGCGGCATAGTGTTTCGATCCCAGCAGTCCTCGTTCTTCTGCACAGAACGCCATCAGCAGCACGCTGCGACGCGGCTTGACTGACCCCGCGTGAATGGCTTTGGCAACCTGCAGAATGGCAGTGGAACCGGAACCGTTGTCGTCAGCACCCGGATACAGTTCACCGCGCTGCAGCCCAAGATGATCGAGGTGAGCC
>CAXBSH010000148.1:0-12278 GCA_963977705.1 uncultured Planctomycetaceae bacterium
CTCCTTGGGAGGGCGAGGCTCCTGCCGAGCCGAACGGCCCGCCCCCCCCGCCATCCAGGCGAGCGGTGAGCGTAAGCTGACGGGTGTTGTTTGCTGTTGCGACGGAGCGTTACCGAGCTGGTGCTCGGTGGTCCCGGGTGTGGGGCGTTACCGAGCTGGTGCTCGGTGGTCCCGGGGGTGGAGTGGTACCGAGCTGGTGCTCGGTGGTCGTAGCATGGGCTTCAGCCCGTGTTGTCCACCGCGTTCAAGCCCCGCTGGCGAGCCATAAGCGTAAGCTGACGGGTGCAGTTGTTGTGCTTCCCCGAGCTGGTGCTCGGTGGTCCCGGGGGTGCCCCCCCCCTTGGAGGGGGGGCTCCTGCCGAGCCGAGTGGCCTCTGTCCGCCTGTCAGGGGCAGACGCCGTGATGCGGACATCACGGCGGGGGCGACGGTCAACGTCTGCTGACGTGACGACAGATTGCGTCAATACTCGTTGGTCTCGCCACCACTGGCGGCCAGAACAGCCGAGTTATTGCGGACGATCTGACGGATTGTGCGGGCATCCCGCTCAGCCGACAGTTTCGCAATCGCTGCATCCAGCGACATGACTCCCAGGTCCCCATCAATACGACAGCGGACGGCTACGGAATTGGTCTCTGCTTCCTTCGGACCTACGACCAGCATGTAGGGGATCAGATCCAGCTGGGCTTCGCGAATCTTGGCCTGAACTCGAGCGCTTTGCAGGTCTGCTGAGACGCGGAAGCCGGCCTGTCGCAGTCGATCGGCCACCTGTCCGGCATAGTCGTCGGTTTTTTCGCTGAGCGGCAGCACGCGGATCTGCTCAGGGGCCAGCCACAGGGGAAAGGCACCAGCAAAGTGTTCAATCAGGACCCCGCAGAAGCGTTCCATCGATCCGAATGGAGCGCGATGAATCATGACCGGGCGGTGTGCTCGGTTGTCCGGACCGATGTATTCCAGCTGGAAGCGTTCAGGCAGATTGTAATCCAGCTGAACAGTTCCCAGCTGCCATTCTCGTCCAAGGCAGTCCTTGACCATGAAGTCGGTTTTGGGGCCATAAAAGGCGGCTTCCCCTTCACATTCGATGAAGTTCAGCCCCTGTTCGGTCAGCACTTTCCGCAGCGTTCCCTGAGCCTGTTCCCACAATTCAGGGCTACCCACGTATTTGTCCGAGCGAGGATCGCGAGTGGAGAGCTGCACGCGGTAGTCGTCCAGCCCCACTGACTGCAGTACGAACTTCACAAGACCAAGGGTCTCCTTGAATTCGTGCTCGACCTGTTCCGGAGTACAGAACAGGTGGGCATCATCCTGAGTTAACCCGCGGACTCGCAGCATCCCATTCAGCTCGCCCGACTGTTCGTGGCGGTAGACCGTGCCGAATTCAGCGAGGCGGACGGGCAGATCACGGTAGCTGCGTGGCAGTGCCTTATACATCTGCACGTGATGCGGGCAGTTCATGGGTTTCAGCAGGAAGCGTTCCTGCTGTTTTTCCCAGCGGCGCAGGAATTCGCGTTTCTGGTCGTTTGAGCCCTGTCGGGGGAAGTCGCGGGAATCAAAGCCAAGGACCTCAGCGGCTTCCAGCAGCTGCCGTTCGGTCTGAGCGTCCGGCGGGGCCAGTTCGGTATCCTGCGGGTCAAGGCAGCGAATCCACCAGTCGACCAGCTGTCCGGCGGAGTGTCCGAAAATCGGGGCGAACTGCGAATCGCGGTAGTAAGGAAAATGGCCGCTGGTCTCGTACATTTCCACGCGACCAATGTGCGGGGAATAAACGGGCTGATAGCCGCGGCGGAGTAATTCGGCTTTGATGAAGTCTTCCAGCGTCGCGCGAATCATGGCCCCTTTGGGCAGCCAGAGGCAGAGTCCCTGCCCGACATCGTTGGTGATGGTGAACAGCCCCAGTTTTTTTCCAAGCACGCGGTGGTCACGTTTACGAGCTTCCTCCAGTTGATCCAGCCACGCCTTGAGGTCCTTACGGTCGAACCACGCGGTGCCATAGACACGCTGCAGTCGGCGCGAGCTGGCGTCACCTTTCCAGTAGGCACCGGCAACGCTGGTGATCTTGAACGCCTTGACTCGACCTGCATTTGGAATGTGCGGCCCGCGGCAGAGGTCCAGGAATTCCCCCTGACGGTAGAAGCTGAGGGTGGGGTGATCGGCAAGCCCGGTGCGGATATGTTCGGTTTTCAACTGCTGATCCAGATCGGTGCAGAGCTGCAGAGCTTCTTCGCGACTGGCGGTAAACCGTTCGAAAGGCTCGCCGGCATCAATGATCTTCTGCATTTCCGCTTCGATGCGAGGAAAATCCTCTTCGCTGATGGGGGTTGCCAGATCGAAGTCGTAGTAGAAGCCGTTCCCGGTGGTGGGACCGAAGGCCAGTCCGGTGCCAGGGAACAGCCGCATGACAGCGCGGGCCATGATATGAGCACAGCTGTGTCGCATGACGCCGAGGGCTTCCGGGTCACGTTCCGTGATCAGCCGCAGGGGAACGGGGCGTTGATCGGTGAGTTCGGTCAGGGGCCGCATTGCGTCGACAATCGTGCCATCGATACTGGCAGCAATGGTGGCGCGGGCCAGACGTTCACCAATACCAGCGGCGACATCGAGCGCGGTTGCGGAATCGGAATGTTCAATCACATTGCCATCGGGGAGCTGAACCTGAATCATGGATCCGTTTCTTGTTCTGGAAGATGAGCCCTGCAAGCGGCGGCTGATACGAAAAGTCGCCGACGAAGGCCCCGTTGAATACCGGCTAATCTAACAGGGACAGGGCAATCCCTGCAATTGGCTCTGAAAATCGTGCAAATTCCGGCATGTGAAACGGAAAAGCGACCTGAACGGAGTCCCGATCAGGTCGCTGGAGAGAATTTGTGCAACGGCTGACTTGCCTGGTCAACAGACGCTCAGGCGTTCTGCGTTTCGCTGGAAACGACGGCTTTTGCCTGTCGTTTCCGTCGCCAGACGCGACCAACGCTGATGGCGAAGCCACTGGCCAGCAGGGCCCAGTGTCCGGGTTCTGGGGTGACAACGGTAAAGAATCCGCCGATCTCACCTGCGGAATTCGCAGCGGTGTGAATGTTGATGTAAGCCTTGCCGGTGTTCATGTATTCGACGAACTTAGCGTTCAGTTGGTCGATCGTCAGGCCGGCATGTGCCGTCTTGAATCCGGCACCCCATGTGGGTGCGGCAGCGGTCAATGACGACACGTCAAATGTTCGATCGTAGCTGCCGGAAGTACCCACAGGGGTGCTCCACCCCGTAGAGCCGCCGGCCCCAAAGCTCAGTGCCACTGCAGGATTCGGATTGCTGAAGGTGTAGGGAGTTGCTGTGCTGGCTGCGTGAATGTGTCCAGTCGTCGGATTTCCGGTCAGTCCGGAGTACGAGAACTGCACGCGGATCGTTTTTGCTGTTTCGTTGAAGAATACTGTGCTGCTGCCGGTTCCGGTTGCCCCGGCTGCCTGTGGGCCGAAGGTGGATATCCACGTCCAGTCTGCCATGGCCGAGCCCGCGCTGGCTGCCAGCATCATCGTCGCTGCCGCCAGACGCACGGCGACAGCCCAAACCATTCGTTTCATTTCTGCTGCTCCAAATACTAAGTTCGTCAATAAGTAAACGTGCCTGCCACGTTCGGGGCAGTTATCCTGCCGGGCCATTGCAGGGGTGGCAAATGTTTTTTCTGCTTATGTGTGAATATTAAAGGCAATATTTTCGTTTGAAATTCCCGATGCGTCGCGTGTTTTGTAAAGTAGATCTGTAGAGGCTTGTTTGCGTTCTGTGTAAATAGGTTTACATACCGCGAGGAAAACAAGTTTAATTCGTGATGTTAACATGTTGTCAAAATGTTAATTGGAAATGATTCATAGACTTAACGGGTGGATTTGATGTCTTCGTCTGGGAAATCTCTGGTTGGCAGTGGCGTTGGCGGGTGGGCCGGGCGCTGCGACCTGCCAAGAGTGTTAATAGCGGACTTGCGGGTCCTGTAGTCGTGATTGCGGGGTCATTTTGGGGTGTGGAAATTTTCACCTGTTCTGCCCATTTGTTGGCTGGCAGGGGGGTGTCGGAGTTGTTTCCAGCGGCGAATTTTCGGAGTATGAAGCGGGGGAGCAGTGAGTTCAGCCCGGCTGTTGTGGGGTTTGGGGGGCGTACTTGTGGCGATTTCTGTCGCGCGTATCGGACGGTTTTTGCGGCGTCGGGCAATCGGCTTTCGCGATGCTTTTCGTGGCCTGCGACTGCTGTGCAGTGGTCAGACGAATGCTCGCATTCACGCCGTAGCGACTTTGCTGGTGCTGGTGGTGGCGTGCTGGCTGCGCCCGGGTGTGGTGGAGTGTGGCCTGTTGGTGGCGGCGGTGACAGCAGTGTGGGTTGCTGAGGCTTTGAATACGGCCGTTGAGTTACTGACAAATCTGGTGTCTCCTGAGTACCGGCCGCTGGCGGGGCAGGTTAAGGATGTGGCCGCCGGGGCTGTGCTGTTGGCTGCTCTTGGTTCGGTGGTAACTGCCGTGCTGGTGTTTGGACCTCTGTTGAAGGGCGGGTCATGACGCAGATGTTCAGATCAGCAACCTTTCCTGACAGGTTTCGGTTGCAGCGGCAGACGCATTTGCTGGAGGTGCTTGATCGGGTGCAGTGCAGACTGGTGAGTCTGCCTGCCGTCTGTTCGTGTGCTTGTTGCGGAGCAGACTGTACTGATCTTGTTCCAGCGCGACTGGTCACTCACGAGTTTGTCTGTCGTGTGCCGATTCCGCTGTGTTATCGTTGTGTGAAACGACCGCCTTTTACTTTGGTTGGTCCATCGCTGCGGTTTCCGCTGGCCGGATTATCGCTGGTTCTGGGCTGCCTGTACGCATATGCCGGAGTGCCGTTGGTATTCTGGTTGGCGTGTGTGACCTCAGTAGCATTGTTGCTGCTGTTGCGTCCGGAGCGGATTCAACTGGCTGCACGTCAGGGTCTGCTGAACGATCTGCTGGGTGCTACGGATCTGCTGCGAGATGTGCGTCAGGAGTATCCTGAGCTGCGTTGCGAGGTTTCACTGCAGCGTCCGCAGATAGCCCGATCTGAGGTGGCTGTGGCTGAATCGCTGCCTCAGAGCTTAGTCCTCTGCAGTCGGCAGGGAATTCTGTTTTCCCGAACGGACCTTGAACGGTCGCAGGTGGACGAACTGCTGTTGCAATTATTCATTGAGCAGGTTGCGGAGAAGACCGCGTTGTGTCTGACTGGGCGAGGTCTGAATGACGACGATCATCTGCAGGTGAATTGTGTCCTGTTACCGGGACGTCGACGAGTGTTTCAGCATTTGTTATCTGCTGAACCTCGAGATCGTCACCGGCAATTGACCGCGCGTGTGCAGCAGCTGATGGCTGATCTTGAGGCTTTACCGGCGGTTCCGGTGCGCTGGCCACTGGTGTTTTGCTGCAGTTGTGGTGGTGCAGCACGTGCTGCAGGTCTGTCCGAGGACTGGAGGTATGTCTTCTGCGACTGGAGCCGGTCTGTCGACATGTCTCAGGAGCATTCGTATTCTGAGGCGGCCATGCAGGTTTATGGTGAAGTGACTGCGGGCCAGTCTGAAGTACCAACGGCCGACGAACTGCTGGCATGGCGTGCTCTGGATTTGCTGTCTGGTGATCCTGCGATGCAGCGGGAACTGGAAAGTCGCGTCTTCCGTCGCCTCACGTCTGAGCAACGTCTGGAGGAGGCGGAAGGACTGCATCGAGAACTGATCAGCCGGCAACCGCAGGATTCCGGAATCAGGTTTCGTTATGCTTTGTACCTGATGGATATCGGTCAGCTGGAGCGATCAGCGTCAGTCTGTCAGGAACTGCTGAGGGAGTCACCGGAGACAGCGGAATTCCGGGGGTTACTGGGACAATTGCAGTTTCAGATGGGTCAACCGCTGGATGCTCGTGCGACCATCCGCGGTGCTGCACAGTCGGATCGCTCAGCCATGTACTGGCTGACAGCGGCACAGGTGTCGGCGACCCTCGGTGAACCAGACGTGGCTCTGGGTGAGCTGAGCGCGGCGATATTGCAGCAGGCTGATCTGGGCATCGCATATCTGCTGCGTGCGCGGATTCTGTTTGCACAGGAGCGATGTCAGCGAGCACTGATGGAGATTGATCAGGCCGAAAAATATTCTGGTCTGTCGGGTGAGACTGTGCATCTGCGTGTGCGTGTGCTGTTCAGGCTGCAGCGTCTTGAGCAGGCGATTGCGATGCTTTCACAACTCTTGCAGGTCGATCCGAACGATGCGTGGCTGCTGACGTTGCGAGCGGAGGCGTATCATCTGAGCGGCAAGCTGGAGCTGGCGCGTGCCGATGTGGAGAGGCTGCGGCAGTTGCATCCGAATGCAGAGATGCCGCTGGCCCTGCTGGCTCAGATCTGTGTTGATGACGACGATGCGGCTGGTGCGCTTGCGGCGGCGGAGCGGGCGACGGAGCTGGGCAATGATTCGCCGGGTATGTTTCTGATTCGGGGGATCTCGCAACTGCAGCTGGGTAATCCCCAGGCGGCGATTGAACTGCTGGAGGTGGCTCGCGAGAAGGCTCCTGACGATCGGCAGGTGGCCATCGAGCTGGCGCGGGCGCTGGCACTGGCGGAGGAATCTGAGCGTGCGCTGGTGGTCCTGGACGAAATCCTGGAGCATCAGGAGGGGGACATTTTTGCTCGCGTCTTTCGGGGGTTTCTGCTGCTTGAGGAAGAGCAGTCAGAGCGGGCGATTGAGGATTTTGAGCGCGTGCTGCGGGACGCCCCGTCGCACGTGGATGCCTGTCGTGGGGCGGCGATGGTGTCTGAGATCCGGGGGGACACCGAGCGGGCGCTGGAGCTGTTGAATCGGGCTCTGGCCGTTTCGCCTGAGGATAAGTCCTGTCGCATGGTTCGTGCACGACTGTTACTGGGGAAGCAGGAGCTGTCGGCGGCTGCCGAGGATCTGGATTCCGTGCTCGAGGATGATCCGAAACAGTTATGGGCATTGCTGCGACGCGGTCATATTCAGCTGAATCTTGGGCAGATGGATGCTGCTCAGAAGGATTTTGATGCGATTCTGCAGCAGCAGCCGGACTTTACTCCGGCGTTGATCGGACGCAGTGTGGTGTTCGACCAGAAGGGTGATGTGCAGCGATCTCAGGAGGATCTGGAGTCTGCCCTGTCGAGTGCTCCTGAACGAGCCGAGGAACTGGAGGTTTCGCAGCTGCTGATGAAAGCGTTTGCGGCCAGTCAGCAGGAGCATTTTGCGGAGGCTATCGAGGCCGCTTCGGCGGTCCTGGCTTTGCAGCCTGACAACACGGATGCGCGTCTGGCGAGGGCGCGAGCGAGCTGGTACAGCGAAGGCTTTGTGGAGGCGCTGCAGGACTTTGAGTTTGTGCTGCAGCAAGGGGACGAACAGAATCTGCGGGCATTGGGTGGTCGTGGTCAGATTCATGCGGAGCTGGGAGAGTATCAGCTGGCTTTGCAGGATCTGGAAACTGCGGTGGAACTGGGTCGCCGGCAGAACGATATGATGCTGCCATATCTGCTGAGCGGGCTTGGCAAAGCTCTGACCGGACTGGGGCGATTTGCCGAAGCGACGGCGGCCTTTGAGGAATCGTTTGCTTTGCAGCCTCAGAATGCGTGGCTGCAGTTCAATCGTGGTCTGTTATGTCTGCAGCAGCAGGACCTGCAGGGGGCCAGCAGTTGTTTTGAGCAGGCATTGAAGCTGGACAAGCCGCGTTTAAGTCCACGAAAGAGGGCTCGTGCCGAGGCTTTTCTGCAGCGCAGTGATACTGGCGCTGTGTGACTGGATGGGTGTGTGTCAGGCTGCTGCTGAGGTGTTGCAGTTCAGGCGGCGTTGGGCAGCAGTTCCCCGGCCAGCGATTCGATCTGTTCGGCAGCGATGATCGTACGTTGTTCGGCAAAGCCGACCAGCAGGGCCATATCGCCGATGCGATTGATGCGTCGTGGGATTCCGCCACTGACATCATGCAGGGCTGTCAGTGCGTCGTCAGAGAACAGTGGCCGTTCGGAGCCAGCCAGCTGCAGGCACTGCTGCACATATTCGGACGTTTCTGCTGCGGTGAAGCCGTGCAATGGCGATGCTGCGGTCACTCGTTCACTCAATTCACCGAATCGGCGAATGCGTGGCAGCAGGATTGGCTGGCCGGCAAGGATCACGGACAGCTGAATATTGGGATCGGACTCGGCAAGAGTGAGCAGGGGCAGGACCGTCTGCAGCAGTGCTTCGTCGGATAACTGGTGAGCATCATCGAAGAACAGCAATGGGCGGCGACCCTGCAGTGTGTGGCGTCGCAGAGCTGAGCGGATTTCGCGGAAAACAGCTTCCCGGCTGGCGGGCACCGCAACCTCGGTGTCGGTCAGCAGCTCGGCAAGGATCATGCGGGTCAGTTCGTCAGCGGAGAGGGCTGGAAACACGATGTGAACGAACGGCCGCAGGCGTGGGTATTCGGCGGCGAAGTAGCGAATGAGTGCCGATTTCCCTGTCCCTGTCATGCCGGGGACGACGCAGGGCCCATTCAGGTTTTCGATGGCGTACTGCATTCGCAGCAGTGCTGACTGCACGCTGCGACTGCGGTAGAACAGTGCGGGTTCGGCCGTCTGCGAAAACGGACGTGCTGTCAGTTTCCAGTAGGCTTCGTACATTTCAGGTTTTCCTGTTGGAATCGCGAGGTCTGGTTCAGAAACGGTCCTGATCGGTCGTGGCCGGTCGATTCATGGGCTGAATTCGTCCGGTGAAACGCAGCGGGCGGTTGCCACCGGTTGTGCCGGTTCTGGGTTTTTCAGGGCGCTGAGCAGGTTGCTGGTCGGGGTAGACCGCTGCGGCAGTTGCATCGGGTGTTGCGGCATCGGCAGGCTGATTGTCAGTCTCATTGAAAAGCGGTGCAGCAGTTTCTGAGTCAACCGTGCCTGCAGTGCGTTGTACAGCAGAGTTCCTGTTTCGATCGGCGGCCAGTCTGGGGGCCTGCAGCTCAGCTTCTACATCATTTTCTGCGGCCTGAAGATCGGCTGCAGGCTGCTGCAGCAGTTCATTGATTTCCGCATCGCTGCTGCGAGGACTGTGATCCGCAGTCTCGAATTCTTTCAGCAGCTGATCGACATCAATCGCCTCGGTCTGGTTGGCCGAAGTGACGGCCGAAGGTCCCTGCAGATCGTTCCATACGACCCACGCCATACCGACCGACAGGGCGAGTGCAGCGGCCAGTCGTACGCGTTCGGCAACTCCCGCTGAAGCGGCTGCTGCGAATGGCTGGGTGTCCGCGGCCGCCCCTGCCAATCCCCGCAGCTTTTCGGTCACTTTGAAGCGTGCTCGAGGTGCCGCAGCGTGGTTTTCCGATCTGGCTGGTGGTGGGCTGGAGATTTCTGCGTCAGCAGCGGCAGCGCAGGTCTCGGCGGTGAGTGGTGTGGCATTTGAAAATACGGGTTCCGGAATCGGCGGCGGTTCTGGTTCGCCGATCACGATCGCCTGAAAGGCTTGCAGTGCAGATGGCAGCACGGGGGTTGGTTCTGTGGGCAGTGCCGGGGGCTGTTCAGGTCGCGGCGGCAGCTGCACGGTCGCCACCTGGCGACTTCCGTCGGCGATTTTCTGCAATGCTTCGGCAATTGGATCTTTCATGGGCGGCAACTTCCCTGCGGTGCTTCATCTGCTTCCGTGGCGACCGAACACTGTAATTTGTGCGCCCTGCTGCGATACGGAAAAACGGGCTCATGGCGGGATTTTGCGGTTTCAGCAGGGTGCTGGTGGGTGGGAAATCGGAGCAAAGTGCCGAAGTGGAGGTGGGGGGATTTGGTGGAGTGGCGAATTCTGCCGGTTTTCCACTTCCTGCGAACGCCCCTGTGTTTTGAGAAACTCGGGGCTGCGTTTCTTGTACACCGACCGGCAAGGTGGAATACTGCGGGGCTTAGGCTTAAACGGCCAGTTTTGCTCTCAAAAAAACCTGTTCGGGTGCACAGAAGCATGCTGTGGGAAGTGGAAATCCTGCCTGCGGGCGGTGAAAAGGACTATGAAGGTCAGCGGGTTCTGGTGGCAGCCGGTCATCAGGGAATTACCGGGTTGCAGTCGGTCCGTTCTGGTCGAGCATTTCTGGTGCAGGGTGAGCTGGATGCCGACCAAGTGCGGCAGGGGGCTGCAGCGTTATTAGCGGACCCTGTCACCGAGCAGTTTACTGTTCGCGCTTTACCGGCAACTGCGGTGTCTGCGGATCCGGATGAGATTTTGTTGAACGTACTATTTCATCCGGGTGTGACGGATTCGGTCGCTGAGAACGCGCGAGACGCGCTGCGTCGGCGCGGGCTGTCGGTGACGCATGCTGCGACATGTCGTCGTTACTGGATCACGGGTGAGCTGTCGACTGCCGGCCTGCAGCTGTTGTCGCGGCGAGTTCTGGCGAACGAGGCGATTGAGCAGATTGCGTCTGGTGCGTTGCAGATTCGTGACCTGACTGTGGGCAGTGAGTATCGTTTTCGGCAGACGATCGTCCCGATTCGGACGATGGACGATGCGGCCCTGCAGGATCTCAGCAAACGCGGCCAGTTGTATCTCAGTCTGACCGAGATGCGCACGGTGCGGGATCATTTTATTTCGCTGGACCGTGATCCAACGGATATTGAGCTGGAGACTGTGGCTCAGACGTGGAGTGAGCACTGTTCGCACAAGACTCTGGCGGGTCGTATTCACTACGTGGAGACTCAGGGTGGTCAGGTGCAGCGTGATCAATCCTTCAACAACATGCTGAAGGAGACGATCTTCGCGGCGACGGTTGCGATTCGACGTTCGCTGGGTGACCAGGACTGGTGTGTCAGCGTCTTTCGGGACAACGCGGGCATTGTGAAGTTCGACGAGCGCCAGAACGTCTGCATCAAGGTTGAGACTCACAATCATCCGTCGGCCATTGAACCCTACGGTGGTGCGAATACGGGGCTGGGCGGAGTGATTCGCGATCCGCTTGGCACGGGGCTTGGTGCGCGACCCGTCTGTAACACGGATGTGTTCTGTTTCGCGCGGCCGGATTTTCCGGCCGAGCAGTTACCACCGGGTGTTCTGCATCCGCGGGCCGTACTGCAGGGTGTTGTCTCCGGCGTGCGTGACTACGGCAACCGCATGGGGATTCCAACCGTCAACGGGGCGGTATGTTTTGACGATCGATACCTGGGCAATCCGCTGGTGTACTGCGGCAATGTGGCGATGATTCCGGTTGACAAGTGTGAGAAGCAGGTCAGTCCGGGTGATTTGATTGTGGCGGTTGGTGGTCGTACCGGCCGAGACGGGATTCATGGTGCGACATTTTCTTCGGTTGAGCTGACTGAGGAGAGCGAGTCGATCAGCGGCGGTGCTGTGCAGATCGGCAATCCGGTGACAGAAAAGATGATGCTGGATGTGCTGTTGGCGGCTCGTGATCGGGGCCTGTATTCAGCGGTTACTGACTGCGGTGCGGGTGGTTTCAGCAGCGCCGTTGGCGAGATGGGTGCTGACACAGGGGCTGAGGTCTGGCTGGATCGTGCACCGCTCAAGTATTCAGGTTTGTCCTGTACGGAAATCTGGATCTCCGAGGCTCAGGAACGCATGGTGCTGTCGGTACCTGAACACAACTGGCAGGAGTTCCAGCAGCTGTGTGCGGCCGAGGGTGTGGAAGCCACCGCCATTGGGCGATTCACTGATACGCATCAGCTGGTGTTGAAGTATGGTGAGCATCAGGTGGGGACTCTGAGCATGGAGTTTCTGCATGATGGTCGTCCGCCGGTGATTCGCGAAGCGATCTATGAAACTCAGCCTGAGCAGTCATTGCCGGCTGGTTCCGAGAAGGCTTTGGGGCAGACGGATTTCACGTCTGAGCTGCGTGGCATTCTGGGTTCGCTGAATGTGGCCAGCAAGGAATGGATCATCCGGCAGTACGATCACGAGGTCCAGGCGGGCAGTGTGATCAAGCCGCTGACGGGTGTGCAGTGTGACGGTCCGTCAGATGCGGCAGTCGTCCGACCCGATCTCAGATCGCAGCGTGGACTGGTGGTATCCTGTGGCATCAATCCGCATCTGGGTGATCGTGATCCGTACTGGATGGCGGCTGCAGCGATTGACGAGAGTCTGCGAAACTGTGTGGCGGTCGGTGCCGACCCGGATCGGATCGCGATTCTGGACAACTTCTGCTGGGGAAACACAGAACGCGCCGAGACGCTGGGGACATTGGTGCGTGCGGCGATTGGCTGTCATGACACCGCGATCGCCTTTGGGACTCCGTTTGTCAGCGGCAAGGACAGTCTGAACAATGAGTTCAGCTATGACGATGCTGCGGGAACTCGGCGCAC
>CAXBSH010000149.1:0-12236 GCA_963977705.1 uncultured Planctomycetaceae bacterium
GCTCAGGGTGCCGTTTGATGGGGTTGGCGAAAAACGTACTGGATACTGCTTCCGTGCCACGAAAAACACAACCGCTCAGACGCACACGACAACACCCGTCAGCTTCCTACACTGGGACCACCGAGCACCAGCTCGGTGACGATGCCGATGCTCCCCTTTGGTGAGAGGTGATCAGCCCACGGCATGGCGGAGCGACGGGCAAACGAGCGCCGCGACTTTGTGTGGGCAACAGGCGGCCGGGCAGGAATGCCGGGCTACGGTTGTCGGCGTACAACGAAAAGTGAACACTGACAGTTGAGTTCGGCTCGGCGGGAGCCTCGCCCTCCCAAGAGGACTTTGCGCGCACTGACCACTGACCACTGACCACTGACCACTGACCACTGACCACTGATCAACTATCGCTTCAAGCGGATCGTCTGGACTCGGTCCGGACCAACCGAAACAAACTCAATCGGTCGTCCCATAATCTGCTCAATCGTTCGGCAGTACTGTTGGGCGTTGGTGGGCAGTGCAGAGAATTCGGTGATGCCGGTGATGTCTTCCTGCCAGCCCGGCAGTGTTCGCAGCACGGGTTTGGCGGCCGCCAGATCTTCACAGCTGGTCGGCAGCGTCTTCGTAATGCGACCGTTGATGTCGTAAGCCTCGCAGATACTGACTTCTTCAAAACCACTCAGCACATCCAGCAACGCAATTGTAATACTGTCAACTCCGCTGATGCGTGCGCTGTAGCGAGTTGCCACGGCGTCAAACCAGCCGCAGCGACGCGGACGGCCCGTCACGGTTCCGAATTCATTACCAGCTATCCGAATCCGATTGCCGATCTCGTTGTTCAGTTCGGATGGAAATGGACCGCCACCGACTCGAGTGGTGTAGGCTTTGGCAACACCAATCATCCGCACAATTGCTCGTTCCGGCACACCACTGCCACTGTGAATTCCGCAGCCCGAGCTGTTGGAGGACGTGACGTAAGGGAACGTCCCGTGATCGACGTCCAGCAGACTTCCCTGGGCACCTTCGAATAGAATCCATTTGTCGGCATCAAGAGCATCCAGCAGCCACGACGTGGTATCTGCCGCCAGCGGACGAATACGGTCCGCCGCATCGGAATATTCGGTGATGATCTGATCGATGTCCATCCGCGGACCTTCGGGGTCCAGAACATCCAGAATGCGTTGCTTGAATGGTACGATTTCCCGCACTTTGGCGGCGAACACATCCTTGCGAATCAGATCGCCGATGCGAATTGCATGAGTCCTTCCGACCTTTTCTCGATAACAGGTGCCGATGCCGCGCATCGTGGTTCCGATGGCAGCCGAGCCTCGTGACTTTTCCAGCGCCGCTTCTTCCAGCAGATGCCATGGACAGATGACATGAGCCCGGTCACTGACCATCAGGCGAGATTCACAGTTCTGGCCGCCGGCGGCAAGTCCGTCCAGCTCGCGCAACAAAGCCAGCGGATTCACAACGACCCCCGGAGCAATCACGGAGGTCACATGCTTCTGCAGGATTCCCGTGGGCAGCAGACTGAGCTTATAGGTGCGACCATCAAAGCGGACGGTGTGTCCGGCATTGTTTCCACCCTGATAGCGGACGACGATTTGATGACTTTCGGTCAGGATATCGACGATTTTGCCCTTGGCTTCGTCGCCCCACTGCAGACCAATCACGGAAGTTGCCGGCACTGATAATACTCGCTGCTGCACGCCAGTTCTGAATTCCGGGCTTTACGGACCGGCCCGGTGTTGAGACTGCTGCCAGAATCTCGAGCTTTTCACCGGGCAGCGGGCGAAAATTGTACTGGAATGGCTGGAATTCCCAACTGCACCAAGCGGAATTCGCTGCGAAGGGGAAAAAGTTGTTCGACTCGCTGCTACTCCGCCGGATTCTGCTGAATCCACCGCTGGCGAACTGTGCGGAACAGAGGCTTTGGGGTAGAATTGAGGGCCGCAACAAGCGGGGCCCGTTGAAATTCGCACGTTTCAGTGTCGCCCAGTGCTCAGCCAGTGCTCAGCCAGTGCTCAGCCAGTGCTCAGCCAGTGCTCAGCAGTGCCCAGACAGTTTCAGACGCGTTTCCATGGCGGAGCGAACCACGGGACATGCCAGCCAGCGAAGCGGATCGACAGTTGGTGATGCGGATCCGCGCCGGTGAAGCCGAGGCGTGGCAGCAGTGTATCGATGTCTATGAAGGCCGTTTGCTGGCCTTTGCCCGGGCCCGTTTGCAGGACCGTTCAGCGGCTGAGGACATTGTTCAAGAGACTTTATTGGGGTTTTTGAAGGCTCTTCCCAATTACGACGAGCGAACTCCGCTGGAATCGTGGCTCTTTTCCATCGCGTCGCACAAACTGGTCGATGCTCTCAGGCGTTCTGGCCGTCGTCCGATGCTGCCCTTACTCACCTCCGAATCAAAGGACGGGGCGGCTCGTGATCTGACGGGGCCGGGTCGCGCAGCATCCAGTATTCTGCGCAGCAGTGAACGAGCGCAAGCCGAGGCGCGGGTGATTGAAAACGAGCTGCGAACGCTGCTGGTGGATTTTCGCCGCACTGGTGCGTGGGAGCGGCTGAAGTGTGTGGAACTGATCTTTGTGCTGGGATGGCCCAACAAAGATGTGGCACGGCGGCTGAATCTGACCGAAAATGCGGTTGCCAATCACAAATTCTTCGTGGTGCAGAAGCTGCGCGAGGCAGCGAAACTGGCTCGTGTCAGCCATGAACTGCTCAGTTCACCAGAGCTGGATTAACCGGGTTGCGATAGAGTTTCTCGTGTGAGTCTGTCGCGATATGGCGGAAGTCCGGCAAGGGGCCCGGCGGGGGCCTGAAAAAACATCCGGAATCCCACCATTTTGCCCCCGAAAACCGGGGGTGCATGGGTACCACCGCAGCGACGGATCTGTTAGACTTCCGCAGCAATTTCAAAGACTCGACAGAAAGCCTTCAGGGCCGTTTTTTTCAGCGTGAATTTACAGGGAACAGAACATGCATCTGACGTGCAATCGTGCACAATTTGCTGCGGCATTTGCGGTCGCTGCGTCGGCCGTCCCCTCGCGTACTCCGCGGGACGTACTCAAGAACGTCCTGTTGATTGTCAGCAGTGCCGGAACAGAGCTGGTAGGAACAGATCAAGAGACTGGTCTGCGATATCGCGTCAACGGCATTGAGACCAATTCCGAGGGTGAGGTCCTGCTGCCGACTCAGAAGCTGTCGGCCATCCTGCGTGAGTTGCAGTCCGAAACCTTTGAACTGCAGATCGATGATCGCACGATCCTGCTGAAGTCCGGCGGATCTCGCTTCCGTCTGACCTCAGAAGATCCTCGCGAATTTCCTCCGGTACCCAGGTTTTCAGAAGACAGCTGCTTCCGTGTTTCAGCCCCGGTCCTGCGGCAGATGATTCGTCGCACATCGTTTGCCACGGACACGGAAAGCACTCGGTATGCACTCGGTGGACTGCTGCTGGAATTTGCCGAAGGGCTGCTGACTCTGGCGGCCACAGATGGTCGCCGGTTGGCGGTGGCCACAGCCAGTTGTGAACGACAGGGTGACCCACTGATTCCAGCTCGCACAACGGTTGTTCCCACGAAGGCCATGAGTCTGCTTGAGCGTAGTATTGATGCGGACGCAGACTGGGTGGACATTGTGGTCCATGACAATGACGTGTTGCTGAAGTCTGGTCCCTGCACAGTCAGCAGTCGCCTTGTGGAAGGCCGGTTTCCGCGTTATCGCGATGTGATTCCGCCAACTGGCAGCGTGAATATCCCGCTGTCAGCCGGTCTGTTTTATTCTGCGGTCCGGCAGTCTCAAATCGTTACCGACGAAGAAACTCGCGGCGTCGATTTCCGCTTTTCCAATTCTCTCCTGACACTTGCCAGTGAAGCCAGTGCAGTGGGTGATTCACGAATTGAACTGCCAATCGAGTTCGCTCATGACGATCTGCAGATCACCTTTGATCCCAAGTATGTGGCGGAATTTCTGCGCGTGCTGACTCCGGAAACCCTGGTGGATCTGCAGTTGACGGACGGTGAAACAGCAGCGGTATTCCGAGTTGATGATTCATACACTTACGTCGTGATGCCGCTGACTCAGGATCGCTGAAGCAGCGTCTGCTGCAATTACGGTCACAGCTGCAATTGCGGAGTCGTTGTGAATGAATGACTATCCAGAACTCCCGAAAGGTCTTCCAGGTTCGCTGGGTCAGGCGGTATTTCGTCTGATCCGAGAGCGAGGCCTTGCGGGACGTTCTGAAACGGATGCATTGGATTCAGAATGGAAGGCTGTGGTGGGCGCCGAAGTTGGGCGTCGCAGTACAGCCAGAAAAATCAAGGATGGAATTCTGGAAGTGGCGGTGACCAACAGTGCCGTTCTGCAGGAGCTGCGAGGCTTTCTGCATGAGACGGTGCTGCAGCAAATGCAGCAGCGGCTGCCGAATTCCGGAATTCGAGGGATCAGGTATATACGCGTCCGCTAGATCCGGACAAGACTGTCAGTGGATCTGGGCGGGCAGCTGCACATCAGTTAATGGAAGAAGGCAGAAACGTGACTTCGACTTCAGAGTCGTCAGAACAGCCGTCGGAAAATGCACCGGAATCTGCTGCCTCCGCAGCAACCGCTGCTGCCGGACCCGCCGCCACCTATGGTGCCGATGAAATTCAGCATCTGAAAGGTGTCGAAGGCATCCGGACTCGCCCCGCGATGTACATTGGCGACACCGGCAGCCCTGGCCTGCACCACCTCGTCTACGAAGTGGTCGACAACAGCATTGACGAAGCGGTCAATGGATATGCCACGGAAATTGAAGTGCAGATCAACATCGACGAAAGCGTTTCGATTGTTGACAACGGTCGCGGCATTCCGGTGGATTCGGTGAAGGGTGATGGCCGATCGGCACTGGAGGTCGTGCTGACGGAAATCCATGCTGGCGGTAAGTTCAATCGCGAAAGCGGATACCGCGTCGGTACGGGGGGACTGCACGGAGTGGGGATCACTGCCGTAAACGCTTTAAGTACGTGGCTGCGCGCAGAAATTCGTCGCCAGGGTTCTGTGTGGGTGATGGATTTTGAAAAGGGTCGAGCGACCTCGGCACTACGACAACTGAGCCGCGCGGACGCCACCGGTACTCGCCTCACCTTCCTGCCCGACCCCACCATCTTTTCTGAAACCAAATACTCCTTCGACACTCTGACACGCCGCATGCGAGAGCTGGCGTTTCTGACACCCGGAATCCGGATCACCATCCGTGATGAACGGTCTGGACAGACAGAAACATTTCATTTCGAAGACGGACTGATTGAATTTGTTCGGCACCTCAACCGGACTCAGACACCTGTCACCGCCGATGTGTTCCGCACAGTGGGCGAACAGGACGGCGTCGTTGTTGAAACGGCCATGCAGTACAATGACGGATACACCGAAAATGTGCTGACCTTTGCCAACAACATTTTCAATCCGGATGGCGGTACGCACCTCAGTGGTTTCCGCACCGCGCTCACTCGTACCATGAACAACTATGCCAAAGCCGGCAATCTGTTCAAGGAAGTGGCTCCGATCGGCGAGGACTTCCGGGAGGGTTTGACGGCCATCGTTTCGGTCCGTGTTCCTGACCCGAAGTTCACCTCGCAGAACAAGGTCAAACTGACCAACGCGGAAGTGGAAAGTGCTGTCCAGATTGTCGTCGGTAATGCCTTCACTCGTTATCTCGAGGAAAATCCGGCGATTGCGAAGAAATTGATCGCCAAAGCGATCATGGCAGCGGAAGCTCGCGAAGCTGCTCGAAAATCCCGCGACATGGTGCGTCGCAAAGGTGCACTGACCACCGGTGGACTGCCGGAAAAACTGCGAGACTGCCGCAGCCGAGACCTCGAATCCACCGAACTTTACCTCGTGGAAGGTGACTCGGCCGGCGGTTCAGCGGATACCGGTCGTGATTCCAGCATTCAGGCGATCCTGCCACTCCGAGGCAAGATTCTGAACGTAGAGAAGGCTCAACTGGTCAAAGTGCTGGATAACAATGAAATCAGCAATCTGTTTCGTGCTGTCGGGCTGTCACCGGCAGCAGGCGACGAAGAAATGGACATTGCCAAGCGCCGTTACGGCAAGATCATTCTGATGACTGACGCCGACGTTGACGGCAGCCATATTCGTACGCTGCTGCTGACGTTTCTGTTCCGCCACATGCGCCCACTCGTACAGAACGGCCACGTTTACATCGCTCAACCACCGCTGTTCCGAGTGACTCAGAAAAAGCAAATCCGGTATGTTCAAACAGCTCCCCAGATGATGGCGGAACTGATCAGCCTTGGAATGAATGGAACTCGTCTTTCCGTGCGTGCTGACGGTACGGTCTTCGAGGCAGAGAACCTGCAGAAGTTGGTCACCCTTGCCGAACGGATGGAGCAGCCTCTGGAATTGCTTGAGCGTCGCGGCGTCGATGTGCGTTATCTGCTGCGATTTGCCGGAGCAGAAAAGTCTCGTTTGCCCAGATATCGAGTCCTGTTTGCTGATACCGAACGCTGGTTCATGGAGCGTGATGAAGCCGAAGCCTTTGTTCGCAGCCTGCAGCCGCCCGAACCAGTGGCGGGCGACGCAGCTGCTGACGCCGTAGGCAGCTCGGAGCCGGCCGGGACTGCACCCGCCACGCCTGTTCGCACGGTGAATGCACAACTGGTGGACCTGCACGAAGTGCGGACACTCAACGAATGCTTCACACAGCTCAAAGATTACGGATTCTTTGCCACCGACTTTATTGCTGCCGAAGTTCGCAATGCTGAACCCGTTTATCCGTTCCTGCTTCAGCGTGACGAGGAGCGAGTGCTGCTGCAGAGCCTGCGAGAACTGCTTGAGGAGTTGCGGCGGCTGGGTAAAAAGGGACTCAGCGTGACACGCTTCAAGGGTCTCGGAGAAATGAACTCCGAGGAACTCTGGGACACCAGCATGGACCCCGAAAAACGCACGTTGCTGCAGGTCCGCATGGAAGACGCCGCTGCTGCGGATGAAATCTTCCGCGTCCTGATGGGTGATGCAGTGGAACCTCGTCGTGAGTTCATCGAGAAGCACGCGTTGGACGTGAAAGAACTGGACATCTGAAGCCGGCTTCAGGCCCCTTCGCACTCCACAGCGTCATTGCAGCCTCAGGCAATCTGTGGTCTGCGATGGCGTTCCGGGCGCACTGCGATCTCCATCTGCAACCTGCGATCTGCTGCAGCGGTCCAGTGTCGTGTGATCTGCGGTCGTGTGTCGCCACGTCCAGCGGACGTCCACAACACCAACCCGTCCTCGCCACCAGTCGGCCGCAACCGAGCAAAAACTTTGCAGACCGCTCAGCCACCTCCGCACCGTGTCAGGCCTCGTCGACTTGTTCGCACGTACGCCCCGTAATGAACACCCGAACCGTTCCTCTGGCACCCAACAGCCCCCCGACATAAACGTCGCCCAACGGGGACACACCACCACACCCCCGCCCCGAATGTCCTGACTGTTGCCTTCCGGAAACACAACACAGCCTCCGCGCATCCGGAGCCTCAGCAGCCAACCAACTAACGCCCCCAGCGGGGAAACACCAACCCAGCGGGGACACACCACTTTCGCCGCTGCCCCCGGTACGCCCCGACCTCGCCGCGAACGCTGTTGCTTTTCCGCGACGACTCTTACCCGATCACTCCAAATGCCAAGGCCAACCGCTGGGGCCACCCACTGGCGGCAGTCACCTTTGACGCCCCCCGTGGGGACACACCTGTCTTGCGGGAGAACCAAGCCGTGGGGACACACCTGCCCTGCGGGTGTCTCGCACCAGCGGGGACACACCACTTTCGTTCCAGTGGGGACACACCACTTTCGCAACTCTCCCTTGTGCGCACCAGCCTCAAAGCTGGTGCTGTTGCTTTTCCGCGACGAAACTTGCTCGATCACTCCAAACGCCGGAACCAACCGCTGGGGCCACCCACTGGCGGTATTCACCTTTGAAGGACCAAGCCGCAGGGACACACCAGTCCTGCCAATGCCTGGTCCAAGCGTGAGTCCGTGTGAGTCCGGGCCGTGGGGACACACCTGATTTGCGGGCGCCCCGTCCCAGCGGGGACACAGCACTTTCGCCCCTACCCCTGCCGCGAACCAGCCTCGACGCGAACGCTGTTTCTTTTCCGCGACAACACCTGCCCGATCACTCCAGCTGCCGGAACCAACCGCTGGGGCCACCCACTGGCGGCAGTCACCTGTGAGGCACCCCGCGGGGGCACACCTGCCCTGCGGGTGTCCCGTCCCCACGGGGACACACCACTCCCGGCGGGGACACACCACAACCCGTCATTTGGTAACGCAGTAACTCTGCGGAGTATTCGGCATCAAAAGTGCCATCAACCCACCCGGTACTTCCAACACACCAGCCCTGAGTCTCATCCGGACACGACACGTCACCGCATCAGATCGCGCTGCTCAAAAACAACATCGCCCCCCTCTTATCAATACCCGGAGGTCCTGTTTGGGTATGGTCTTTGACGTCTTCCTGCGCGGGTCGGCATGCAGACCACCGGCAGAGATCCATTTCGGGCATATCGCTCCGGCATTTCTTCAACGCGAAACGGCATTGGTTTCTGACGCCCAGCACCTCAAGGCGGTTGGGCTTCACCACCGCAAACCAGCGATTGACTCCGGCACCTGACCGTTTCCGCAGACCCGGTAGCGGAGCAGAGGGGAGGCCGGGGGGCAAAAACCGCAGTCAGCACCAGCAGCACTCAAACAGAGGCTGCTTTCCTCGCTGCCGGGGCCTCGCTCGCAACAACGGACTCCTCACCATTCCACACGCTCGCAGGCGGATGTGGACCGCGCAGCGTCGCTGTCGATTGCTCAATCCGCAGCAGCTGTTCACCAAGGGCACTGATCCTGCGAGAAACGTCTTCGTTGTTCTGTTCGATACCACCCGACACAAGGTTGATCACTCCCAGAAACAACAGCATCTGAGCGACTGTTGTCACCAGCCAACCCGTCGGTGTGTAGTCCGCGTAGCCACCGAAATGACCAAGAATCACCATGGAAGTGCCAATTGTCAGACCCAGCACGCCAAGGTATGACAGGGTCTGCCCGATCAGCGACGTGACGTTGGTCCGGCGGGGACCCTGAAACTCCAGTCCCGCTGAATGCTGCCCCCCCGCATACGTGGATTCACTGGACCGGGCAATCACAGGAGCCTGCTGAGTCGTGCTCGCAGAATCAAATCGCAGACGAGTCTCCGCAGAAGGCCCGACAGACCCACCGGCAACAGTACCACGAGTTTCATGATCCGAAGGTATTGACTGGCTCATATCAGAGACTCCTGAAGTCGGCTGAAATGTGGGTCGAGCAACCTGAGATTTGCGGGATAAAGGAGGTCTTCGCAGAGTTGGCCGAGTTCTGGCGGATACCGTAACTTCCGACTGATTCGCCTCGGAAATTGGCAGCACCACCAGCGGCGATTCAGTGCCAACCGTTGTGCACGGCGGAGGAACGTCAACAATGTGAGTATCAGCAGTCAACACGGCCGGTGGATCGTCACTGACAGGCAGCGGCTGTGCAGCAGACAATTCAGGCTTTGATACAACGTCCCTTGCACTGGAAGCGGATTCGTTCGAGGCCACTGTTTCCAACACCCCACTACCAGCCAGCTCAAACCACGCAGCCACGTCATCCATCGACTCTGTGGAATCAGCCGGCGTCTCCGACTGAGACTCTGCCGTTTCTTCTGTGGCTGGAATATTCACTGTCTCAGCAGTGGGCTCGGTAAACACTTCAGCCACGGCCGGTTCGTTCGAGGACTCCACCGGTGCCGTAATCGACTTTGACGCCTCAGCCGATGTGGAAGGCCCTGCAGGCGACTCGATGGTTCCCGCGGGGATCAATGCCCCAGCTGCATCCGAGGTCACCTGCGTGCTTGAACGACTGCGAAGCTGTGCGACAGAGCGGGCTGCAGCAGCCATCAAGGGTGGTGGAGCCAGCAACTCAGTGGGCAGTGGTGGCAGCTCGCGCACAAGCCGCCGATGCCCCGCAACTGACTCGATCAGCTTCGCTGGACGAGAGCTTTCATCAAACGGCTGCTCCGTACCGGGCTGATCCGGAAGTACGGGCTCCGTCACTGGTAAATGTGGCAGGGCACGAGGACCACTGTTTGACGCCGAGCCACGCTGAGGCAGACCCGGAAAAGCCACATCCGCCTGCTGCTTCAGCGGAGCCACAGACTCCGTTTCCTGAATTCGATCAAACAGACTGCTGGACTGCCAGCGTTCCAGGATCTCGCGAGCCTGCCGTACGGCCTGTGACTGTCGGGATGCCTGTTCCAGCATCTGCCCACATAGTGGACAGACGGCCGAAGCTGCTGCTCCGCCGTTGACCTGAAACTCTCTGAGACATCTGCGGCACCACATCACGCGCGCGACTCCTCCCTGAAATGCACGGAAGAGACAGTTTTACGCGATCGGCAGGAAATGCCGCAAGATCAGTCCACAAAACAAGTTCATCCCAACAGCAGCAGCCACCCGTCGATACCCGACAAACCCGGATCTTCAGAAATCCAGCCAGATGCCGCCACCGACAAGATTCTCCCAACGATTGACAAACGAATACTGCAGCGACGGACCATTGTACCAATTCGCCCCAACTCGCAGGCGGCGACTCGTCTTCTGCCCCTGCCAGCCCCAGCCTGCTGTACTGTTCAGCCCGACATTGCTGCCTTGCTCTTCACGAAAAATACCGTTCACGGCCACAAACGGGGCCCCGGTCCAGACATCATCAGCTCGCGGAGTCCATTCCGCTCCCAATTGCCCCTCCAGCGGTTTTGCCCCACCTGCCACCGCCGCATAGCCAATTTCACCATAAATTCGATGCGAATCCGTCAGATCCTGGCTGATGCCAGCAACCAGCGAATCACGCACATAATTCACATGCGATAAACCCGGATTCAGCTCCAGAAACTCGTCACCAATATGGCTGCTGATGTGCGCATATCCGAATTTGAAGGATGTGGCATCCCGCTTCCACGTACCAAATAAACCAACACGGTAGTCTGACCCCTCCAGAGCCGTACTGGGCTCGCTGGGCAGAATCCGAGCAAACACGGCACCATCGATATCCAGCTGAAATGCATCACCAGACGAATCTGTGATGCGAAACAAACCAGCGCGGCCCCCCAGTGTCGAATCGCCCACTGCGCGACCATTCTTCGTGTCGCGGGAGTACACCATCTGCAGTCGCGGCTCTTTGGGACCTGCCATATACGTGCGATACAGCAAACCGCTGGGCAGCAACTGCCACGAATCAGCAGCAGGCTGGGAGCGAAAAATTCTCGCCGGGTCACCAAGCGCCGGTGCTTTCAGGGCAGACTCAGCATTGGCAGCCGCGCTCACTGCCGACTCGGGCGTCGCTGCAACAGTCGTATCGGCACCAGCCGCAGCCTGCACATCGGCTGCAGAAGCCGTCTCTGCAGATGCGGCCAGCCAGTTCCCGGCTCCAGAGCCAAACAGGTTATCGACTGCAGCTGCAGGCACACGGCCACCAGCGGCACCCTGTTGCCCTTCTTCCAGCAGAAACCTGTCCGAAACCGGCAAGCCATCCTGACGCCGCCGGACCTCATTCAGATAACTGCCAGGTGTCCCCTGAGTCTGTTCATCCTGCCGCATCAGATTCCAGGACTCTGTGAAAGTGTCAGCCACACCAACACTCCTGCCGCTGGAAAGCCCCAGCAGCAACAGAGGCAGCAGCCTTGCAGAGGGCCCGACCGAAAGAGCAGACGCCACCGCCTGCTGCAGATATGCCAAAGTGGACCGTTTCACCGGACCATTCCTGTTGTATCGGGCACCGCCATAATGCAGGCCCTGACCCTGTCTGGTCGTTCGCAGCTCGACAAACCGAGACTGCTGCCCCCCCAAAAGCGAATCAGCTGTAACACCAATATCGCCTTCCGGGGAAATTCATCGGACGACGGTCAGCCGGGTCATAATGGACGCACTGCAGCCAACGGATTTTCCGACCGTATGCTGTCTGCCGAATGTGTGGCGCCGGTCGTATCACAACTGTCGGTCAGGTAAGACAGAGAAACTTTGCGGGACGAAACAGTCAAAACGGAACTGTCGATTCAATTCTCACTTAAACCGCCCGACTCGACTGCATCAACCCGTCCCCCCCTCACTGCAATACTGCAGGAAACCCAACCGCTGAAGCCCACCCCCCTGACCCCTGACCCCTGACCCCTGACCACTGCCCCCTGACCCCTGACCACTGACCAC
>CAXBSH010000150.1:0-12223 GCA_963977705.1 uncultured Planctomycetaceae bacterium
ATGGTTGTAGCATGGGCTTCAGCCCGTGTTGTCCACCGCGTTCAAGCCCCCCCGAGGCGCGCCGTTAGCGTCAGCTGACGGGTGTTGTCGTTTGCGTCAGACCCGTTGTGTTTTTCCCGGCACGGAAGCAGTATCCAGTGCGTGTTTCGCCAACCCCATCAAACTCCAACATCCAGCTGCTCGTAGGTTCTTCGTTGATCCATTTTCTCCGCGTTTTATCATGTTTTCGAATTGCACAGGATTCCTTCGCGTCGATAGGATCTGCAGATCACAAACTGCAGTTTTTCCGCGGATGCATGATGATGCATGGGCCATTCAAAAATATCTTCTGGCTGGCGTGTGCATTAACGCTGTCAGCGTCTGTTCCCTCTGTCGCCCAGGACAATCGTCGGGAGGGGCTGGAATTTTTTGAGAAGCACGTCCGGCCACTTCTGGCAAAGCATTGCTACGAGTGTCATTCGTCTGAGTCATCCAGCGTCAAGGGCAACCTCAAACTGGACACTCGCGCCGGGGTTCTGAAAGGCGGGGATTCGGGGCCGGCGATTGTGGCGGGCAAGCCGGCAGAAAGTCTGCTTGTGCAGTCCGTAACATATGATAATCCGGACCTGCAGATGCCTCCTAAGGGACGCTTAACGGATGCTGAAATTGAATCACTGCAGCAGTGGATCACCCTGGGGGCTCCGGATCCGCGTTCCGGCACCAGTGATACCGTTTCCCGCACGACGCGACTGAAAGAGGGGCGCCAGCACTGGTCATTTCAGCCGGTGAAAGTTCCGCAGGTGCCCCAGGTTCAGCATACGGAATGGGTTCGATCAGACATTGACCGCTTCATACGTGCTCGTCAGGAGCAGGTTGGCATCACTCCCAATCCGGATGCTGCTCGACCTGCTCTGCTGCGTCGTATCACGCTGGATCTGACCGGATTGTCGCCAACTCCTCAGGAACTTGCCGAATTCGTTTCGGATGCCGCTTCTGACGACCAGGCGCTGGTGAAGGTTGTTGATCGTCTGCTGGCATCATCGGCATTCGGAGAGCGTTGGGGGCGGCACTGGCTGGATGTTGTTCGTTACGCTGACTCGGTCGGCAAGACTCGCAACGTGCCCTTTCCCTTCGCATGGCGATATCGCAACTACGTGATTGATTCGTTTAATGCTGACAAGCCGTATGATCGATTCATGCAGGAGCAGGTGGCGGGGGATCTGCTGCAGGCCCGGGATGCTCGTGAGCGTTCGTCCAATGTGGTGGCGACGGGATTTCTGGCGCTGGGTTCGATGGATCTGAACGAGCGGGATGTTGATCAGTTTCGCCTGGATCGGATCGACGATCAGATGGATACGCTGGGGCGTTCCATGCTGGGGCTGACTCTGGGGTGTGCGCGGTGTCACGACCACAAGTTCGATCCAATTTCGCAGCAGGACTATTACGCTCTGGCCGGCATCTTTGCCAGTACCAGGACATTAAGTGGAAACCGCAGTCGTGCGGGGGGCGGGAACACCTATTTCCATCCGGATTTATTGGCAGACATCAGTGATGCTGCGGCAAAGGCAGCGATGGACGGGCGTGATCCGGCGCAGCTGCGGGCCGCAGAACTGGCTCGTGCTGACGACCTGCGGTCAACACTGGCTCCGATGGTTCAGCGTTACAAGGCCCTGCCGGATGGGGCTCCGGGCAAAGCGGCATTGAAACAGCGGATGACAGCGCTGCGTCGTGAGTTGCTGGCGTTACAGGCGGCTCAGGCATCGACTGCTCCGAACGCTGCAGGCACCGGCAAGGTGGCCAAAGCTGCCGCAAAGTCGAAAACGCAGACAAAACAGCAACGGCTGGAGGCTGTGCCGTTTGATCCGGATGGCGACATTGCCATGGGAGTTTCTGAAGGTCGGATTGAAGATCTGAAGCTGCGTGTGCGGGGCGAGCCGGACCTCGAAGGCGACGTTGTGGAACGTGGTCTGCCCGCTGTTCTGCGAACCGTCGGGATGTCACGCATTGACGCCGGCAGTAGTGGTCGCGAAGAGCTGGGGCGGTGGCTGGCGTCGTCTCGGAATCCTTTGACAGCACGAGTGATGGTCAATCGTGTCTGGGGGCACTTGTTCGGCCGGGGACTGGTGGAAACGCCCGACAATTTTGGTGTCGCGGGAATCCTGCCCACGCATCCGGAACTGCTGGATTATCTGGCGGCCGATTTTGTGGAGCATGACTGGTCGGTGAAGCACCTGATCCGTCAGCTTGTGCTCAGTCGTGTCTATCGGCTTGGTACTGACATTCAGCCGCAGCAGGCTGCACTGGACGAAGGCAATCAGTTGTACTGGCGTGGCAGTCTGCGACGTCTCGATGTGGAGGCTATTCGGGATACGTTGCTGCAGACATCGGGCAGACTGGAAATGACGCGTCCCGCCGGGGCTCCTTATCAGGCAAAATTCACCGGGGACCTCAGTCGAGTTGCGGCACGGGGGAATACGCCAGCGGATCTGACTCTCAGCAGTCCCGTCCGCAGCGTGTACCTGCCGGTCTTTCGGTCGCTGTTGTTTGGGATGTATACGGCCTTTGATTTTGCTGAGCCGGATCAGGTGAACGGGCAACGGGACGTCACGACAGTACCCGGACAGGCTCTGTTTCTGCTGAACAATTCACTGGTCGCTGATGCGTCCGAACGTGCAGCGCGTCAGCTGGAGTCGCAGTATGGTGATAATCGCCGTGCGCAGCTGGCGGCCGCGTGGCGATTGATTCTGTGTCGCGAGGCTGGTGCAGACGAGCTACGGATGGCGCAGCACTTTGTGGAGTCAGCCGAGGCGGAGAAGTCCGGTCTGGCATTGCTGATTCAGGCACTGTATGCGTCGGCCGAATTTCGTTACACACCGTGAGGGGTTGGCAGGAGAAGCTGTGATGACGGGATGGCCACAACTGGAACCTGGCGGATCACGACGCCGTTTGCTGCAGCAGACTTCAGCTGGCTTTGGCTGGCTGGCATTTCGTGGTCTGAATATGCGGACAGCCGTGGCTGGTCAGGCGATGGCTGCAGGGGACGAGGCCGGCGGTACAGTTGCGGGGGCACAGCCCGCCGCAGCCGCGGGTCCACTCAGTCCGCGGGAACCGCATTTCGCGGCGCGGGCTAAGCGAGTGATCTTCCTGTTCATGCAGGGCGGACCAAGCCATGTCGATACACTGGACTGGAAGCCTGAGCTGCAGAAACGGGATGGTCAGACCGGTGGTTCGGCTGGACGAGTCGGTAAACTGCTGGCTCCGCAGTTTCAGTTCCAGCGCAGTGGTGACAGCGGGCTGTGGCTCAGCGAACTGTTTCCAGAACTGGCAAAGCATGCAGACCGCTTATGTCTGTTGAACGGCATGCATACGTCGAATGCAGCACATCCGCAGGCGACGATTGCCCTGCATACCGGCAGCGTGAACTTCGTCCGCCCGTCTCTTGGCGCCTGGGTCACTTATGGGCTGGGAACTGTCAACCAGGATCTGCCCGGATTCGTGACAATCAGCCCGGTGGGGCTGGGTGGTGCGCAGAATTACGGGTCTTCCTTTTTGCCCGCGTCATTTCAGGGGACTCGGGTGCAGCCGGAGGAGGGAGGGATTGCCGATATTCGTAACAGTCGAATGTCCCCATCTGCGCAGCGTCGACAGATTGATTTTGTGCAGGACCTGAATCGTGGGCTGCTGTCTCGACATCCCGGGCATGCGGAACTGGAGGGGCTGATTCAGGCCAATGAGCTGGCGTGGCGCATGCAGAGTTCGGTGCCGGATGTGCTCGATCTTTCCGGCGAATCAAAGGAGATTCAGGAGCGCTACGGCCTGCAGGATTCAGCGACAGCGGATTTTGGCAAGCAGTGTCTGATGGCTCGGCGACTGGCTGAAGCCGGAGTGCGGTTTATTCAGGTCAGTCGCAACGGCTGGGATCAGCATCGGGATCTGAAGTCGGCCCTGCAGCGCAACTGTGAAGCGATCGATCGTCCGATTGCTGCACTGCTCAGCGATCTTGAGCAGCGTGGTCTGTTGCAGGATACGCTGGTGTTGTGGGGCGGTGAATTTGGTCGCAGTCCGCAGGATCAGGGCAGTTCGGGTGACGGGCGACGGCACAACAATACCGGTTACAGTATGTGGATGGCTGGTGGTGGCGTGCGTGGCGGTATGCAGTATGGCACAACCAATGAACTGGGGGAAAAAGCGGAATCCGGTCGGCTCAGCACGCACGATCTGCACGCCACGATCCTGCACCTGCTGGGAATGGATCATACGCGGCTGACGTATCGCTATGCCGGCCGGGATTTTCGACTGACCGATGTCTACGGCGAAGTGGCGAAAGACATTCTGGCGTAGCGCATCAGTTGTTCTCGGAAGGACGACTTATGACGCCCAGCCGGTTTTGGGTTCGGCATGGACGGTCCGTGGTGTTGCCACCTGTAAAGCGGTGACCGCATCCAGAATCTGTCGTGTTCTGGCTTTACTGGTGGCCACTTCAAATCTCAGGCGGTAGGTGACGGACTCACCCGGCTGCAGCGTTTTCAGACGGCCCTGCTCGCGTTCAATCTGCCGCGGATTGGGAAACGTACTGCCCGGCTCAAGCCCAGTCACATAACCGTCCTGACAGGCTCCCGTGTTCTTCCACAAAGTGAACCACGGCAGAGTTGATGTATCGAAATGAACGGCAAAAGCGCGTTCTGATTCCGGATCCGCCAGTACACTGCTGGCCCAGCCAGACACGTCCGGGGCAGGGTCCGCGAAGTAAACCTGTTCGGCAAAGCCCGTCTGCGGGCCTTCGTACAGGTTCCACATGTTGATGCCTTCCGCAGCGCGAGCATTGCGGGGGGCCAGCTCACGCACCGCCGTGTGCAGCACAGATCCCGCACCAAGGAACGGTTCACCCACATTGCAGTGGTAAAGGATTTCGGATTCCGCCGGTGTCGCGGCCAGATTCGTTACTGTGTCGATGATTTCAAACTCAGCAGAATTCAGACGTGTTCGCAGTGTTGACTGCAGACGCAACCAGCCGCCGAACAGACAGCCCTCATCGACGACGCCCGTGACGGACAGCTGGTCTTCGTGCAGCTCGGCCGTCACACTGTGCGCAGCCAGATTGGCAATCCGACCATGCAGAGGCAGAAACGGTTCGGCCACGACATTCCCGGCGGAATCAGTGATGCGATCCTTGCCCGGTGCCCCGTGCCAGCCCAGACCGCAGCGCACAATCAACTCATTGAACCCATCAACCCAGCCGATTCCACCCAGACGCATCGGATCGACCCACGTGGGATGAACGGGACGCTGCACAGGGGAATTCCACTGCACGGGAACTCCGTCCACCTCACCCTTCCAGACTCCCATGCCTCGAGTCGGCAGCAGTTTGAGCTGCAGTCGACCGTTGTTGAGCGTGACCACATCGACACCGTCCGACAAGCCTCCATGCAGACGCGTCATACCGATCGATGCGGCACCTGCCGCGGCCGAAATACGATTGTGGGTTTCATGGATCCCGTGATCGACATCAATCAACTGCAGTTTCATATGACAGCACTCGGATGGAGGAAGACGGTTGAGTGCCGGGGAGTGTAATGTCTGTCGAGTCCAGTCGCTACTGCTGTTGGATTTTCGATCAGGTGGGCTGTAGCCGTGACCCTCCCGCAGGTGTGAGGCGTTCGCCAATTTGGGCGGGCGAGGCTCCTGCCGAGCCGTTGGCATCATTTGTTTGACAACCGCCCCTCCCGAATTGTTAAGGCTTTCGCCAACGCGTGAGGGCCCTCTCTGAGCACGTCGTATTGCAGGACTCGCCTGCTAACCGACGATTTATTTGGGAGGTCGAATATGCGCGAATCGTTTATTGAAGGCGGTCGCCTCTCGACTGCTGGTGGCCCACAGAAACAGTTTGCCGGCTTCGTCAGCTCGCACATCAAATCCCAGCAGAAACTTGTCGCTCAACCCTCGCAGGATTCCAAACGGCGACAGTTTCCCGGACCGAGAATACACAAGGTCCTCCAGCGGTTTGCCATCGCGATTGATGGAATACGTCGAGACCAGCAGAGGCAGTTCCAGTTTGCCGGCAACAGCCTCGGCAATGCTGGCCACATCCGCATCCTCGACCTCAAAGGGAATCGACTTTAGCCATGCAGGTACAACATCGGCCGTCGCTTCCGCCGTCTTCCAGCCAGCAGGCCACAGATTCGCCCCTTCATCTCCCGGCAGAACCTCAATGGAGAAGCGTCCACCGCGACCTGACACTGGTCGATAGCCCATGCCATATTGAGCCAGTACCAGCGACAGTGCTGTTCCCTGAGTCATACCGGCGACGGGCAGAGTGTCCGGGGCTGTTTCCGGACGCGGTTGCATCGAAGCCTGAAAGGCTTCGTCAACAAACACCACCGTCACTGTCTCAGGAAGTTTCAGGCTGCTCACCGTGCTCGCCGGACTTGCCAAACGCACATCCTCCGCCACAGGCTCACTCATCAGCTTCACGAAATCCTGAAACTGAGCTTCCGTGAGTCCCCAGCGAGGATTGCCGGCCGGGGCACCCTCGGGACCATGAGCTTTCAGCTCTTCCAGATACTTCCCGAGGTCCGCACGATCTGCCACCGTAAACGTTCGCTTGCCAACGGTCAGTCCACCCTGCCCCGTCAAGCCCCCAACCACCAACACCGCATTCCGACCATCATTCAGCTGCGTTTCGATCCGCATCTTCTCGCCCGCTACCGGTTCCCGGAATCGAGGTGCGTAACCCAGCTCCTGCAGCACTCGTCCCCATTCCTGAGCACGCACGCGATACAGCGGCTGCGGCTGGATCAGGATTTCCAGCACGAGCAGGCGTTTGGCCTTGACTGCACCAGCTGCTGCCAGCGTGTTCCCATTCTGAGTCTTGCCCTGCGCCAGAACAGGTCGCGAAGACAGCAAAGACGCGGCCAGGACCATGCAGAACAGCCAGCGAGACAATCGAGGGCAGTTAAACAGCGCTGCTGAAGACACCATGGAAGGCTCCCGGACAACAAACCGCTCTGCAGTGCAACCAGCCCGCAGCGACAGCGGTATCTCAACACAGCAGCCGCAAATCTGGCAAGATCAGCTGTGGTAAATCGAAGGCTGCAGGGAGCACTTCATGCCGCTCTGACGACGACGCATCAGAGCGGGCTCGAGCCTCGCGATGGGCGGAAAATTCAGGTCACTCTCAGCGATGATGATGTTTCTCAAATTCATCGTACTGGCAGACATATCCGGGCTGCTTCGCCCTTTCACGCTCGTCGTTAAAGGCCTGCAGCACGGCGTTTTCAATGCGGTCTCGGCATTCCGCATTAATGGGATGGGCGATGTCGGCGAACTGGCGAGTTTGAGGGCCGGGGGTTCCGTGGTCTCCGCCGTGTGAACTTTGACGAGTCACTGGACGGCCGCAGTTTGAGCAGAAGCGGGCGCGGACTTCATTCTTGAAGCCACACTGCGAACACTTCTCGGTGATCTTCCGGCTGGGCATCGCCACAAAAAGGCCGCGGGGACCCTCGATAATCTTCAGGTCTCGCACGACAAATTCGTTGTCGATGGTAATCAGACAAAAAGCCCGCAGTCGGTCTTCCAGATCGGACACAAGCTTGATTCGCACTTCAGTTATGTTCACGTTGTGGGTCGCGGATTCTTGGCTGTTGAAGAGTCTCAGAATGGGCAGGTCCATTGCTGGAAAGCACCCCCCGAGGGTATCGCAAGTCCTTGCGATACCCATGGATGGCGTTGATGTATAAAGTCGCATAAACGGATGGAAATCGGCCCGAAAATCTATACGAAATGCGAGTGTTTGGGGTGATTACCCTAGTGGATGGGAATGTGTGTACACTATTGTTTTTCAGTTGGAGTAGTCATGTGTACATATTTAATTGATTATTCTTCCCACTATGCAAGGTGAGTGATCAAGGCTGCCAACGAACGACACTATGCATCAACTTTCGAGTGGGTTTGACTTTTTGCTCTGGGCAGTCGATACTACGCCCGCGCGCGAATCAATTCCCACTCACACCGCACGGAGCAGTTTTCAATGGGCCGTCCAGTTACACTCTTTACCGGTCAATGGGCGGACCTCCCGCTGGAAACTCTGTGCAGGAAGGCCCGTGAGTTTGGTTACGACGGCCTGGAGCTGGCCTGCTGGGGCGATCACTTCGAAGTCGACAAGGCGCTCAGTGACGACAACTACTGCACTCGAAAGCGTGAGCTGCTTGAAAAGCATGATCTGAAGCTGTTTGCCATCTCAAATCACCTCGTAGGGCAGGCGGTTCTGGACAACATCGATGGTCGTCACAAGTCCATTCTGCCACCGTATGTGTGGGGTGATGGTGATCCTGCCGGCGTGAATGCTCGTGCTGCAGAAGAGATGAAGAACACGGCTCGTGCTGCTCGGAAGCTGGGCGTTGGTATTGTGAATGGTTTCACAGGTTCATCGATCTGGCATCTGATTTACGATTTTCCTCCGACGCCGAAATCCATGTATGACGCGGGATTTCAGCTTCTGGCAGATCGCTGGAACCCGATTCTGGATGTGTTTCAGGATTGTGGCGTGAAGTTTGCACTGGAAGTGCATCCGACCGAGATTGCGTTTGACGTGTATTCGGCCGAGCGGGCTTTGCAGGTGCTGGACCGTCGTGAGGAATTCGGATTCAACTTTGACCCCAGCCATCTGATCTGGCAGGGTGTGGATCCGGTGGAATTTATTCGGTATTTCCCGGACCGCATTTATCATGTGCACATGAAGGACGCTTCTGTCACATTGAATGGTCGCACTGGCATTCTTGCCAGCCACGTGTCCTTCGGGGATGCTCGACGTGGCTGGGACTTCCGCAGCGTTGGTCGTGGTGGCGTTCGTTTCGAAGAGATCATTCGTGCTTTGAATGCGATCAAGTACACTGGTCCGCTGTCGGTGGAGTGGGAAGACAGCGGGATGGATCGCGAGCATGGTGCGGCCGAGGCTGCTCAGTTCTGCAAGAACATCGACTTTACTCCATCCAGCCGGGCTTTCGACGCAGCCTTCAGCGACTAAGGCTTGTGGTATCGCGTGAATTCAGGAACGGGACCCGCAAATGCGGGTCCCTTTTTGTTACGCCTCGGACAGATTCCAGAAACCTCATTGCTGCAGCCCGTGATCAGTCTGCCTGTTGACTCCATCATTCCTGACCTGCTGTCGGCACTGCAGCAGTCCAACTGTCTTGTGCTGAAGGCTCCTGCGGGAGCCGGCAAGACGACTCGCGTCCCTCCTGCACTGTTGCAGTCGGGCCTCGCCGGATCCGGTCAGATCGTGATGCTTGAGCCTCGACGATTGGCAGCTCGTACAGCCGCCGCGCGGATGGCGTTTGAGCACGGTCAGAAGGTTGGTCAGCAGTTTGGGTTTCGAGTCCGTTTTGAGGAGGCTGTTTCGCGTGAGACGCGGGTGCTGGCGGTCACCGAGGGCGTATTACTGCGGCGTCTGCAGGACGATCCATTTCTCGACGATGTCACGATCGTTGTGTTCGATGAGTTTCATGAACGGCGACTGGACAGTGATCTGGCTCTGGCGATGGTGCGACGAGTGCAGCAGACGGTGCGTCCGGATCTGCGGATCGTTGTGATGTCAGCAACTCTTGATCCCGAACCGATTGCCCGCTGGCTCGGTGATTGCCCGGTGGTTCGCAGCGAAGGCCGTTTGTTTCCGGTCAGGATCTCCTGGTTCAGTCCTCAGCAGCGTCAATCGATCCCTGAGCTTGCTGCTGTGGGGGTTGAGCGCGTTCTGCAGTCTGCTGCGAACGGATCCGAGTCGGCCCAGGATGGCGATATTCTCGTATTTCTTCCCGGGGTTGGTGAAATTCATCGCACGGCGCAATTGTTGGAACGGCTGGCTGCCAGTCGCAATCTGGCGGTGCTTCCGTTATTCGGCGAGATGACATCTGACGAGCAGGATCGTGTGCTTGGCCCCTGTGATCGCCGGCGGGTGATTCTGGCTACGAATGTGGCTGAGACTTCGATCACGATCGACGGTGTGACGGCGGTGGTTGATACGGGCTTCGCGAAGCAGATGCTGTTTGACGCTGATTCCGGGCTGGACCGGCTGGAACTTGTACCGATCTCGCAGGCGTCTGCTGATCAGCGTGCCGGGCGTGCCGGCAGAACGGCTCCGGGCTTGTGTCTCAGGCTTTGGGACGAAGCGGCCCATCGTCGTCGACCGGCTGCAGATCCGGCCGAGCTGCAGCGAGTCGATTTATCGTCGGCTGTGCTGCGTCTGATTGCGTGGGGCGAGGCAGATCCGCAGGCATTCCCGTGGTTTGAATCGCCTCCGCAAAGTTCGCTGGAGCACGCGCTGCGGTTGCTGGAGTTGCTGGGGGCTGTGGAGGCTGGCGTCGCTACGGATGTGGGACAGCGGATGGTGCGTTTTCCGACTGCCCCACGACTGGCTCGCATGCTGATTGAAGCGGCCACCGGTGGTGTGGGGGAACGCGCCTGTTTGCTGGCAGCCATGCTCAGCGAGCGGGATCCATTTCTGCGTTCCGGGCCGGGGCGTACGACTCTGCTGCGACAATCCCGATCCGATGTGATTGATCGCCTGCACGCGCTGGAAGACTGGTACGCTGAGGGCCGTGGCGAGACTGCGTTTGGTGAAGTCAATCGCGCAGCTTCACGTACGATCGCAGCGGCTGCAAAGCAGCTGTATCGGGTGCTGCGAGAGGGACGTGGCGGAATGCCTGACAGGACAGTGGGGCCGCCAGACGAATTACAGTCCGATGAGGTGCTGCTCAGATCTCTGGTGGCCGGATTTCCGGATCGCGTGGCGCGCAGGCGTGAGACAGGCGGTGACAAGGCACTGATGGTTGGAGGCCGTGGCGTAAAGCTTGGGCCGCGATCTGCAGTCCGCACTGCCCCGCTGTTTCTGTGCGTGGACATTGATGGTGCGGGCAGTGATGCGGAGGTGCGTCAGGCGTCTGAAGTTCTGCGATCGTGGCTGCCAGCGACAGGATTGCGGGATTCCAGCGAACTGTTCTTTCATCCGTCGCAGAAGCAGGTCGTGGCGCGACGACGCCTGAGCTTTGCAGATCTTGTACTGGAAGAGACACCGGCGACGATTACCGATGCCGCGCAAGCCGCCGAATGCCTGTTCGCGGCCGCCGTCGGACAATGGGCTCAGATTCTGCCACCGGAAGACGATCCGTTTCATGGATTCCTGCAGCGGATGCGCTGTCTGAAGCTGTGGATGCCTGAACTCGCGTTGCCGGACTGTGGTGATGGCCTGCTGGCAGAGCTGCTGCGCGAGCTGTGTTTTGGGCGTCGTTCATTCAGCGAACTGAAAGCCGCACCGTGGCTTGGTACGTTGCAGGGGCGACTTGATTATTCACTGGTCCAGACAGTGGAACGAGAGGCTCCGGAGAAGCTGCTGGTGCCCAGTGGCAGTCGCATTCGGCTGGAGTATTCTGAGGGCCGACCGCCGGTACTGGCTGTGCGGATTCAGGAAGTTTTCGGCCTGACAGCAACACCGCGGATCGCCGGTGGCCGAGTCTCAGTTGTGCTGCATCTGCTGGCCCCGAATTATCGTCCACAGCAGATTACAGACGATCTTGCCAGCTTCTGGGCGAATACCTACGAAGCAGTAAAAAAGGATCTGAAGCGCAGATATCCCAAACATGCGTGGCCGGAAGATCCCACCACCGCAGTGGCCGTCAAAAAGGGCTGAATCCAGGGAACTATTTGAGCTTGCCCAGTTTGACGACCATCTGAAAGTACCGGGGAACATTCCCTTTTTCCTTCACGACCATTTTGGCAACGGATGTGAAGGCCAGATTCACAGCTTCAGTGACCGAGGTGGCAAACAACGGCAGCACCGTTTTGCCGACGAATTCTTCAGTCTTGCCGGAACTGTTGTCAGCCTTGAAGGCATTGGTTGTGACTTCTTTGACGGTGTACTCTGCAAGTGATGGAACGTCCTTTTTCCATTCCACACGATACACTCGTTCGCCGATCTTGAACCGGGGAATATTCGATTTCTGTGCCATTGCCTGAATCTCTCCTTGAGGCGTGACCGGGCTTAAAAAACGCCGGTCAGTGCATACCTACGCAGCTTCATGGATTTTCGGGTTTTGTGCAAGGTCGGAACAGCCGGTTGGGGATTCGAGATCGAGCATTTGTGTTGAAAGTCTCTGCCAAACGTCAGCACCCGAACCTGCCACGACCCACTTGGGCCAAAACTGGCCAACGACGCTGGTCACCGTCGCCTCGGGCCTTGCTCGAGGGCCCCGCCCCG
>CAXBSH010000151.1:0-12159 GCA_963977705.1 uncultured Planctomycetaceae bacterium
GGCAGCGCGGTCAGCCGAATCCGGTGCTCCGGCTGCTCCCAAGGTAGTGTTGCCCTCGAAGCCACTGCCCGGCAAGGCTGCACCTGCCGCCGCCACCAAGGCTGCCCCTGAGGTGGCTCGTCGGTCTGCCGTGGGCGCCATTACCGCGACGTTGTTCAGTCCTTTGGTGATTGCGTGGGGCAGCTTCTGTGGCGCCGCGGCAGCCTCAGGTCTGGCACTGGCTCGCTTCATGATGCCGAACGTGCTGGTTGAACCTCCGACAAAATTCAAGATTGGCCCGCCGACCGATTATGCTCCCGGAACCGTGTCCACGAAGTGGCAGGCTCAGTTCAACATCTGGGTCGTGAATTCTGAAGTCGACGGCGTCCGTTCAATTTATGCTCTCAGCACAGTCTGTACGCACCTCGGGTGTACTCCAAACTGGCTGGAAGGCGAGCAGAAGTTTAAGTGTCCGTGTCACGGTTCCGGCTTCTACAAGTCGGGAATCAACTTCGAAGGTCCGGCTCCGCGTCCACTGGAACGAGTGGGTTTGCGGTTAGCCGAGGACGGGATGCTGGAAGTCGACAAGAGTGTGAAGTTCCAGCGTGAGCTCGGTCAGTGGACGAACGCCTCGTCGTTTGTGTCAACGGGCTGAGTTTGTGGGTGTCCTGCGACGCTGTCGCTCGGCATCCAGGAATTTCCATCTGGTGGTGAACCTGATGGCAGGTCAGCGGTAAGTGACAGGATAGTGATTCAGCGGTAGTTTCAGTGAAGTTGTGTAGTGGCAGTGGTCAGGATGTTCTGTCCAGAGCCAGCGAATCGAAAGAACTGAGGGCTTCACGTGTCAGTCGGCGACTATATTCGTAATTCGCAGATCTGGAAGAGTGTGTTTCGTCACCCGGCACCGACGGATCGTCGTAACCGTGTTGTGGTGATGCTCACGAACTTCTTCCTGCACCTGCATCCCGTTTCGGTCAAGCAGCAGGGCATTGCTCTGTCTTACACGTGGTGCATGGGTGGCATCACGTTTTTTCTGTTTCTGGTGGAAGCCATCACGGGCGTCCTGCTGATGTTTTACTATCGGCCGACGCTCGAGTGGGCTTTCTATGACATCCAGGCACTGCGTGACGTGCAGACTCTGGGGATCATGCGTGAGATCCACCGCTGGGGGGCTCACGCCATGGTGATCACGGTCTGGTTGCACATGTACCGCGTGTTCCTGACTGGCAGCTACAAGCCGCCTCGTGAATTCAACTGGGTGATTGGGGTTCTGTTGCTGGTGTTGACGCTGCTGTTGTCATTCACCGGCTACCTGCTTCCATGGGACCAACTGGCCATCTGGGCTATCACCGTGGGATCAAACATGGCCAAGGCAACTCCATTCCTTGGTGTCGAAGGCCCGGGTTTCCAGGTGTTCAACACCAGTGGCTACGAGCTGATCACGAACGCCTCGGACGCGAAGTTCCTGCTGTTGGGCGGTCGCTTTGTGGGTGAAGCCACATTGAATCGATTTTACATTCTGCACTGTGTGGCAATTCCACTGGTGGTGAGCTTGTTGATTGCGATTCACTTCTGGCGCGTGCGAAAAGATGGTGGGATCAGCCAGCCGCTGTGATGTGGCAGGTGGTGTTGTGGTGGGTTTCGGCAGTGGGGGCGTCAGTCGGTAGTGACTGTGTGGCGACCTCTGAGGTTCTGTAAGCTGGGTGCTTCTCGATGTTGAATGCTCATCCGGACCTGACCGCCAGCGTGCTGATTGGGCTGGGCTGGTACTACCTTCTGCTCTTCTTCATGAATCTGGCCTGGACGGTCAGAAGCTATCGTGAGGATGGTGAGTTTTCGAACGGCGTGCCTCGCGCTGCGGTCTGGGCTACGTACGCCTCGATCCTGATGATGGTGTCGGCGTATCACTTCACTTACCCACCGGAAGGCTTTCTGATCTCGATGCCGTCGGCATTCAAGGATCCGTTTGACCGTTACTTCTCGAACCCTGTGTTGTACTTCGTGCTTTCGATCCTTGGGTTCTGGGGCATGATTTCGCTGCGGGAGTGGTGGACGAAGCCAAAGGTTTCTTGGGTGTTGCTGAACGTTTCGCTGATCTTCATGGGTCTGAGTCTGACCGACTATGACTTCCGCCAGATCGTCGGTAAGCCGGATAACGTGCCGATCGTGGCAATGCTGTTCATCGTGGCCTTCTGCACGTGGATCTATTTCCGTCGCGCGGTTGACAATGACCGCCGAATCGCGGAAGGGCGACCTCTGTTTGAACAGGAAAACAACGAGAAGGTGCTGGTGTGGCCGGACCTTGTCTACACTGAGCTGATCTGCATGGTTGTGCTGACGGCCGTTCTGATTTTCTGGGGGATTGCCCTGAAGGCGCCGCTGGAAGAACCCGGTTCATCGGTCAAGACCCCGAATCCCTCGAAAGCTCCGTGGTACTTTCTGGGATTGCAGGAGATGCTTGTTTATTTCGACCCGTGGCTTGCGGGTGTGGTATTGCCCAGCATTATTCTGGGCGGATTGATGGCTGTTCCTTACATCGACTTCAACAAGCGCGGCAACGGGTACTACTGCTTCAAGGATCGTGCATTTGCGATCTCGACCTTCCTGTTCGGGTTCCTGCCGCTGTGGGTGGCTTTGATCGTACTGGGGACCTTCCTGCGAGGTCCCAACTGGAACTTCTTCGGTATCTATGAGTACTGGGACGTTCATAAAGTGGAAGCTGCGAATAACGTCAACCTGAGTGAGTTTTTCTGGGATGGTCTGGGATCTGGTGTTCCCAAGGGGACGACCGTTGACCGGATTCTGCTGCGAGAGCTACCAGGCATTCTGCTGATCATCGGCTACTTTGCTGTTCTGCCTCCGATCATGGGCATCACGGTTCTGCGAACGTATTTCGCACGGATGGGTGTGCTGCGATTCCTGGTGTTCAGTAATTTGATTCTGTGGATGGCGATCCTTCCGATCAAGATGCTCCTGCGATGGGCATTTTCTCTGAAGTACATCGTTGGTATCCCGGAGTGGTTCTTCAATATCTGACCGAGGCTTGTGCCGCGGTTTGGTTGTGTCGGCTGTCAGATTCATTTCATCATTCGCTGAGGAAGGGCCGAAAGCCCCGCCAGAGCTATGCCAGCAACAGATGATTTTCGTTGGAATCAGAAAACGCTTCACGCGGTCTTTGCAGCCAGCAGTGTGTTTATGCTGCTGTCGGTCTATGCCATGCTGCGGCAGGACCAGAACGACGAGTGGCGTGACGTGCAACGCACGGCCTTCGAAATCGACTCGCAGATTCGCGACCGCGAACTGCGGAAGGTCGAGAACGCTGATTTCGTCGCTAATCGCGACCAGATCGCTAAGCAGATCGAGGAAACTGCGGCTGAGGTAGCAAAGCAGCAGGCTGAGCAGGCCACGTTGCTGGCTGACGTCGGCTCAAGGGAACGTCGCGTTGAGGCTCTTGAGGTCGACTTGAAGTTCCGGAACTCAGATCGTGACGAAGCTCGTGCCAACTTCGACCTTGCGGTTCGCGATGCATTGCCCGAAGACCTGAAGAATGCTCGACTGGAAGAGTATCGTCGACGCCAGGGCATGTGTGATGAAATGCAGCGGCAACTGGACGGTGAAAAGGAACAGCTGGCCGAGGTGGCTGCGAAGTCGAAGCAGATTACAGCGAAGCTGGACGAACTGACTGTCGCTCAGGGAAAACTGACGGCAGAGGCTGATCGCATCCGGGCGGCTCTGGAGAACATCCGTCCCAGCAGCACCATTTCTTCGTTGAAGCGATCGTTGATGGAGTTGCCGATTATCGACGGCTTTAATTCCCACCTGAAGATCGTGCAGGACTGGGTACCCAAGCTGAAGATTACGCTGGGCATGGCGAAGATTGCTCGTTTCGACCGTTGCCGCACCTGCCATCAGAATATTGATAAAACCGGCCCGGGCGGTGTTCCAGCCTATCCGGCTGGTCATCCTGAGACCGGGGACGTGGCGGAATGGATTCAGGCTTCTGCCTTTCCTCAGCCGTTCTCAACTCACCCGAATACAGACCTGTACTGTTCTGCATCAAGTCCTCACCCAGTGGGGACCTTTGGCTGTACCATCTGTCATGATGGTCAGGGTTCAGGGACCAGTTTCGGCAATGCTGAGCATACTCCGAACGACCCGCATCTGGCTGGCGAGTGGCATCATGAGTACGGGTTCCACCCGAATCACTTCTGGGAGTACCCGATGCAGCCAGCGCGATTCATCGAATCGGGCTGTGTGAAGTGCCACCACTCGATGACGGAGTTAGGTGTGCATCCGAAGTTCGGTGCCTCAGCGCCGAAGGTTCACCGTGGCTGGCAGCTGATCCAGAAGTATGGTTGCTACGGCTGCCATGAAATTCATGGCTACGACGGTGAGACGTCAATTGGCCCTGACATGCGACTGGAACCGCAGACGGAGGAAGCTCGAACAGCAGCGGCAGAAGATCCGACAGCTAAGCCTGGCAAGTACCGCAAGGTTGGTCCCAGCCTGCGACACATTGCCGCGAAGACATCATCCGAGTTCATCCAGTACTGGACTGAAATTCCGACGCGCTATCGTCCCACCACGAAGATGCCTCAGTTCTTTAGTCTGACGGATCATCTCGGGACCACGGACGAAGGGCAGACGAAGAAGTTCGAAGCTGCGGAGCTTGCGGGGATTGCCTCTGTTCTGCTGTCAACATCCGAGTCAATCGACCTGTTGCAGCCGAAGGATGGCTACGCAGCCGATGCCGAGCGTGGCGAGAAGCTGTTCGTGGAACGAGGGTGTCTGGCCTGCCATTCGCATGCTGCGATTCCTGAATCCAAAGAGGACTTCGGGCCGAACATCAGCGACATTCACCAGAAGGTGAAGCGTAACGCGGACGACCCTGCATTCAGCGACTGGCTGTACACATGGCTGCGAGAGCCGGAGCGGTATCACAAGCGAACGCGGATGCCGAATCTGTACCTCGACGCATATCTCGACGCCGACGGCACCACCGAAATTGATCCGGCGGCTGACATCACTGCCTTCCTGCTGAAGCAGGGTGACCCGGGCAACTTCCCGGTCGCTGTGGTGGAGGATTCGGAGCTGGACAAGCTGGTCGAGCTGTACCTGAAGAAGAATCGGTTCGGCGAGGACGCAGCGAAGAAGATTATTTCAGGGATGGCCTTCCCCCAGAAGAAGGCGGATATCATTGGTGACGAAGCCGTATTGGCCACGGCGGACGGTGCGGCCGTGACCGATGCTGCTCAGTGGCGTGAAATGAAACTGCAGTATGTTGGCCGCAAGACGATTTCTCGTTACGGCTGCTATGCGTGTCACGACATGCCCGGTTACGAAGAGGCTCGCCCGATCGGGGTGGCTCTGCAGGACTGGGGCCGGAAGGACACCAGCAAACTTGGGTTTGAGCACATTGAAGAGTATCTGCATCATCATGGCGAGGCCGCCGGGTCTGCTCATGCCAGCACAGCCGATCGTATCGTGACGGCTCGTAAGCGTGCTGCGGCCGGTGGTGCTGAGAAGGGCCAGTTCACTGCAGAGGAAGAAGCTCGGGAAATGACGGCTTCGTTCTTCTACGACAGTCTGCAGCGTCATGGTCGCCCTGGGTTCATCTGGCAGAAGCTGCGAGGTCCTCGCACTTATGACTACGAGAAGACAGAGACGAAGGGGTATGACGAACGTCTGCGAATGCCGAAGTTCCCGCTGAAGGAGGACGAGATCGAGGCGATTGCCACGTTTGTGCTGGGCCTTGTAGCTGAGCCTCCTGCTGAAGAGTATGTGTACGCTCCGGACGAGCGTGAGAAGACTCGAATCGAAGGCGAGTTTCTGCTGGCGAAGTACAACTGCACGGGCTGCCACGTTGTGGAGCTGCCGAAGGTCACCTTCGCAATCGATGATCTGGCTGGCCTTGAGTCTACGGCACTGGATGCCAGCGACCACGAAGTGGCTCGCGACCTGCTGCTGAAGGTTCGTCCGCCGCGTAAAGGGCTGACGGGTGCAGAGAAGGAGTTTGTGGCGGACGGCGAGAAACGAAAGTTGCCGGTTGGCAGCTTCCACGGATTCCTGTCCTCAAAGCCTGACCCTGAGGAGACAGATCCAGAGTTGCGTGAGTATGGCTTTGAGGTTTGGGAGCCCGTCGATTTCGGGACGGCCGAAGAGTCCAAACTGTTGCTGCCGGGAGCACCTGTGTCATTTGCAGAGTCTCGTCTGGTGGACTACGAGGGGCCTCGTGGCGGGTCTTATGCTGAGTTGCTTGTTGATCGACTGCTGACCTACCGATTTGACCAGCGTAAGTTGGCCTGGCAGGCGTCCCCTCCTCCGCTGTATCAGGAAGGCATCAAAGTTCAGACGAACTGGCTGTACTCGTTCCTGCTGGAACCGGGGAAGATTCGTTACACCACAGTGCTGCGTATGCCGCGGTTCAACATGAGTCCGCAGGAAGCCCGAGTACTGGCGAATTACTTCGCGGCTGTTGACGGTGCCCAATTCCCGTATGAGGATCAGGGGCCGAAGGACGTGGACTATCTGGATCAGAAGTCTGCTGATCTGACTGCTGCTGGTTTGTTGACGGACGAGCAGAGTTACATGAATGAGTCGTGGCATCTGTTGAATGGTCCGTTGTGTGTGAAGTGTCACTCTGTGGGTGGCCGTCGTTTCAAAGCTTCGGATCCGGCCAAGGACATTCAGGGGCCGAATCTGGTGGACGTGCAGAATCGACTGCGTCCTGACTGGGTGAAGCTGTGGTTGTATAAGCCTGCGTGGGTAACACCGTACACTTCGATGCCTGTCAACTACGGTAAGAACGCGACTCAGTTTCCTGATAAGTTCAAGGGTGATCCAGACGCACATGTGATGGCGACCCGGGATGCTCTGATGAACTATTCGAAGTTGCTGGAAGATTACGGACCGGTGATTTATCAGCCGCCAGCGGCCGCCACTCCTGTGGCTCCGGCAGCGGGAGGAGACGAGTGATGTCGATGTTTCAGTCAAAGGTCTGTCTGGTTGCCGCCACGGCGGCGCTGGCATCCGTTTCGGCGGGTTGCAGCGAATATGGTCAGCCAACGATTGGTGGCGGTGCCTCTGTTGTTCCTCAGGTTGTCTTCCTCTCCTCTGCAGAGGCAGCGGCTGGCGGCGAGGCGGCAGAGGGTGCTGCAGGGTCCGGCGAGGTTGCTGTCGGATCCGTTCGCGGCCGTGTGATGCTGACTGGTGGAACGCCGACGATGAAGCTGCTGGTCAAGGCCGGCGACGACATCAAGGACAAGGAAGTCTGTGCAGCAGTGGATGTTCCGGACGAGCGTCTGATGGTCAGTGGAGACGGTGGAGTAGCGAATGTTTTCGTCTACCTCCAGAAAGCTCCCAAAGGCGGGCGTGCTGTGGAAGCCCCTGCTGAGCCATTCGTATTTGACCAGAAGAACTGTCGGTTCTATCCGCACACGGTGGTGTTGCCGGTTGGTCAGACCGTCAAGGTTCTCAGCAATGACGGTGTGGCGCACAACACTCACACTTATCCGGCAAAGAACACTTCGGTGAACTCCGGTGTTGCCCCCATGGACCGTGAGGGTAAGTTGACGGTTGTCTACAAGAAGGCCGAGGCGATTCCAGTCGCTGTGAAGTGTGACTATCACGCGTGGATGAATGCGTGGCATCTGCCGCTTGATCATCCGTACGGGGCTGTGACCAATGAGAACGGCGAGTTTGCAATTGCAGACCTGCCGGTTGGCAAGCATTCATTTGTGGTGTGGCATGAGGCGGCTGACGGCAACTTTGTGCAGCGAAAACTGGCTGTCGAAGTGAAGGCGGGCGAGACGACCGACGTGCAGGTTGAGTACCCGGCAGCACTTCTGAAACTGTAGTGTGGTTGGTTGTGGGTTTGGTGTTTGATCCTTGAGTGGGTTTGATGAAACTGGGGCTGGCAATCATGTTGCATACAGCAGTACTGAAGAGGGCGGGGATCGCAGCGTTTCTGGCGATCGTTGTCACCGGCTGCTCCGACAATAACGCCTCGTTTTCGATCAGCGAAAAAACTCGTTCGCTGATTCCGGAAGCGCAGGCCGGCATTGCAGAGTCGCCCGGTGTGGTGACGCTTCTGGACCAGAAGTTCGGTACTCCACAGACACTGAAGGCGTGGATGAAACTGCCCGTGCAGTGGGGTGGTGCTGCGGCGAAGGTTGAAGTTTTTGCTGCCGATGGTGGCGACGCGAAGGTGAAGTTTACTGCCGAGGAGGGACAGACGTTCCCCGAGAAGGCGGGTTTCGTCAATGTTGTGACGGGTGCTGGGGCTGGCAGGACCTTCAGCGTTAGCTCGTGGGATGCTGCGACTGGCGAGGCTGTCCTGACGGGTCTTGATGGTGGTTCGCTGGCTGCCGGGGACATCTGCAGTATCGACGGCGGATCAACGATTCAGTCTGGCCGTGTCCTGTATATGCGTCATTGCAGTCATTGTCACGGAACAGCTGGCGACGGAAACGGCCCCACGGCTCAGTACCTGTATCCGCGTCCGCGTGATTACCGCCATGGTGTGTTCAAGTTCACTTCGACGAATGACATGTCAAAGGTCAGTCGCGATGACCTGTTGCGAGTCCTGCGATATGGCATCCCGGGCACGTACATGCCTTCGTTCCTCCTGATGAAGGACGAGGAACTGACAGCGATTGTGGAGTACGTGCGGTTCCTTTCAATGCGCGGGGAATTTGAGCGTAAGCTGGTCAACGAACTGGCATCGGACTTCTCGGAAGACGCAGTGGAATCACGTCTGAAGGACGAGCAGCGATCCGACATTGTTGGCGAGCTGGCGAAGTTTCTGGCTGAGGACCTGCCGGGAGTGGTGGACGGGATTGGTGCTGAGCTTGAGGAAACGTGGGTTGCCGCGGACACCGAAGATGCTCGTATTATCCCTTCAGTTCCTCGCGTACCGGATTCTGACGAGTCTCGTCGTCGCGGTCGCGAGCTGTACCTGAGCAAGACGCTGAACTGTGCCGATTGCCATGGGATCGACGGCGCCGGCAATGGTCCTCAGACGATGGTCTATGAGAAGAACCCGGTGACGAGCGTGCCGTACAACGAGCCGGGTCTGCACGACGTCTGGGACAATCTGAATCAGCCTCGAAACCTGCACACGGGCATTTTCCGTGGCGGGCGGCGACCGATTGATCTGTTCTGTCGCATTCATGCGGGTATTAAGGGGTCGCGTATGCCCTCCTTCAAGAATACTCCGCACGAAGATATCTGGCACATTGTGAATTACGTACTGAGTATACCGTTTGAGTCGGAGCCGGGTGCAACTGGCGTAGCTGCGGCTCCTGCGGCAGCTCCGGACGCGGCTGCGGCACCTGCCGCTGGTGAGTGATCGATCAGGGTGTTTGGGTTTTCGGCTCTGAACTGCGGGATGTCTCGTCAGTTGATGGAGAGTAAACGTGAAGAAGTTCTGGGCGTTGTTTTTCTGGTTTTGGCCGCTGGTTGCACTGTATCTGTGCGTGATCGCACCAGGACGGAACTGGTGGTTCCCCAGTAAGCCTCTGTCGACTCTGGGGCATCAGATCGACGGATTGTTCTATCTGATCCTGATCATTGTCGCGGTCACTTTCGTCGGCACCGAGTTTGCGCTCGGATATGCCATGTGGAAGGGCGCGACAAGGAACCCCAGCAGTCGAGCGTGGTTTTCACACGGCAGTCACAAGCTGGAAATCGTCTGGACGATTGTTCCGGCTTTCGTGCTCGTCTTTATCTCGCTGACTCAGCTGGACGTGCTGGCGGACATTCGAGTGCTGTCGCGGTTTCCGGACTCCGTGAAAGAGGCTCCGGTCGCGGAAGTGATGGCTCGTCAGTTCGAGTGGCGGATTCGGTATCCGAAGCCGGGGACTGACCTGATGACCTCCCCACAGCCTGGCGACCTGTACTACGTCAACGAAGTGCATGTTCCCGCAGCAGTGCCCACGATGATCAATCTGCGGACTCAGGACGTGCAGCATGCGTTTTTCGTGCCTCGACTGCGCGTCAAGCAGGATGCTGTACCGGGGTTGGTGATCCCGGTGTGGTTTGAGATCGAGGAAGCGGGCGACTATGAGCTGTTGTGTGCTGAGTTGTGTGGCTGGGGACACTACAAGATGAAGGCGCGGATTGTCGCTGAGTCTCCTGAGGGTGTTTCAGCCTATCTGACTCGGCTGGAACGTGAGCAGAATGAGGACGGCGTGCAGGAAGCAGAGACAGCCTCTGTTGAGTAAGCAGGGTTGCGGGCGGAAAACGGTTTTTCAGGTTTTGGTACTGGTTGAAATTCAGGCGGTAAATCAAGATGGCAACGATCACACCAGCCCTCGAGACTCATGGACACGGGCATGATCATGCTCATGGGCATCATGAGCAGACGTTCATCCAGAAGTATGTGTTTTCGACAGACCATAAAGTGATCGGAATTCAGTTCCTGATCACCACGCTGCTGATGCTGATGGTCGGCGGTGCGCTGGCTCTGGCGGTACGCTGGCAGCTGGCGTTTCCCTGGGAGAACATGCCAATTGTTGGTAAGTTGTTCGGTGTGTTTCAGGGTGAAGGTGGTCAGATCAGCCCTGAGTTTTACACCATGCTGTTCACGATGCATGCATCCGTGATGATCTTCCTTGTGATCATCCCCGTGCTTGCCGGAGCGTTCGGGAACTTCCTGATTCCGCTGCAGATTGGTGCGGATGACATGGCGTTTCCGGTGCTGAACATGCTGAGTTACTGGTTTATGTGGCCGGCGATTTTCTGCTTTGGCTACAGCTTCATCGCTGGTGGTGCCACGGCTGGTCCGGCGAACGGCTGGACATCCTATCCGGTACTCAGTGATATCGCGTCTGCTTCACCCAGTTCGGGCGAGGCACAGACGTGGTGGCTGTTTGGTCTGACGCTGGTGGGTGTGTCGTCCATGATGGGGTCGGTCAATTACATGACCACCATCATCAATATGCGTGCTCCCGGAATGACTTTATTCCGCATGCCGCTGACGATCTGGTCCATGTTCATCACAGCGATTCTGCAGGCGTTTGCTCTGCCTGTGTTGACGGCAGCGGGCTTCATGCTGGTGTTTGACCGCCTGCATACTCTGATTCCAACCAGTATCCATTCGGTGTTCTTCGTGCCGGCCGGTCTGGTGGTGAATAATGCGGCTCCGACCGTGGGTGGTGGTCAGCCATTGCTATGGCAGCACCTGTTCTGGTTCTACTCACACCCGGCCGTTTACATCATGCTGCTGCCGGCGATGGGGATGGTTTCGGACATGCTGGCCTGCATGTGTCGTAAGCCGGTGTTTGGTTACAAGCCGATGGTATATTCAATGGCTGCCATCGCGGGTCTTGGCTTCATCGTGTGGGGCCATCACATGTTCACAAGCGGGATGAATCCTGCGCTGGGCATGACCTTCATGACATCCACGATGATGATTGCGTTGCCATCCGCAATTAAGGTCTTCAACTGGATAGGTACGATCTGGGACGGTGACATTCAGTTCAACGCCGTGTTCCTGAACTGTGCTGCCTTCGTGGCTCTGTTTATTGTGGGCGGATTGAGTGGGATTTTCATGGCTGCCGTGCCGGTCGACATCTACTTCCACGACACCTACTTCATCGTAGCTCACTTCCACTATGTTCTGTTCGGAGCGACGTTGTTTGGGGTGTTTGCCGGAGTGCAGTTCTGGTTCCCGAAGATGTGGGGCCGCGAGATGCATGATGGCGTTCAGAAGGTGCACTTTGTGCTGACCTTCATCGGGATGAACGGCACGTTTTTCCCGATGCACCTGCTGGGTATTGCCGGCATGCCGCGACGATACGCAGACCCATACCTGCATGGTTACCTTGAGCATCTGCTGCCGATGAATCAGTTCATGACCATCTCGGCGATCATCATGGGTTTTGCTCAGTTCCTGCTGCTGGGTAACTTCTTCTACAGCATTTTCTATGGGAAGAAGGTCGGGCGTAACCCGTGGAATGCGAATGGTCTTGAGTGGTCGGCACCAAGTCCTCCGGGACACGGCAACTTCGATGTTCCGCCGGTGTGCTATCGTGGCCCGTACGAGTACTCGGGGCCGGAGTCTGAGGCTCTCGGACAGGACTTTATTCTGCAGACAACTGCTCCGCCTGCCGGCGTGAAGGTTGCTGCGGCCCATCACTGATTGTGGTTTTACCGGGAGTAGTCATTTGCGGTCTTCCG
>CAXBSH010000152.1:0-12156 GCA_963977705.1 uncultured Planctomycetaceae bacterium
CGGCGCCCGCGCCCCGCGTGGTGTGTTGCTGATGGGCGGGCCAACGTGTAACGCGTGGTGGTTGTGTGGGCAAGAGGTGGCCGGGCAGGAATGCCCGGGCTACGGTTGTGGGCGAACAACGACAACTGAATAGTGACAGTTGAGTTCGTCTCTGCGGGAGCCTCGCCCTGCCGAGGGGGGATTTGGACGTCCGCGGTTACTGATCACTGATCACTGATCACTGATTACTGATTACTGATTACTGATCCCAGTGTTCAGCGTTGCGTTGGTGGGATCACGGGCAGGATTAATCGGGAGAGTGTTTCGGGGCTGTGGTGGACCTGTTCATTGGAGACTGCAGTCTGGTGACCGAAGATTCCGGCGGCGGTATTGGGGTTGCGATCGAACAGCGGGAAAAGTGAGCCGCAGATGTCGATCTGAAGTCGATGACCGGCGGCAATGCTGGCTGCGCAGGGGCCCAGATCGATTGTGAGTTCGCAGATTTCGTTTGGTTGCAGCAGTTCGGGCTGCTGCAACGACTTGCGATAGCGTGCTCGCTGCAGCCCGGTTGCCAGATTGAAGGCGCGGCCGTCGGGGTGTACGTCGATCAATTTCACGACCCAGTCGGCATCGACGGTGTCAGCACTGACGAACAGTTGCACCTGCGGATTGCCGGCGAATGTCAGCGGTTCCTGCAGCGGTGCTGTGCGGTAAACAAGCACGTCATCGCGGTCTTCCAGTGGTGCGTTGTCGACGGGGCCCCAGACAGCGGCCTTCAGTGGGCGTTGAGCAGTGACTGGAGAAGCGGGTACGGGGTTCTGCGGGTCGGCTCGAAACAGATCGGCTGGTTGTTTCGTGGCTGGTGGTGTTGTCAGCAGCAGGCCGGTGCCGCTGCGAGTATTGGCGTGGCCATCTGAGTGCAGGTACCAGCTGGTTGGCTGATTTCCGGCAGGTGGCCACGACTGGGCATCAACCCAGCGATTGTCCCCCATGGAAAAGTATCGAACCGGGGAGAACGGCCGACGGGCAGTCGCGGGGTCCTGTTTCAGGAAGCGATCGAACCATTCCAGCTGATTCTGATTGACATCCAGTGCAGCTGCCGGACCGAAATCCATTTCAGCGACCTGTGAACGACCGATGGTGCCGTGGTCCCATGGCCCGAGAATCAGTTGTTGTTGCTGTCGCGTTGCAGTGTTTTTGGCGGTTGTCTGCATCAGCACAAAATTGTCGACCGATTCTCGTGAAAAGAAGTCGTAGTACCCGACGACGTGCAGAACCGGCAGCTGCAGATCGGGCAGTTTCCGGGTCAGATCCAGTCGCGTCCAGAAGCCATCGGGTTGTGGGTGAGTGAGGTAGGCATCGAGCCATGGCATGGGCCAGCCAATGGCTTCATCGACGTCACTAAGGGGCAGCCTGAAAAGTGCCTGATCCATATCGGCGGCCGTGATGCCTTCGGGCTTGGGCGTGTTTCCTGCAAGCCAGCCCGAGATGAGTGCCAGCCTGACAGCACCTCCCAGATACAGATTCCGATAGAAGCTGCTCCATGTGGCCTGCGGTGCGATGACCACAAGTCCGGGCGGCGATTCCACGGCGGCCTGCCATTGAACAGCCCCGACGTATGACCCGCCGACCATCCCAATGCGACCGTTGCACCATGGCTGCCGAGTGATCCATTCCAGCGTATCGAAGCCATCCTGACCTTCGTTATTGTAAGGAGCCAGGACTCCTTCGGAAGCACGAGTCCCTCGACAGTCCTGAGCGACAAACACGTAACCGGCACGGACCCATTTCTCGGCGGCGTCCTTTTGACGTGTGCGGTCGTAAGGAGTGCGGATCAGTACCACGGGTGCATGGGTCAGTTTGTCACTGCGATAGACATCAGTGGCGAGGCGGATGCCGTCGCGCATGGTAACAGAGACGGTTTCCATACGGATTTCGTCGGCTGCCAGACGATCGGTGGTGATCAGGAGCAGAGACAGCAGGAGCAGTGGCGTGCTGCGCAGCGCGTTGCTGAGAGAATGATGCATGGTGGACACTTTGGGTGGGAGTGTTAGTGGGGCAAGGTGGTGTGGGGTCAGTCGAGAAACCGAGCGCGTTCGGCCGGTGAGGGGCGGCGACAGGCGTCCAGTTTTCCGAACAGTTTGTAGCGAATGGACGCGACGCAGCGATAGCCGAAGTCGCGGATTGGACGCGGAATCAGCCACAGCAGAATGCCACAAAACCGCCAGAATCCACCGAGCAGCAGGAGGATGCGGCAGACGGCTGCGGAATGTGTCCAGATGCGTCCATTGTGTCGCAGCACGACCGAGGACAGGTGCTGCCGCAGTTCGGGGGCCAGCAGTTGTTCGGCGGTCGTGCCCTGCAGCGGTGCCAGCAGAAAGCGACCTTGAGTATCGCGCTGGAGGATCCAGTTGACGGAGTGATTGCAGAAGCCGCAGACACCGTCGTAAAAGATCAGACTGCTGGTGTTGAGATCCTGCACGTGAGATACCTGCGGCGATAGCGGGGTGGAGAAAAGTGTCGAGGCTCACTGGAGTGCTCTGCGGCCTGTGGACAGGATTCTGACCGCAGAACGGAATGGATGCTATCCGGAATTTTTTGCTGTGGGGAAGGGAATTCGGAAGAAAGTTGGGGGCTTTGGGGGGAGTGGCCAGTTGTCAGTAATCAGTTGTCAGTAATCAGTAGTCAGTTGTCAGTGGACTTTAAGTTCCGTTTGGGAGGGTGAGGCTCCTGCCGAACCGAGGGTCGTTGAATCAGCGACACGAACTGGTGCTCGGTGGTCCCAGGTGCGGGCCATTGGCGGAAACCGAAGGGTGGCGTTGCAGTGTTTTCCAATGATGAACTGATTGATCCCCTTTTTTGTCCCTCGTGTCTCTGCACCTGACTGATTTTCCAGAATAGTGAGTTTTGGTCAGGGAAATGCTGCTGGAAAGATTCGCCGAACGTTGGTTTGACTTCCCTTTCTCCGGGACGTTCAATGGATGGTTGGTCGGGTCAATCGAAGCCTCCCGCCGAGGCAAAAAACCTGATCATTTGATCAGGAATCGGCATGGCACGTTTTGATTTGATAGCGACATCGACCTTTGGCCTTGAATCCGTGGTAGCTCGCGAGCTTGAGCGTCTGGGTTACACGGGCTTGCGTATTGTGGACGGCAAGGTGCATTTTCAGGGCGATGAGCGTGATATTGCGCGTTGCAATCTGTGGTTGCGGAGTGCTGACCGCGTATTGATTCGCGTTGGTGAATTCCCGGCGCCGGATTTCGACGCGTTGTTTGATCAGACGAAGGCTTTGCCGTGGTCTGATCTGTTGCCGATGGACGCAAAATTTCCTGTTGCTGGTCGCAGTGTATTATCGCGCCTGCATGCGGTTCCAGCGATTCAGGGTGCGGTCAAGAAGGCGATTGTTGAAAGTCTGAAGCGGACATATCAGCGATTTCGGTTTGACGAAACGGGTTCATTGTTTCAGATCGAAGTTTCACTGCTTCGTGATGTGGCGACTCTGACGATCGACACCACTGGTGATGGCCTGCACAAGCGTGGCTACCGTGAGTTTGTGGGTGCGGCCCCCTTACGTGAAACGATGGCAGCGGGTTTGATTCAGCTGAGTTACTGGAATCGGGATCGGCAGTTTGTGGATCCATTCTGTGGCAGTGGCACGTTGCCGATCGAGGCGGCGCTGATTGGCCGCAACATTGCTCCGGGCATTGGGCGTTCATTTGCGGCAGAAGACTGGCGGTGGCTGGACCGTCGTCTCTGGCGTGACGTTCGCACTGAGGCTCGTGATCTCCGTCAGCCTCGAATGGCTCTGCCGATTCTGGGTTTTGATCATGATCCGTCGGCCATTCGTTTATCGGAAAAGGGTGCAAACGAGGCTGGTGTTGCCGGCGACATTCAGTTTCGTTGTCAGGAAGTCAGTGACTTTCGCACGGGTGTGGATTACGGGGTGCTGATCAGTAATCCGCCTTACGGCGAGCGTCTGGGTGATCCGGAGGAGGTAGCGGCGGTCTATCGTGAGCTGGGTCGAGTGACTGCATCGCTGCCAACGTGGGGTATTTACGTGATCACGTCCAACCGGGGTTTTGAGCAGCAGTTTGGGCGTCGAGCGGCGCGTCGTCGCAAGCTGTTCAATGGTCGCCTCGAGTGCCAGTTCTATCAGTATCCGGGGCCTCCACCGCGTCGTGCCGACGGCGCGCCTATCGTGGCTGAAGCGGAATCTGAACTGGATTCTGCAGTGCATCAGTCGGAGGAACCGACTGTCGCTGTTATTTCTCAGGCAGAATCAGTTCAGCCGGACCAGCCCGCCCTCGAAATCTGGCAAACGCCTGCCTGGTTGCAGCAGGCTCAGTTGCTGCTGGATTCTTACCAGCGTCTGCTGGGTCGAGAACTGTTACCGCGCAGTACGGACCCGATGGATGAAGCTCGCCGACTGTATCACGCGCCGTTTGTCGTGGTATCGCATGGAACGCAGGCAGACCCGGTTCTGAATTACGGCAACCTTGCTGCTCAGAGGCTTTGGGAGATGGATGCCGTCACATTGACAGCGATTCCTTCACGTCTGACGGCGGAGCCGATGCATCGTGACGAGCGGGCAGAAATGATGGCTCGAGCTGCGCGGGACGGATTCGTGGACGACTACCGCGGAATACGGATCAGCCGTACAGGCAGGCGATTCCTGATTGAGCGCGCGATGATCTGGAATTTGCAGGATTCCGGGGGTCGACGGCAGGGTCAGGCGGCGACATTCAGCGAGTGGGTGAGCCTTGATTCGGAGTCTGAAACGGGTTCAGTTGGTGAAACGGGCGTTGCCCCGCAGCCAGAGGACTGATACACTTACGAGTGTGGTAGTCCGGCAGAATGCTCCACAAATCTATCGGTTATGCCGGGAACTGCGTCAAAGATCGGCAGGGATGCCGTTCAAGAGCCATGGAGTGGTCGGTGAGCACACGGAAGCGGACGAGTCTGCGAGTTTTATTCGTGGACGATGAAAGTTCGATTGCTGAGCTGATGCGCGACGAATTGCCGCGTATGGGTCATTTGGCGACGATCTGTCAATCGCCCGGCAGTGCCATTGAAGCTGCTGGGAAAAACGTATTTGACGCTGCCATTGTCGACCTGCGAATGCCGGGTGGCAGTGGCTGGGACGTGATTGATTTTCTCCGTGAGCATTCGCCGGAAACGGCCTGTGTCATCAGTACGGGGCATGGTGATCGGGACGCTGCGATCCGCGCCATTCGGATGGGTGCATACGATTTTCTTCCCAAGCCGGTTTCATTGTTTGAAATCAGCAATGTGCTGGATCGGATTGCAGAAAAAAAGGCATTGCAGAACCGAGCGATCGCCCTTGAGACACGACTGCAGCGTGCCGAGGGTCGTTCTGATCTGGTGGGTTCATCGGCACCGATGCAGCGTGTTCAGAAGCTGATTGATCGCATTGCACCGACTGATTCGGCCGTGCTGATACTGGGAGAGACGGGTACGGGCAAGGAGATGGTTGCGCGGCGAATTCACGATCAGAGTGATCGTCGCAACGAGCCGTTTGTCGCCGTGAATTGCGGAGCGATCCCGGAGAATCTGGTTGAGAGTGAATTGTTCGGCCACCGTCGGGGTGCTTTTACTGGGGCGGATTCCAATCGCACTGGTTTGTTTGAGGTGGCTAACGGGGGCACTTTGTTTCTGGACGAATTCGGCGAGCTGGACCGTGCGATGCAGGTCAAGCTGCTGCGATTCCTTGAGTCGGGTGAAATTCGGCGTGTGGGTGACAATGAGCCGGCCCATGTGGACGTCCGGATTGTGTGTGCCACAAACCGTGAGCTGCAGCAGATGGTGCAGCGGGGACAATTCCGCGAGGACCTGTATTTCCGAATTAACACCTTCGAGATTTATCTGCCTCCGCTGCGTGAGCGTCTGGAGGATATCCCGTCGCTGGCTCTGCACCTGATTGCTCGCCACCTGAAACGCGACAGTGTGCCTGAGACGATACTGCCACCGGAAACCATTCGATTGCTGCAGGCACACAGCTGGCCGGGCAATATCCGTGAACTTGGCAATGTCCTCGAACATGCATTGATTCTGTCGGATGGCGAAGTGCTCAAACCGTCCGATCTGCCGCGTTCGCTGCAGAAGTCGGGAGTGGAAGATCCGCACCTGCCGGCTGGACAATTGTCAGCAGTCCCATGGCGTCCGGTCTCTACGTCGTCTGGCCCATGGAAGACTTTGCGGCAGGTTGAAGAGGAAATGATCTGGGACGCTCTGGACAGGAACCGTGGCGACAAGCCGGCGGCAGCCAAAGATCTGGGGATCGCCTTGAAGACGCTTTACAACAAACTGACGCAGATTGGCGAGCATCGAAACGCTGGCTGAGCGGGCGCCTGACGGCATGTTTTCGGCAACCGGAGCAGGCGGTGCAGCCCGAAAACCCGGCCTTGGCTTTTCAAACAGCCCCGATTTCGTAATGATTCTGCGCTTACCGGATTTCTGCCCCCCTGATTCACTCCGGCTGGTCCCGGCGCCGATCATTCGGGCAATTCCGCTGCGGCGGAGGCTGCCTTCGCAGCGGCTGCTCTGACTGCCCGCTGGGTCCGTCTTCGACGGGCTCACTACCGTGATTTGTTTGCCAGTTATTTTCTGAAAACAGGAGCTTTTGCATGTCGAATTCCGCCCCCAAACTGCACAACGCAATGTGGCCCGGACTTGTGGGCAAGGGTGATGGTCCCGGGCAGGAACCAGCCATCAGTCTTGAACGCATGCTGGAGCTGACAGCCGCGGCCAGTGTCAACGGGCAGAAGTTCGATGGCATCGATTACTTCCTCTTCCTGCCACACACAAATCCCGAAGCCAGCGACTCTGAACTGCATCGCATAGCCGATCAGATCGCCAGCTACGGATTCAGTGTCGGATCCCTCGTTGCTCCCGTCTGGCCGGGCACTGTCGGTGACTCGGCCATGGGCGACGATGTAGCTCGCGAAAAATTCATGAACGCCGTGCGGATGGCCTGCCGTATCGCTGGTATCTTCGAACAGCACGGCGTCCGAAAATACGGCGTCATCCGCATCGACTCAGCGGAATTCGGAGTCGCTCGCTGGCGTGAAAACCCCAAAACAAATACTTCCCGCATTGCCGGTACGTTTCGGGAAGCTGCAAAGATCGCTGCCGATCATGGCCAGCGACTGGCAGCAGAAGGCGAGATCTGCTGGGCCGGCATGCACAGCTGGAAAGACATGCTGAACCTGCTGGAAGAAGTCGGCATGCCTGAAACTCTGGGCTTCCAGGCGGACCTTGCTCACACCTACCTGTACCTGCTCGGATACAATGCTCCTGAATGTGCGCTCGTCAAAGAGGGCTACACTGATGAAGAGTTCTGGGCAGCCTATGCAGAAATGACAAATCGTCTGCGACCATGGACGATCGACTTCCATGTGGCTCAGAACGATGGCCAGGTGCATGGCGCCGGTTCGCACGACAAGACCGGCAAGCACTGTCCGGCTGACGATCCGAACGGTCGTCTGGATATCGTCCGCTGTGCCGGTTACTGGCTGCAGGGTGCGGCCGAGCGTGGTATGAAACACATCTGCTGGGATGGCTGCATGTTCCCCAATGAAACGCTGGAAAAGGTTTCAACCTGGAACACGATTCTCGACGTCATGCTCCGTGTCCGCGATGCTCACGGATGGACCTGAGTTCCCGCAGCGGTACTTCGTACACATGTAGTCCCTCTTACTGCTTTTCCTGAAAGTTCCCGCAATGTCAAACTTAAAACCTCTGAATGTCGGTGTCATTGGGTATGGCTTCATGGGCCGTACTCATTCCAATGGATACAAGCGAGTCAACGACTTCTTTCCTGCTCTGCAGCACCGCCCCATACTGAAGGCCATCTGCGGTCGCAGTGAAGATCAACTGCGAAAGTTCGCAGATCAGTGGCAGTACGAATCCACCGAAACGGACTGGCGACGACTGCTGGATCGGAAAGACATCGACGCCATCGATATCTGCACCCCCAATAACTCGCACGCCGAAATCGCCATCGCCGCTGCTCAGGCAGGCAAAATGGTGCTCTGCGAAAAACCGCTCGCAATGGATCCGATTGAGGGTCAGAAGATGGTCGATGCCATCGAAGCTGCCGGCGTCGCGAATACGGTCTGGTATAACTATCGCCGCGTGCCCGCTGTGTCGCTCGCCAAGAAACTCATTGATGAAGGTCGTCTCGGCAGAATCTTCCACTACCGCGCAAATTTTCTGCAGGACTGGACCATCAATGCTGACCTGCCTCAGGGTGGCACAGCACTGTGGCGTCTGGATGCTGCTGCAGCCGGATCCGGAGTAACTGGTGACCTGCTGGCGCACTGCATTGACACCGCCATCTGGTTGAACGGGTCGATTTCCAGTGTCACGGCCATGACCGAGACTTTCGTGAAGGAACGAAAGCACAACCTGACCGGGAAAGTCGAAAAGGTCGGCATTGACGATGCCTGTGCATTCCTCTGCCGCTTCGGCAACGGTTCGCTCGGGCTCTTCGAATCGACTCGCTACGCACGTGGCCACAAGGCGCTTTACACCTTTGAAATCAACGGCGAAAAGGCCTCCATCCGCTGGGATCTGCATGACCTGCATCGGTTGGAATACTTTGACCATGCTGACAATTCTCTGGTTCGTGGCTGGCACCAGGTACATTGCACGGACGGCGACATGCCGTACATGGGCAACTGGTGGGTTCCAGGCCTGCAGATCGGATACGAACATACATTTGTACACCAAGTTGCTGATTTCATCGCAGCGATTGAATCTGGTCGTCCCTGCAATCCGACGTTCCGCGACGCACTTGAGACTCAAAAGGTCTGCCAAGCCGTGCTGGACAGCGCGAAATGTGGCCTGTGGAAGGAAATTGCGTAGCCCACCCCCGATTTTCGGGGTATAATTTCCCCAAGCAATAAACAGACGGGCCGACTGAACGCAATTTCAGTCGCCCGTTTTTTCTTTGCCCTTCGGACCATCCCTATTCGCACTCCTCGGCGCACTGCCCCTGCGAAACCAATCGCAGAAAGTGCGTTCCGGTGTGTTTTTTTGTGTTTGCTTTCCTGACCTCAGTGTGTGGATCCTGCCATGGAACGTCAGCCCATTTCTCGTGAAGGTTATGACAAACTGCGCGAAGAAGTTCGGCGGCTTGAAGAGGTTGATATGCCGGCGATCGCCGAGCGGATCAAGTCTGCGCGTGAAGAAGGCGACCTGAAGGAAAATGCCGAGTACCACTCGGCCCGCGAAACGCAGGGATTGCTGCAGGCCAAAATCAATCAGCTCAAGTCCAAACTGGCCTCCTGCTACATAGCAGAGCGTGCGGAGGGACCAGCAGACTCAGTGGTCTTTGGATCTCGAGTGACCGTGGACGTGGGTGGCGATCAGGAGGTCTACGAGCTTGTGGGTCCTGGCGAAGAGGACTACGAGGGGGACGTCATGAAGATTCTGACGACCAGCCCCATCGGTACTGCCATGATGGGAAAGAAAATCGGGGACCAGATTGAGGTACCGATTCCTCGTGGCAAGCTGAAGATGCGAATCATTTCCATTCAGTGAAGTCTCTGTTTCGCTTCAACTTCCGCTGAACAGTCCTGCCACCGGTCGACCTGCGTAAAGCTGATGTGGTCGACCGCTCAGGTCATTCAGGGTGCGGTCGCTGGGTATTCCCAGTGCGTGCATCACTGTCGCACCAAGGTCACGCGGAGACACCGGATTGTCGCGAGGGTATGCAGCAATGCGATCACTGGAGCCATAGATACTGCCGCGCTGGATCCCAGCCCCGGCCAGCAGACTGCTGTAACACCACGGGTGATGTTCGCGCCCGGCGTTCGAAGCGGTGATCTGTGGTCGTCTGCCAAACTCACCTGTCCAGACGACCAGAGTATCATCCAGCAGACCACTGTCACGCAGGTCTTCCAGAACTGCCGCCAGTGCCTGATCCGCCGGCGGGATCAGTGAGTTTTTAAGTCTGTTGAAATTATTCCCATGCGTATCCCAGAAGTTCTGTCCGTCGTTATGCCAGTTCACAGAAACAAACGGTACGCCTTGTTCCAGCAGTCGTCTTGCCAGCAGGACACACTGACCATGAATATTCATGCCGTATCGCTCGCGCGTACTCGGTCGTTCAGACTGCAGGTCGAAGGCCGCCTGCAGACTGGATGACCCAAGCAGATTGAAAGCGGCGGTCTGCTGGTCAGTCAGATTCCGGCTGACGGTACTGGCTGTGTCGCTGCGTACCGCATCGAGGGACCGCAGCAAACCGCGTCGCTGTTCAAGCCGAGCCACAGACAGTCCATCGGCCAGTTGAAATACGGGAACTGACCAGCCTGGAGCTGCCGGATTGCCGGTCACAAGCATCGGATCGGCAGCTGGTCCAAGCCAACCGGCCGTCTGCCCGGGTGCAGTCCCACCCGGCGCCGCCGGGTGCAGCGTGTGCCACGGCATGGAAACCGCCGAAGGCAGGCCGTTGGGTGACTTAAGGAACTGTGCTGCCAGCGCGCCAAGGTGTGGTGAGTCACTGCGACTGGGAGGCTCGTCATCACTTTTATTCACCGGCGGCAGATGTCCGGTCAGTGTCGTATGGGCACTGCTGAGGTGTGCCGGATCGTCATGCGTCATGGAACGAACCAGCGTCACCAGTTCTGTTAATGGGGCAAGTCTGCGGAAGTGTTCACAGATCTGCATCCCGGGAACAGCCGTCTCGACCGCGGCGAATTCTCCGCGAACTTCGGCCGGTGCAGAGGGCTTCGGATCAAAGGTATCAAGCTGACTGGGCCCACCCCACATAAAGAGCATCAGGCAACGTCTGGCTGTACCGAATCCCGGTGACCCACTCGCTGCAATATTCGACATAGCGCCTGCGGCAGCCACTCCGTGACCGATCGCCGCAGAACCGATCAAGCCGGCCTGCAGAATGGCCCGTCGGTTTGGTCGCGAACAGAATTGCCGGAATGGGAATCCAGAAGTCATGTCTGAGTGTGAGCAGGCGGGAGGTGTGTGGAGGGCGGGGGGAGGAGGCGATCAGAACAGTCGGCAGCCGTCAGCAGACTATCGTCTTTGGCCCGTGCGTGTCCAGAAATTCCGTGGCGAAATACGGGTTTTGCGGTCGGTCAGAGTCGGAAATGCAGCAGTTTGGAATCTGGCAGCCTGCAGCCAAACCTCGTTCCGCCGGCTTTACAATCCGCCCGCAGCGTGCGAAATAGGGGTTTCCGACGAACTCTACCTGCCCTGCTTTGGATATCTGCCGTGCGCATTCAGAGAATCTCGTGTCTGTTGTTGTGCTTTCTGTGCCTGACGGTTTCAGCGATCGCTGAGGGCCGCGTTTATCGAGACCGTGTAGAACCTCACTGGAATGCTGAGGGAACTCGCTTCTGGTATCGAAATGATCTGCCGCAGAACGGCCGACAGTTCATACTGGTCGATGCGGAATCGGGCGTTCGAACTGATGCCTTCGATCATGCAAAGGTTGCAGCAGCATTCTCAGAACTACTGCACCGCGATGTTCAGCAGGCTCAACTGCCGATTGATTCGCTCGAATTTCCCCTGCAGCCTGAGAGTGACTGGCGGTTCAGTGGCTCAGCCGGCACGTTTCTCTGGAATCCAATGAATGGCACCCTGAGAAAGGAGAATTCGGCAGCCGCGAATTCACTGAAATTATTCCTGCCAATTGTGGCTTCACAGGACTCTGGCACAGAGACGGAAATCGTACTTACGAACAGCCTTGACCACGCCGTTGTGATGTTCTGGATTTCGACTGATGGACAGGAGCGACAGTATCAGACGGTTGCTCCGGGAACAATCTGTCGCCAGCACACCTTTGCCGGGCATACGTGGCTTTTCAAACGCGAAGACAACAGCCCGCTCGGATGTGCCACAGCAGCCGCCGGGGATAATCCGTGGAATCTGACAGTGGAGTGTCTGGCAGGTGTGACTGTGCGAGAACCTCGGCGCGGACGACGCTCGCGGGCAGCCGGGCAGCCAGCGGTCGAAAATACAAATTCACCTGATGGCCAATGGCAGCCATTCGTCCGTGAACACGGCCTGTGGCTGAAGAGCCTTAAGGATCAGCAGGAGTTTGCACTGGCAGCCGACGGACTGCCGCAAAAGACCTTTCGCCGGGATGCTCAGCGGGCACGGGCCATCGGAATGGACTATGAACGCGCTGATTAT
>CAXBSH010000153.1:0-12044 GCA_963977705.1 uncultured Planctomycetaceae bacterium
CAGGGTACGGGTAGGTTGGGGGCGGGGTGAGGGGGCAGTGGGGGCGTGTCCGGTCGCTCGCATGTCGGTGCATGGCTCTGTATTATCTCAAATGTGTCACAAGGATTGTCGTTGTCCTCTGGAGTTTCCGCAGTGTTGTCTTCCGGTTCGTTGCAGATTGTGCTGCTGGTTTTGTTTGTGTTGCTGGGGGTTGGGCCCGCCTCAGTGGGGGCTCAGGCGCCGGATGATTTTTCGCATGCTGTGTTGCCCATCCTGAAGACTCATTGCGTACCCTGTCATGGTGGGCGTGAGGCCAAGGGCAGCTTCTCGTTGAATACTCGTGAATTATTAGTGTCTTCCGGTCATGTCGTGCCAGGTAAGGCTGCGGAATCGCGTTTGGTTGAAGTCATCACTTCGGCTGACCGGGAGCAGCAGATGCCGCCGGCCGATCGTCCGCGGCTGACGCCGCGTGAACTTGAGACACTGACTCAGTGGGTGCAGTCCGGCGTGTCGTGGGAGGCGGGCTTTTCGTTTGCTCCTGTGGCCTGGGAACCACCTCTGAAGCCTCGTCTGCCTGAGCTGCCTCCAGCGATCGACGGTCGTGATCATCCGATCGATCGCATTCTTGACAAATCGCTGGCTGACAGCGGCTGGCCGCGTCCGGAACCGATCAGTGACGCGGAATTCCTGCGACGTGTGTCGCTGGATCTGACAGGCCTGTTGCCCTCCACTGAGACTCTGGATCAGTTTGTGGCTGATGCGGGGACTGACAAGCGGGAACAGATGATCGATCGTCTGCTCAGCGATCGCATTGCCTACGCCGATCACTGGCTGACCTTTTACAACGACCTGCTGCGGAACGATTACAGTGGCACCGGGTTTATCACGGGTGGCCGTCAGCAGGTCAGTGGCTGGTTGTACGAGGCATTGCTGCAGAACAAGCCGTTCAATCAGTTTGCTCGCGAACTGATTGCTCCGCCGACACCTGCCAGTCAGGGTTACATTGACGGCATTCGCTGGCGTGGCGAGGTGAGTGCAGGTCAGACGGTCGAGATTCAGTTTGCTCAGAGTGTGGCGCAATCCTTTCTGGGTATCAATCTGAAGTGTGCTTCGTGTCATGACAGTTTCATCGATCGATGGACTCTGGACGAAGCGTGGGGGATGGCGGCAATTTATGCATCATCTCCGCAGCCGATTCATCGGTGTGACAAGCCGACGGGCCGAACGGCTCAGGCGTCGTGGTTATTCCCGGAACTTGGCACGGTCGATCCCACCGCTTCTCGAGAAAAGCGTCTGCAGCAGTTGGCCGATCTGATGACTCATCCCGACAACGGTCGTTTCACGCGAACGATTGTCAATCGGTTGTGGTACAAGCTGACGGGGCGTGGGATTGTGCATCCTCTGGACGCGATGCAGTCGCCGCCGTGGAATGCGGATCTGCTGGACTATCTGGCGTCGTATCTGCAGCAGCAAAATTATGATGTGAAGGCCGTGCTCAGGCACATCGCGGCATCGCAGGCTTATCAGTCAGCATCCATCTCGCGTGAGACCGCGCAGGCGTTTGCGGGCGATGGCTGGCGTGGTCCGGTTGCCCGGCGATTGACGGCCGAGCAGTTTCTGGATGGTGTCTGGCAGCTGACAGCCTCAGCCCCAACCACGTTTGATGCTCCGGTGATTCGTGCGGTACCGCGTGAGTCTGCTGCGGGTGACGCTGCCGGTGCGGCCGCTGAGGCTGCTGCGGGCATCTCTGCGCAGTGGGTCTGGGGCAGCAGTGCGGCTGACGGCAGGGTCCCGGCATCTGGCGAAAGTCTGCTGCTGCGAAAAACCTTTCGACTGCCGCAGGAGCCTTTGAATGCGGTGGTTCTGCTGACCTGTGACAACGGTTTTACGTTGTTCGTGAACGGTCGTCGTGCTGAGCAGGGGGATGACTGGTCGCAACCGAAAGTGCTCAGCCTGCAAGGCCAGCTGAAAAAGGGTGAGAATACTTTGAGTGTCATTGCCACGAATGCGGGTGCTGGTCCGAACGCGGCCGGTTTTCTGCTGGAGTGTCGGTTGGTATTGAAGGACGGGACGCGGCAGGTTGTGACATCGGACAGTTCGTGGGAATTCACGAACAGTGTTCCGGCGGTGCGTGAGGGTCGGCTGGCGGCGGGGAAGGGGCCGTGGCAGCCGGTGACCGTGGTTCCGGCATTGGCGGTCTGGACTGACGCGGTCAATCAGCGGGGTTTACCGTTGTTGCTGCAGGCGGCAGCGGGTGATCTGCGGATGGTGCGAGCGTCGTTGATGAAGAATGATTTTCTGATGCGTTCGCTTGGTCGTCCGCATCGTGAGCAGATTGTCTCAATGCGACCGGATGAACTGACGACTCTGGAGGCGATAGACCTGTCGAATGGAGCGGTACTTGCTCAGGCACTGGCTCGAGGTGGTCAGCATCTGCGGAACCAGTTTGGGGCGGATCGGGACGGTCTGGTTCGCCATGTCTGTCGCTCGGCGTGGAGTCGTGAGCCATTACCTGCGGAGCGGTCTGCCATGCTGGAGCTGTTGAGTGCTGAGCCGGTATCGGAAGAGATTGAAGATGTGCTCTGGGCGGTTCTGATGACGCCCGAGTTTCTGCTGGTTCGCTGAATCTGTTTTCGGGTTTGATGACGATCCCATGACGGTACGTACTGAGTTTTCTGAGATCAGCATTCTGATCCCTGGCTATTCTGTGGAAGATCTGCCGGTGGATCTGGCGGAGAATGAAGCGGCCAGTCTGTGGAATGCGATTGCCTGTGCGTGGCATCCGCGGCTGTTGTCGCAGTCTGCCAGTCTGCCTTTACTGCGACAGGCCGAGTCCCAGTATGGTTATCCGGGCCGGCGAATTGTGCTGGTTCCGTCTGCGTCTGAGGCCTGGATGCCGCATGAGTGGCGGACAGTCCTGCGTGAGCAGGAGCATGTGATTCTGGACGGTTGTACGGACCGTTCGGAGTATCTGCAGGCAATTGAGGATCGCGTGCCGGGGCCGGTCCCTGAGGGTGGAGCGGCAATTTCGACGGCCGTTTCAGAGTGTCTGTTATGGGAGGATTTCACGGCATTTGGTGTGATGGTGGTGCAACTGCAGCTGCTCAGTCGGCGGCGTCATCATTATGTCGATCCGGATCAGATTCTGTTGCTGGCAGAGATGCGTGCGGCGGCGATTGCGGCGGTTCTGGGCGACTCCGAGACCGCTCGGCAGCATCTGCAGAAGGGGTATGAACAGTTACGTGAAGTGCGGGAGCGAATTTATCCGCAGTCCTGTTTTCTGATGGATTTGTGTCTGCCGGGTGAGGCGGATTCTGCGGAGTCGATACTGAGTGCGGTGGAGTCGGGTGGTCCGTTGAATCTGCTGTGTTCTGCTCGAGAGCTGCGGCAGGCTGCGGAGAGCAGTCCGGCAGCGCTGGATCTGTTATCGCAGGCGGCACTGGACGGTCGTCTGCAGATTCTTGGTGGACATGCCGTTGAGACTCGGACAGGTCTGGGTTCCATGGCGGCTCTGATCGGGGATCTGCAGCGGGGATCGGCGGAGCTGCAGCATTTACTGGGAATCAGTGTGCGTCACTGGGCTCGTCGTCGCTTTGGCTTAACGGCATCGCTGCCGGCGGTGTTGTCGTGGCTGGGCTATGAATCAGCGCTGCATGTGGCTCTGGACGATGGTTTGTATCCGGATCGTGAACGCAGTCAGTTTGACTGGCAGTCACCGGATGGATCTCTGATCGCCGCTGCGTCTCGTATTCCGATGGCGATTGACAGTGCGGCCGGGTTTCAGAAGCTGGCTGATCGTCTGAACGAGACGATGCAGGAGGATCAGACGGCGGCGTTGTTTCTGGCTCGGCTTCCGCAGACTCGGGCACCGTGGCTGACGGATCTGCGGCGAGCGGCGACCTGGGCGCCGGTGCTGGGCGTATTTGCCTCGCTGGACACGTTATGTCAGCATGCTGCGGGCAGTCGTCTGTCTGAGCTGCATCAGCACAGCGACTATCTCAGTCCGGCTTTGATACAGTCGGCGGTGCTGAAGACGGAGCCTCCGATCAGTGGTCCGGCGTTGATTCGCTGCTGGCAGCAGGAGCTGGAATCGCTGCGGCTGTTGGCCGCGATCGCTCGCGTGATGCGGGCCGAGCTCCCGGCGGCAGTGGTCGAGGACCAACTGGCGGGCCTGGAGCAGCGTCTGGCGGATCTGGAACTGCTGCATGTGGATCTGGAGACGATGCTGCCGGCGAAGCAGGCTCAGCTGGAGACCGCGTGGGCGGGCATGCGGCAGGGTCTGAAGCTGTTGTCTGAAGATCTGGCTGAGGCTGTGAGTGCACGGATTCCTGCGCAGGCTGCTGAGGGGCGTGGGTTGCTGTTGCTGAATGCATTGCCATTTTCGCGCGTGCATGTGGTGGACTGGCCGGCCGGGTGGCGTCGTCCGGCGACGGAGTCTGCTGTTGAGGCTGCGGAGTCCGGATCGGCAGGTGCGGCGGCTGATGCTGGTGTGGGTGCGCGTCTGCTGGTGAAGCTGCCTCCGGGCGGTTTCGTCTGGCTGCATGAAGCTGGCAGCGGGCAGGTGCCGCAGGCGTGGACGGAATCGGGCCGTCGTGAGCCGCCGCTGGCCGAAGCCTTCACGTTGCGGAACCGGCATTTCGAAGTGAAGCTCAGCGAACGCACGGGTGGCGTGGCCTCAGTGCTGTATCATGGGCAGCGTGGTAATCGTCTGAGTCAGCAGGCAGGATATCGATTTGAGCGCGAGATTACGCTTCCGGATGATGGGTCCGGGGAAGTGCGTAAGGTGAGTTACGCAACAGCTCGGCTGTTGCAGCAGCGGGTGCTGGCGAGCGGGACCGTGTTTGCGGCGGTCGAGACTACGACGGAGCTGTTATCGCCGCAGGATGGCAGTTGTCTGGGGCGTGTGGTCCAGGTGACTCGCGTGGATCGTATTCGTCCGCGTCTGGAGATTGAACTGCGGATTGAGGATGCGGGGCGGGTGCCCTTGAAGGGGAATCCGTGGCTGGCCGGCTGGTGTTGTCGGTTTGCCTGGGAGCAGGAGGCGGCCAGTATTCATCGCAGCGTGCTGGGACAGTCCGCGGGATTTCGGCTGGAGCGAATTGAATCGCCCGACTATGTGGAAGTTGAGGACGGTTCAAGGCGACTGGTGATTGCTGCTGACGGCCGTCCGTGGCATCGCAAGGCCGGGTCGCGAATGCTGGACAGTCTGTTGATCTGTGAGGGAGAGACCGAGCGCGTCTTTCGGTTCTGGATTGATTTTGATCAGCCGCATCCCTTGCGAACGGCTGAAGAGATGCTGACGCCGGTGGTGAGTCAGCAGGTAACGGGACGCGTGCCTGCCAGCGTGGCATCGGGCTGGATTCTGGGGTTATCGGCGAGGCATGTGCAGCTGGTGCGGTGCGAGTATGAGGTGCGTCGTCCGTCAGAGTCGGATATCCTGACGCTGATTCTCAGTGAGACTGACGGGATGGGTGGCGACTGTTACATCAGGACAGCGCGCAGACCGACGGCAGCTTATGAGATGCATGCTGGTCGGCAGGCGAAGTCTGCTGTCTCGTTGACTCCTGATGGAGTCCTTGTATCGATGAGTCCGTGGCAGCTGAAGGAAGTTCAGTTGATGTTCTGAAGATGCTGGGTGTGTGAGAGGGTGTTTGTGTGGGGATGTGTTTGATTTTTTGCATTGAGATGGGATCAGTGTCATGCCGACTCGACGTTCAGTGATTTGTCGCCTCGCTGCGATTTCCGGATCTATGGCTGTGGTGCGTGATCCGCGGCTGTGGGCGGGTGGCGCTGGGGAGGGGCGGGCAGCGGCTGAACCGACGGTGGGTGCTGGTGACTGGCCGTGGTGGCGTGGTCCGACGTGGAATGGAGTGGCGGAGTCCGGGCAGCAGGTGCCGCTGCGGTGGAGCGACGACAGTGGATTGGCGTGGCAGGTGAAAATTCCAGGTCGCAGTCATGGCTCGCCGATCGTGGTGGGGCAGCAGGTACTGATTGAGATTGCGGATCCGCAGCGGAATGTGCAGTCGTTGTTGTGTGTGGATCGGGAAACCGGAAAGACGGTCTGGGAGACGATCATTCATCGGGACGGTTTGAATGTGAAGAACAATGAGAAGTCAACGATGGCGTCTGCTTCGGCGGCCTGCGATGGCGAACTGATCTTTGTCAATTTTCTGTCGGGTGATTCGGTCTGGATGACGGCGCTGGATTTGGGTGGGAAGATTGTCTGGCAGGTGCGTCTGGGGAATTATGTGAATCATCAGGGTTTCGGAGCATCTCCGTTACTGTATCAGCAGCTGGTGATCGGGGTTTCGGACAACAAGGGTGGCGGAGCGATTGTGGCGCTGCAGCGTCGGGATGGGAAGCTTGTCTGGCGTCGGGATCGTCCGGCGAAGCCCAATTATCCGTCGGCCGTGATTCTGGAGGCAGCTGGTCGTAAGCAGTTGTTTCTGACGGGATGTGATCTGGTGACCAGTCTGGACCCGGCGACGGGTGAGACATTGTGGGAGGTTCCGGGAGCGACGACGGAGTGTGTCACGACGACGGTGACGGACGGCGAGCGAATCTTTACCAGTGGTGGCTATCCGAAGAATCATGTGTCGGCGGTCTCGGCGGATGGATCGGGGAAGGTGGTGTGGGAGAACGGTTCGCGAGTTTATGTGCCATCGATGCTGCTGCAGGATGGGGCACTGTATGCGGTGCTGGATGCGGGTGTTGCGATGTGCTGGGACAGTGCTTCGGGTGCCGAGTTGTGGAAGGGGCGTCTGGGTGGCACGTTCAGCAGTTCGCCGGTGCTGGTGGACGGTCGGATTTACGCGACGAATGAGGAGGGTCGGACTTATATCTTCGCAGCGACTCGTGAAGGGCTGAAGGTGGAGGCGGAGAACCAACTGGGTGACAGCGTGTTTGCGACTCCGGCGATCTGCGGTGGTCGAATTTACCAGCGAATCGCTCGCACTGAGAATGGGGTTCGTCAGGAGTATCTGGTGTGCATCCGGGGAGCGTAGGCTGGGGTGCAGAGGTGTTGCTGGAATCGGCGTGGCGTCTGATTTCGGCGGACGATTTCCGGAACCCGGAAGCTGCTCGTAATGCGCTGCGGCAGATTGCGTCGTGGTGGGAGGAGGCGTGTCGATCGGCGGGGATCAGCGAGCCGATGCCGGACGTACCGGGCTGGGCTGAAACGCTGCAGCGGGTGCTGCGTGAGGCTCCGTTGCGGGAAGCGGTGTTATCTGCGGTTGAGAGTTTTATTCGAAACTCGCGGGCCACCTTTGATCCGTTTCAGTTGTTTGAGCGTTCTCCGCGGGCGCTGGAGGTTCTGGGGCGTCTGGCCTGTGGCAGTCCTTTTCTGACGCAGACGCTGCTGGCGGATCCGCAGTGTCTGGCATCCCTGACGCTGCATGGTCGGACGGCCGACACGAAGGATCGCGAGCAATTTATTGCTGAGGCTGAGCAGTGTCTGCGGGGTGCGTCGGGGCGAGTGGGGCGTCTGCGGGAGCTGCGGCGTTACCAGCGGCGTCAGTTGCTGCGGATTGGTATGTGTGATGCGTTTGGGTTGATGGACCTGCGGTTTGTGACGCTGCAGCTGTCGCTGCTGGCGGATGCGATGGTGCAGTGTTCGCTGACGCTGGCGGCAGCGGAATGCGGGGTATCGGCCGAACAGATTTCTGTGATTGCCCTTGGGAAACTGGGGGGTGAGGAGCTGAATTACAGTTCGGATATTGACCTCGTGCTGATCTGCAGTGAGCAGACGGCTCAGACTCAGCGTCTGGCGCGGCTGCTGGTGGACGGGTTGACTGATAACACGCCTCCCGGGTTTCTGTATCGAGTGGATCTGCGGTTGCGTCCGTGGGGCGAAGCGGGGCCGCTGGTGAGTGCTCCGCAGGCATACGCCGATTATCTGGCTCAGCATGCGGAGCTGTGGGAGAAGCAGGCGATGCTGAAGGCGCGCCCGATCGCCGGGTCAGCGGCATTGGGGACCGGTTTTCTGCAGCAGATTCGTCCGCTGTTGTTTACGGCATCTGAGGCGCGGGTGCTGGCCGATGTGCAGGCGATGAAGGCGAAGATTGAGCATCGTCTGCGGCAGCGGGGCAAGCTGTATTCGGAAGTGAAGCTGGGGGTGGGATCGATCCGTGACATTGAGTTTCTGGCGCAGGCCCTGCAACTGATTCATGGGCAGTCAGAACCGCGAGTGCTGACGACCAATACGCTGGATGCGCTGGTGCGGCAGGCGGAATTCGGACTGATTTCGTCGCATTGGTATCGGCAGTTGCGAACGGGCTATGTGTTCTTGAGGAATGTGGAGCATGCGTTGCAGTTGCTGCATAATCAGCAGACGCATGAATTGCCGACGGATGCTCGGCAGCTGCAGTGGCTGGCAAATCGTCTTGATTACCCGGACGCGGCCACTCTGATGGCTCGATTCGAGGAGCATCGGGTTGCGGTACGACGAATTTTTGAAGAGTGTCTGCAGTCGGGTGTAGTGACTGGAGCGGCGGAGGCTGGCGGGGGACCTGGCCAGGTTTCTGACGGCAGTCAGACGTCAGTAGAGCGTTGGGCTGACGAGGGTGCGGGTGCCGGGGATCTGCTGCGGCGGTACGCAGACCGGCTGGGCAGTCTGGCGGTCGCGGCAGCTGCAACCGGTGGGTGTGCAGTGGAGGAGCTGCGTGGCAGCGGTATTCAATCGACGATCGGCAGAACGGGCGCGCAGGTTCCGGAAGCCGGCGAGTTGCGTGACTTGCTGGTTGTGGGGGTGGATTTTTCCGGCTGGCTGTCGGTGATCTGTGGTCTGTTGTCTGTGTATCAGCTGGATATTCGCTGCGGTGATGCGGCGACTGGCGATGGTTTGCGTGGTCAATGGGAGCAGCGTCCGGAGGGATTTTTTGCAGCCTGTTTTCAGGTGCGAGGTGCGGTTGGGGGCCCGGCTCAGGCATCTATCGGCACAAGTGGAGGAACTCTGGCTGAGCGTCTGCAGGCGGAAATTGGACGGTTGGGTGGATGGTCGCGTGAGGGGCGGATTGAGGAAGTGCGAGCGGAGCTGATTTCTCGTTTCTGTGCGGCCGTTCCGGATGTGCGGCAACCGGGGAACAGTGTGGATGACAGTGGGCTGGCAGTGGAACTGAACCCGCTTGCGGGATCGGTGCTGACCGAGATGAAGATCAGCGGTGAGGATTCGTGGGGGTTCTTTTACGAGCTGGCGAGTGCTTTGTCATTGGGTCGATTTCGAGTCCTGCGGGCGATTATCCGATCGAACGGGCGCCAGGTGCGGGACGTGCTGTATGTGCGGGAGCGGAATGGGCAGCCGATTGCCAGTGAAGAACGTCGGCAGGAATTAAGGCTGGCTGCAACATTGATCAAGCAGTTTACTCACTGGCTGCCGACGGCCAGTGATCCGCATCATGCATTGCTGCGATTTCGTGATCTGGTTTCGCGGCTGCAGCCAGCTTCGGCCTGGGAATCCAATCAGCGTTCTCTGCAGAAGCCTCGCGTGCTTTCTGCGGTGGCTCGCGTGCTGGGAATCAGTCAGTATCTGTGGGACACCTTTCTGCGGTCGCGACATGAGTCTCTGCTTCCGCTGCTGGTGAATAGTGATCAGCTGGCCGAACGTCCGCAAGTGGATGATCTGCGAGTACAGTTGCAGTCACAGCTGGCCGGGCGGCAGGCGGGGGGGGCTGATTGGGCGGGAGCGGTGTCTGAGCCGGTCTTCAATATGGACCGTTGGCAGGTGCTGAATGAATTCAAGGATCGCCATCTGTTTCGGATTGATATGCGGCATGTGCTGGGGCATTGCAGACCGTTTGGGGAATTTTCTGGTGAACTGACCGAGTTGGCAGAGCTGATCGTGCAGACGGCGGCGGAACTTGCGTGGCGCGAGTTAACGGTCCAGTATGGTCAGCCGCGATTGGGTGGTGAGAGTGGGAGTACGGGGGCCAGCGCGTGTGCGTGGATGATTGCGGGCCTTGGAAAATTCGGTGGAGTGGAGATGGGGTTTGCGTCGGACCTTGAGCTGATGCTGGTGTATGCGGGTGAAGGGCGGACGGATGGAAACAGTGTGCTGACGAATGCTCAGTTCTTTGAGCGGATGGTGCGAATGATTGAGCAGGGCATCCGAGCGCCTCAGGACGGGATCTTTCATGTGGATCTGCGAATCAGGCCTTATGGCCAGGCTGGCCCGGCCGCAGTGCGATTCAGTGATCTGGCGACGTATTATGCCGTGGGCGGTCCTGCGTGGCCGTATGAGCGTCAGGCCCTTGTGCGATTCAGGCATGTGGCCGGGGACAGGGTCTTTGGTGACGAAGTGACCTTGTCGGTTCAGCAGATGGTTTATGCGGCGGAGGATTTCGACTTTGCTGCGATGAGCGCGATGCGTGAGCGACAGGTTCGCCAGCTGGTGCGTGGTGGAACGATCAATGCGAAGCTGAGTGATGGTGGGCTGGTGGACTGCGAGTATGCGGTGCAGGCGCTGCAGCTGGTGTTTGGGGGACGTTTTGCGGGGCTGCGTCATCAGAGTACTCTGGCTGTGCTCCGTGCAGCTCAGCGGGCTGATTTGATTTCTCTGCAGCAGCAGTCTGCAGTTGAGCGGGCCTATGTGTTTCTGCGGGAACTGATTGATTGTCTGCGGATGGCGCGGGGCAATGCGAAGGATCTGACGGTGCCGGTATCCGGCAGTCGTGACTGGCAGCAGTTAGGCAGTCGGATGTCCAGTATTCATGATTCCAGCATTCCGCTGGAATTGCTGGAGGAGCAGATGGCGGTTGTGCGGGAATTTGCGGGGCACGTGGAGCAGCTGTGTCAGCGAGATCGGGGCATTCGCAATCCGTAGAATTGGGTGTGACTTTTTCGCAACAATTGGGCACATTCGGCATAGGTGGTGGGATTCGGTGCGGTTTGTTGGGCTTATGTGGTGCTTGAAGTCGGCATAAGCACTGTGCGGATGCATCCGGAACAGTGGTGTGTTTGCCGAGTCAGGTGTTTCTGGTGGTGATCCCGAGGAGGTTTATTGTGATGAGTAGCCTTCGAGTTCTGCGTGCTCTGATTTTGGGTGTCGCGTGTGTTGTGGCATCGTCGATGTCCGCTTCGGCGTTTCAGTCGGCGGATTCCACTGCCGCACCTTTGCGGATCATCTGTTTTGGTGCGCATCCTGACGATGCGGAATACAAAAGTGGTGGGACGGCGGCCTTGTGGGCTGCTGCGGGACACAAAGTGAAGATGGTGTCAGTGACCAACGGGGATATTGGTCACTGGAATATGGCAGGGGGACCACTGGCTCAGCGCCGCACGAAGGAATCCACGGAAGTTGCGAAGCGTCTGGGTTTTGAGTACGAGGTGTTGGACATTCATGACGGCGAGCTGGAGCCGACGCTGGAGAATCGTCGCCTGATTACTCGACTGATTCGCCGCTGGAACGCTGACATCGTGATTGCGCATCGGCCCTGGGATTATCACCCGGACCATCGTTATGTGGGAGTTCTTGTGCAGGATGCGGCCTACATGGTGGCGGTGCCATTTTTCTGTCCGGATACACCTCCGTTGCAGAAGAACCCAGTGTTTCTTTACAGCAGCGATCGTTTTCAGAAGCCGTATCCATTCAAGGCTGACATTGCCGTTGCGGTGGATGCCGTGTTTGAGAAGAAGGTGGATGCTTTGATGGCCCTTGAGTCTCAGACATTCGAGGGAGGGGCGTTGGGTTCAGAAGAGACGATGGCCGCTGCGCCTCCGGCATCACAGCCCGAGCTGCGGCGTGCGTGGTTGCGAGAGCGTTGGGAGCGACGTCAGTCCGCAGAGGCTCGAGATTACCGTCCGGCGCTGTTGAAATGGTATGGCGAGACTGCGGGGAATGCGGTGAAGTACGCGGAGGTATTTGAAATCTGCGAGTATGGGCGGCAGCCTACGGCTGATGAGATCCGCAGGATGTTTCCGTTTTTCCCGGCGCAATGAGTGGGGCGTTGTGACGACGGGGGGGATTCGTTGCTGTTGTGATGTGGGCTTGGTCGCGGGGGCGAAGAACAAAACGCGACGGCAAGGAGCCGCAAAGTGCAGGTCGGCGGGCTGAAGCCCACGCTACGGTTGGG
>CAXBSH010000154.1:0-12039 GCA_963977705.1 uncultured Planctomycetaceae bacterium
GCACTGGTCTGGCGTGGCGGGCAGGTGGCTGCTACGGTTTCGCTGCAGGCGGATGAAAATGTGCCGGGAATTTATCGTGGTCGAGTGACGGGCCTGCCGGCTGGCGACTATGAGGTTTCAGTGCAGGCTGCGGGTTACAGCAGCGAGGCACTGGCGGCCCGCAGCAGTTTCACAGTGACCGCGGAAACGGCGGCTGAGCTGCGGGATGGGTCAGCGAATGAAGAACTGTTGCGGCAGATGGCTGAAGCCGGTGGCGGCCAGTTTCTGCGGGAAGAGGACTTGCGGCGGCTGCCGGAAATCCTCAGTGTGTACAGTGCTGGTCGGATAATCGAGTCAGAGACTCTGTTGTGGCAGAGTTACTGGTGGTTCCTGTCAATTCTGCTGCTGCTGACCTGTGAATGGCTGCTGCGGCGCAGAGCGGGCCTGATGTAAGGGCAAAGACAATGAACATTCCGCTGGATCCGGTTGTGGTGCGTCGTATGCAGCAGTTTGCTCGACGACGACGAATACTGCTGACGACTCGTGGCATCAGCGCCGGTCTGTGTACGTTCGTTCTGTGTCTGGGCCTTGCTGCGGGCGTGGACTGGTACTGGTTGCTGACGGATCTGCAGCGGTGGGCATTGTCGGCCTGCGTCTATGTGCCCACTCTGCTGGCGGCCTGGCTGGCGTGTGGACGACAGCTGCTGAATGCTCCGCACAGTGACCAGATTGCAATGCATGTAGAGCAGACAGCGCCACAGCTTCGTGAGAAGCTGCTGGCGGCGGTCGAGCTGGCGGCTGATGACCCCAGCAGTCTGCACGATTCTCCGATGTTTCGCGGTCTGCTGCAGGGTGAAGTTGCGACTCAGATAGGACGCGTTCAACCGGCAGCTGTTCTGCCGTTTCGGCTTGTCGCTCGCTGGACCTTGACGGCAGCCGTGGTGGCCGCCATTTTTCTGACGCTGCTGGCCGCCCCGGATCCGCGTTTCCGCCAGCTGGCGGTGCGTGCAATGCTGCCGATGGCCAATCTGGCACGCGTTTCGCGAGTGCAGGTGCAGATTCTGCAGCCTGTCCCGCATTCGCTGCTGCTGCCCGCGGATGAAACAGCAGCTGTGATTGTGCAGACATCCGGAGGTACCGTCACCAGTGCCGTACTGGAATCGAAAACCGCTTCCGCCGGGCTGGTCCGCTATGAGATGCAGCCGCAGGCTGAGTCACGTTTTGCAGCCAACCTGCGACTGGAAAACGGCACTGTCGAATATCGCATTCTGGCCGGTGACGCGATCACCCAATGGCACAGTATTCAGACGCGGCCACGTCCTCGCGTCGAACTGTTTACGAAACTGCTGCAGTTCCCTGAATACAGCCTGCTGCCCGACGATTCCAGTACAGCGGAAGACGGCAATCTGCAGGCTCTGCAGGGCACCGTGGCGCAGTTGACGATCCGTCCCAATCAGCCGGTTTCAGCCGCTGAACTGCGTCTGGATCCCCTGAATTCTGAAGAGCCTGTCGTGATTCCTTTAACGCTGCAGCAGGGGACCGATCAGGCAGCGACACCCGCTGGTCTGTGGACTGCTGCCATACCAATTCAGGACCCCGGTACTTACCGCGTGCATCTGGTCTCTGCCGAGACCGGGTTTGAGAATGTGTTCAGCCCGCGGTACGAAATCCGTCCGCAGCCGGACCTGATTCCACGTGCCGGCTTTGTTGATCAGCAGCAGACCACTCTGCTGCTGCCTCCCGACGATATTCTGCAGCTGCGAGCGATGGCGGAAGACGATCTGCCACTGGTCAGTCTGGAACAGCAGATTTCCATCAATGGGGCCGACTGGATTTCGCTGCCGCTGTCCATGACGGAAGTGGACGGAACGGAAGGTCGCAGTGTCACGGCCGATTGGCAGTGGGATCTTGTACCGCATACGCTGCGACCGGGTGATCAGCTGCTGACGAAACTGTCGGCTGTGGATCGCCGGGGCAGTCGCGGAGAATCGGCCCCGCTGCGGATCGTGATTGCCGATCGTGAATTTGATCCGGGTCGACATACGCAGATGCAGCAGAAGCTGCAGCTGCAGCCGGAACTGGTCCGCCTTGCGGCTCAGCTGGAAGAGCAGAAGACGGCAGCCACCGCCATGCTTGAGCGATTGAAGTCTGTTGCACCGGATGCCCCGCAGGCCCTGACGGATCGCACGGCGCTGCAGGACCTGACCGTGCGACAGCAGCAGGCGGCGGATGCCGTGCTGCAGCAGGCGCAGGGATTGCTGCGGAATACTCCACCCGGTGCCGATGCGGCCGAACTGGAACTGGTGGGGCGACTGCTGGCCAGGCTGGCGCTGGAGCAGCCGCATGCTGCTTCGGCCACTCTGCAGACCATGTCATCGGCAGCGACTGCAGCTCAGCAGCAGGCGGATCTGAATGAAGTCAAACGCTGTTTTGATCAGGCAGCCGATGATGCAAAGACTCTGGCCGAACATTATTCGTGGCTGGCTGCGTGGAATCTGTTTGATGCCGCTTCGCATGATCTGCAGATGATGCTTGAGCATCAGGAATTTGTGGTCAGCAGCCCGACTCAGACTTGGCGACGACTGGTGCGTCAGGAATCCCTGCTGATCACGCATCTGGAAACCTTTGAGCGACTGCTGCAGGAGCAGCGCACGCGACTGCCGGAACCGCTGGTCAGTCACGCCACGCGGTTGATCGATTTCAGTGTGGCCAGTCGCGAACAGTTACAACAGGCACTGGAATCCGAGGATAAGTTGCCTCAGCTGCAGGCATTTTCGAAAACTCTGCGTGACCAGCTGCTGCAGTATCAGAAGCTGGATGTGCTGGACAGTGCCATTCCCGGTCGGCTGCAGAATGCGTGGCGTGACATCGAGAATCGTACGGGGCCGCTGGCGAATCAGATTGATGTGCTGAATGCCGCGGCAACCGAGCGGCAGGCCCTGCAGCTGGCGGCTGCCAAACTGCGAGAAGCAGCCGATGATGCTGAAAAAACGGTCCTTGCCGAACAGCAGGCTGTGCGTGCTCAGAGCCGCATGCTGCTGCGATCACAGCCAGGTCTGCAGCAGCTGCGCAGTCGGCAGAAACTGGCCGAAGCCCGGCCGGATGCTGATCTGCAGTATGCCGCGGATGCCGGTCTGGCCGTGCGTGCCATCGATTCCGTGTTGTATCAGCAGCAGACTCCGGAAGCTGATGCCGCGAAACTGCCCGAGCAGCTGCGGGAAATTGGTCCGGCATGGCGGACCCTTGAGGCCGGTCATGACCTTGCACTGGCGCAGGCCGCGATGGTGCGACTGCAGGAACTGGAACGCTGGAATTCACGGCAGAGAACGGCTCGCATTGATCAGCCACGACACTGGGATCTGGTCCAGCACACGCTGGATACCGCTGTACGTCGTCTGACGGAAGCGCGAGTGGACAATGCGATTATCAATCGCCTGAACCAGACTCGCTGGTCGGATGAGGGACGTGATGCCGGACGTCGAATTACCGAGCGGCGCTGGCGTCGCGATGTTCTGACCGCTGCTGGTCATGAGCTGGATACGATGGCTGGTGAGATGGCCACGGCAGCGACCGAGTTACAGCCGGCCATGGCTCAGGCACGGGCTGTGCTTGCCAAATATGCGCCATCCGTTTCACAACTGGCGGAGCGGGCGGCCGAACAGGTCCGTGCGCTCGAAGAACAGACCCTGCAGGCCGCCGATGCGACCGAACAGGACCCACAGCAGCAACCAAAGCAGATGGCAGAATTGCAGCAACAGCAGCAGCAGGTGAATCAGCAGATTGAAGATCTGCTGCAGGCTCTTGTGGAAGATGCTGAGCAGCAGGATCTGACCGATGAACAGCAGCGGGAACGAGCGCGGGACAGCGACGACAGCCTGGCCCTGATTCAGCCACCAGCCGAACGCATGAATCAGGAACTGCAGCAGGCCGCTGCCGCTCCGCAGAATGCACAGCAACAGGAACTGGCGGAAGCCGCTGAGCAGCAGGAGCAGACCGCAAAAGCTCTGGATACGGTGGCAGAACATTTCCGGGCGCTTGAGCAGGGTCAGGAAGTGGCGGAAACACGAGCGGAATTGCGGCAGGCCGAGCAGCAGCAGGGACTGCCTCAGGAACTGGCCGAACAGTATCAGCAGGCCGCAGCACTCGATCAGAATATGGATCGCAGTGCCGAGGAACAGTTGCGGGAACTGGAAGCCGAGCTGCAGCGGAACCCGGCCATGCAGGACGCTCTTTCAGAAATTGCTCGCAACGCACTGGCCGATGCTCAGAGTGTCCTGCAGGATGCTGCGGCGGAAGATCAGAGTCTGCAGCAGGCGAACGAGCGGTCTGATACGGATTTTCAGAATCACAAACGGGATCTCGCTGAAGATCTGCGACAGCTGGGGACACAGGCCGCACAGCTTTCCGGCATGCTGGTCGCTCAGGCTAATCAGGCGGCGGCTCAGGGGAAAGCTCCGGAAGCACAGGCGAAGCTGGCTGAAACTCAGCAGAAACTGAATGCCGTTGCCGCAGCAGCCAACAGTGCGCGTGAGGAACAGTTGCTGGCGGAACTGCAACAGACCGCCGCGACAGCGAAGCAGGCGATTGAGGAGGCTGCAGGACTGCTGAACGAGGGTCGAGCACAGTCCGCGGCGGCGAAGGAGCAAGCCATCTTCCCCGATGCCGCAGCACGCGATAACCAGCAGAAGAATTCCGAAAAGCAGCGGCAGGCTTTCCGTGAACAACAGAAGCGTACTGCCAATGATACGGCTCGACAGGCTGAAGACGTGGCGAAACGTGCCCAGCAGGCAGTCAAGACGGCTGAGAATGAAGTGCGAAACGCCGACAAGCGAGTCGAACAGGCTCAGCAGCAGCTGAATAAACAGCCCGACAATGCGGGGCTGCAACAGCAACTGGCGGCTCAGCAACAGCAGCGTCAGACCATGCAGGACCGACTGGGCGACGCCCAGCGACAGCAGGAACGAGCCACACAGCGCATGCAGGCTGCTCAGCAGAATCGTGATGCTGTCAATAATGCTGCGATGCCACCACTGAATGCCAACAATCCCTCAGCGCAGCTGGCTGAACAGTTTGCCGGGGAGGCCGCTGAAAACATTGAGAAACTGAAACAGGCGGCCAACAGTCTGCAGACGGATTTCGGCAGTCAGCTGGCCCCCGCACAGAATCAGCTGGCGGCCGCCGAACAGCGTCAGCAGGAACTGACGGAAGATGTGCAGGCCAGTGCAGCTGATGTGTCGCGGGCGGCACGCCACGAACGACGTCTGAATCGAGCGGACGTGGCCGAGGCTCTGCAGCAGACGGCTCAGAATATTCAACAGGCTGCCACGCAGGAATCCACAGCGGCCGAACAGCAGCTGGGGGCTGCGGAAGCCGAGGCCACACAGCAGGCCACACAGCCCCAGAACCCGCCCGCCAACGCGCAGGCGCTGGAGGCTCAACGCGATCTGGAAGCTGCCGAGCAGGCTTTTGCGGCACGGGCTGAGCAGATTGAACAGGTGCTGAATCCCCTGGAACAAGCCGCCGCCGCCGCTGAGGCAGCTGCCGCAGAAGCCGCTGTGGGACCAGAACCCGGAACCGAACCACCCGCAGGCCAACAACCCGCTGGCGAGCAGGCAAATGGCGAACAGCCGGCCGCTGCTGACACTCCCGCCGGACAGCAACCGGGACAACAACCGGGACAACAGCCAGGACAGCAGCCGGGACAGCAGCCAGCTGGTGAACAGCCTGCTGGACAGAGCGGAACACCAGCGCCGCAGCAGTTGGCAGAAGCTCAGCAGCTGGCACAGACGCTGGATGAGCTGGACCGGCAGATGGCTGCCGCGCAGGCTGCGGCGGCCAGTCAGGCGAGTCAGCAGCAGGCCAATGCTCAGCAGCCCGGATCGCAGCCGCTTTCACAGGCTCAGGCGGCTCAGGCTCAACAGGCGCGCATGGCCGCTGCCCGACGTCAGGCTCAGCAGCAGGCTCTGCGATCGCTGGCTCAGTCAGCCACCCAGTCAGCAGACGGTTTTTCGGAACCTCCGGAAGCTCAGCCCTTCGATGTGTCGCGAGTGAACCGCACAGAAAACGCCAACTGGGGTCGACTGCGCGGGCAGGCGGCCGAGGACGTGGCCCGCGGTCGCGGCGAGCAGATTTCTGAGGCTTATCGGAAGAGTGTGGAAACGTATTTCCGAGTGCTGTCTGAACGAGCGCGGAAACCCCAGTGAATCGGAGCATTCTGATGAGCAGTCGCAGGGCAGGGCAGGGACATCGGTTGACTCGATCGATGATTCTGACATTGACTGTCGTCCTGATCGCCGTGCAGTGCAGTCGAGGACGAGCACAGGATGCAGCGGCTCCGTCTGTGGCTCCGGCGGCTGCCGCCACACCAGGCGACTCCACAGCCATCTTTCAAAAGGACGAAGTGGACCTCGCAATGGACCGTGCGGTCGCATGGCTGCAGACAAAGCAGCGTGAAGATGGCGCCATCATTGACCGCGGCCATGACACGACCATGACGTCCCTTGCCATCATGGCAATGGCCAGCGTGGGCGTACAGCCCGGTAGCCCCACTCCGGCAGGTCAGACCATGCAGAAAGCATTGGCCTTCGTGCTGCGGGATGATCGCGTTGATGCCAAAGGATACTTCGGCGATCATGATGGTTCCCGCATGTATGGTCACGGCATCATTACTCTGATGCTGACGGAAATGCTGGGGATGGGTGTTTCGACCGAGCAGGACAAGCTGATTCATGAGCGTTCTCAGAAAGCCATCGATGTAATCCTCAGCTCACAAAAAACCCGTAAACCCCCGCAGGCTCGTGGTGGCTGGCGTTATACACCGGCCGCCGCGGATGCCGATCTGAGCGTTTCTGTGTGGCAGCTGATGGCCCTGCGATCGGCGAAGAATGATGGCCTTGAGGTCCCGGCCTCGGCGATTTCCGATGCCGTCGAATACCTCCGCCGCTCCTACGCTTCGCCACTGGATCGCAATGGACTGCCCGAAAAAAAAGCCAGCGGTTTCTGCTATGAACCCAACCAGAACAATCCCACTTTCACCATGACCTCCGCCGGCCTGCTGGCGATGCAGGTGTGTGGTGAATACGAGTCCCCGCTGACGCTGGGAGCTGCTGACTGGCTGCTGGCTCACCCGCCACAATGGAAAGAACGCTTTTGCTCCTATGGAACCTACTATTACGCTCAGGGTATGTACCAGCGTGGTGGGGAACACGCAGAGACCGCAAGGCGTCTGGTGCAGGAGATGCTGCTGCCAAAGCAGGCGGCCGACGGTTCATGGCTGGCAGAAAATGGCGAAGAGCGAAATCATGGGGCGGTGTATTGCACTGCCATGGCCGTGCTCAGCCTGTCTGTCAAATACCACTTCCTGCCCATCTATCAGAAATAATGGGCCTCAGTGCAGGGTGAAAAATCGCTGCATTCCGCGTAATCGCACCAATTTCCCTTTCCGAGGAATCACCGGTCCGGATCATTCTGGCTTTCTTCCCGCTTGACCTGAGAAAGTGACTGAGGGTAAATCTGCCAGTGGCAACGTTCATCCAGAACGAAACCGGCTCCATCCCTTTGATTTGCTGCGATTCCCTGCGGGGTCTCAGCCGATGCATTGAGATAGCTCTGGTTGCCACCGGTTCTTTCCCTCCCACTTCCCTGTGGATTTCTGCCTGCCGTGCGGGACTTTCCCCGCCGGTCCCTCCTGCAGACGTCTGCTCGGACCAGACCACGGAGAGCGTGGTATGAACACCAGTCGCCGGGTTTATGCGTACCTGCTGTTTTCAGCAGCCTTGCTGACCTGTCTTTCGCAGGTCGCCAACGTCGCTGCACAGTCGCCCGCGCCCTCCATCCGCGAACTTGTCAACCAGCACCTCGCGCTGCCAACGGGCGTAACTATTCCGGCCTGTACTGACGCGGAATTTCTGCGTCGCGTATCGCTGGACCTGATTGGCATGCCTCCAACGGCCGATGAAGCCCGCGTTTTTCTGGCAGATCCTGACACAGGCAAACGTGAAAAGCTGGTCGATCGTCTGCTGGCGTCCCCACAACATTCGCGGCATCTGGCGGCCACGCTGGATGTGATGCTGATGGAACGCCGTCCCAACACACACGTGTCTCAGGACGAGTGGATGGCATGGCTGCTCGGCTCGGTCCGCGCCAACAAGCCGTGGAACGCGCTGCTGAAGGAACTGCTGGCGGCCGACGGTGAACCGGGGGCAGCCCGACCGGCCGCTCGTTTTCTGCTGGATCGCGGTGCCGAACCGAATGTGATTGCACGAGATATCGGGCGTCTGTATTTCGGACGTGACATGCAGTGCGCTCAATGCCACGATTCGCCGCTGACCACCGAATTCCTGCAAAAGGATTATCAGGGCCTGCTGGCTGTGTCCTCCAGCATCGCGGTCGTCGTCCGCAAGATCGAGGGTAAGGACGTTTCGCTGCTGGCTGATCGCGCTGGCAGTGATCTGACTTTTGAAAGTGTCTTCGTCAAAGGTACGGCGCACCGGACCGGGGCCCGTCTGCCCGGCGGAACAACGCTGCGTGAACCCTTCCTGATCCCCGGTCAGGAATACACCGTCGCTCCGGCAGATGCTGTCCGCTCCGTTCCAATCAGCAATCGTCGCCTGTGGCTGGCCGAAACAGCCACGTCAGGTCAACAGCGACTATTCAACGAAAATTCAGCCAACCGCATCTGGTCACTGATGTTTGGTCGTGGCCTTGTGCAGCCGCTGGATATGCTGCACCCGGACAACCCGGCGGCCAGTCCTGCGTTGCTGCAGGCCCTTGGACAGCAGTTCGCCGCAGGGGGGTTCGATATCCGCAGCATGCTGAAAGAACTGGCTCTCAGTCAGCCCTACCAAAGACCATTCGATCTGCCGACAGACGTCATCCGTCAGTTGTACGCGGCCGCCGAACTTCCGGCTGTCGCTGCCGTCAGGATCACCACGGACGCCGCTGCCGCCGAAGCCAGTGCTGCTCGCGATACTGTCGACACAGCCTTCTCGGCTGCCGAAACCGCACTGATCCCGGCTGCAGCCGAGTACGACAAGGCACGCGCTGCCGCCACGGATGCCAGGAAGAAACTGGTGGAAGCCGAGCAGGCGGCTGCAGCTGCCAGCACCGCATTCACGCAGAAGAAAACACTGGCAGAAGCCCTTGCACAGGCCGCAGCAGCAACAACCCGCGCCGCAACAGCCCTCTCCGATAATCAGGCTCTGCAGACTGCCGGACAGACTCTGAACGCCCGGGCTGCGACAGTCGCCGCTGAATTCCCGGCACTCGAAAAAGCGGCCGCCGAAAAAACTGCAGCTGTGGCCGCTCCCACCGCTGCCATGCAGGCAGCCACAACTGCGCTGGAAGCCGCACATCAGAAAACTGCACCACTCACGGAATCCCTGTTCGCTGAGGAAGCCAAAGCGGCCGCAGCACGCAGCACTCACATGGATCTGCAGCTGCAGCAGACGTCGCTGCAGGCGCGGATGGATGCGGCAGGCCGTATCAACTCGCTGATCGAAGCTCAGGCCGCCGAAGTCACGGCGCAACAGCTGGTCGCCTCACGCCAGACTCTCGCGGTCGCTGCAACCCAGAGCATGACTGAGGGAAAAACTCTGGTGGAATCCATGGAACAAGCCAGACAACAGGCCGCGGAGACTCGCACTGCTGCCGCCGCAGCTGAAAAAACGGCTGCTGCAAATGCTGCACAGGCCGCCAGATTACAGACACTGCTGAAGGAAGCCACCGAATCACTCGCTCAGGCCGCAGCCAGCAGCCCGAACGTCGTCCCGGACACCGTCACCAGTGCACTGCAGACACGGCTGAACGCAGCCACCGGCACCGCCAGCACGATGGCGTCAGCCGCAGCCGTCGCTACCGAAAAAATGGCTGCCGCTGATGCAGCGCTGCTGCAGGCTACAGAAAAACTGCAGGCGGCTCAGGCGGAACTGACGCGCCGTCAGACAGCCGCTGCAACCGCTGAAGCCGATGTCACAGCCGCTCGACAGCAGTTCAATACTGCTGTGACAGCAGCAGCGACGGCCGCTGAACCAATTCCCGCAGATCTGGCAGCTCGCTTTGCTCTGGCGCCCCTGAAACCCCTGTCACCCGAACAGTTGTGCTGGACCGTCTTTCGAGTCACCACGGTCTACGACCGCTATGTGGCTGCCGAAGAGGCGGAACTCAGCAAGACAGAACCGCTGACAGAGCAGTTGCAGCAGGATCCAGCCGCCATGACAGCTCGCGCCGTGCAGCTGGAACAGCGAGCATGGGACAAACTCAAGGGCAACCTGGGTTCGTTCGTCTCGATGTATGGCGGAGCACCGGGACAGCCGCAGACGGACTTTTATGCCAGTCCTGATCAAGCCCTGTTCACGGCGAATGGCAGTGCCATCAACAGCTGGGTGGCTCCCGCTGGAGGTAATGCCACCGAACGCATCATCAAAGCCACGGATGCTCGAACAGCAGCCGAAGAATTGTATCTGGGAATCCTGACTCGCATGCCAACAGAGGAAGAAGTCGGTGACGTGACCGCCTTTCTGGCAGCGCGTCCGGATCTCAGTCGTGCCGCTCAGGAACTTGTCTGGGGCCTGCTCAGCAGTGCCGAATTTCGTTTCAATCACTGAATTCCGCTGTTCAGCGGCCACCCGACTTTTGAAGGAACTCAATAATGACACTTTCGTACCCCTGCAATACGGCCGCCCATGGACTGGCTCGCCGTCGCTTCCTTGGAACCGTTGCGGCCGGCGCCGGGACCATAGTGGGTGGATTGGGCGCCTTCGCAAATCCCGGCATTGCGGCCGCTCTGAAATCTGACCAGAAGCGGATTGTCGTCTTCAATATGCACGGGGGACTCAGCCAGCTGGAAAGCTGGGACCCCAAACCCGGCGCGGAAACTGGTGGACCATTCCTCGCCATTCCCACCTCAGTCCCCGGTATTCACATCTGCGAACTGCTGCCCAAAACGGCTCAGCAGATGCATCACCTGTGCCTGATTCGAGGCGTCAACACAGCGGAAGATGATCACGGCAAAGGTGCCTACCTGATGCTGACAGGTCGTCGCCAGACGCCGGCGGGCGAGTTTCCGCAGCTGGGGGCCGTTGCCGCGAAAACGCTGAATCCCGCCGACAGCTCACTGCCAGGTCACATCGTGATCACTCCCGGCGGAGGCGGTGGTCGAGGTAATGATGCAGCATGGCTGGGACCACGGTACTCCAGCGTCCAGTTGGGGAACGGCAATCCGCCCCCCAATACCGTCCGCCCCGACAGTATTCCGGCCGATTCCGATCAGGCCCGCCAGGACTTCCGCCGCAAAGTCAGTGACCGCTTCCTCAGTCGTCGCCGTACAGCCGTCACAGAAGCCTTCGCTTACTCGTTTGAACAGGCCGAGAAGCTGATGAATCAGCGAGACGTGTTTGACGTTTCAAAGGAGCCGGCGGCGGCCGTGGATCGTTATGGAAAACATGACCTTGGCCGACACTGCCTGCTGGCCCGTCGCCTGCTGGAAAACGGCATCTCCTTCGTGCAGCTGTCACACTCCAACTACGACACGCACAACGAAAACTTCAACTTCCATATCGAACAGCTGGGTGAATTTGATTCGGCCTTCTCCACGTTCGTCGCAGACCTCGCCGAACGCGGCATGCTGGAAAGTACCCTGATTATTGTGCTCAGCGAGTTCGGACGGACCCCGAATGTCAACCAGTACTATGGACGTGATCACTGGTCCCGCGCATGGTCAGTATGCACCGCCGGCTGCCGCATGCCCCGCGGCGCGGCATTTGGAGCAACCAACGACAAAGGTACTGAAGTCACCGACAAGCAGGTTGACCACGGCAATCTGTTCCACACGTGGCTGCAGGCCGTTGGAGTAGATTCCACGGGCAATTTCCTGGTCGATGGCCGAGAATTGCCGATCGCAGACCCGGCTTCAAAACCAATCGAGGGCCTGCTGGTGTAATGCCCCAGGGGCCTCGCGTCATTACCGAAAAAATGGGCTCTGCGCAAAATGCGGTGTCAGTTGTCAGTTGTCAGTTGTCAGTTGTCAGTCATCGCAAAGTTCCCCTTGGGAGGGCGAGGCTC
>CAXBSH010000155.1:0-12024 GCA_963977705.1 uncultured Planctomycetaceae bacterium
GATCCCTTACACACCGGGTGAACCTCCGTTGCGGGCGGATCGAATTTTTGTGCCGCACGATCAGTTTCTGCAGTTGTTTGAGAAGGCTCATCCGGATCAGCTGCCGCGTGATCGTCGCGGGCCGCTGGGTTCGCCTGTGATTTCTGCTTACTACAGAACGACTCAGCTGCTGCCCGTGGCCGGAACGCAGAGCGTGCTCAGGTTTGAGGGGCGTTTTGTGGTCTGGCGGGATGCGGATGATGCGCTGCCGATCGAACTTCCGCTGGGACCGGTCGCGGTTCGCCGCGCCACAGTGGATGGTGCTGCGGCTGTCCTGAAGCCACTGCAGTTGAACGTGGAACGTGGACAGCTGCCGGACTTTGCCGGCCAGCAGATCCCGGCTCAGCAGCAACAGCAGCTGGTAACGAATAACGCGGCGCCTCCGGTGACAACGGGTGCTGCGTGGAGTGTGCAGGTTGCGGGTCGCGGTCTGCACGTGGTTGATCTGGAATTTGATCTGTCGGCCGAAGTGGATGGCGTTGTTGGTCGCTGTGATCTGCCGCTGCGAAATGCGGTAGCGGGACTGCTGGAGTGGACCCTGCCGGGGGACAATCTGGAAGCCAAAGTGAATGGTCGGACCACGGGCTTTCGTCGTACGGACCGGCAGGTGCTGGTTCCGATTGCTGCAGCCTCGACACTGCGTCTGCAATGGCTGCCAATGACAGAGAAATCCGATTCGGCCCTGACACTGCATTCCAGTGTGACGTCTGCCGTCTCACTGCAGGACTCGGGGCTGATTGTTCGAACATCTGTGGAAGCTTTGCTGCGGCAGGGTGAGATTAATCAACTGGCGATATCGCTGCCGGGTGAGTATTCGATTCAGTCAGTCGGCGGCGATGATGTGGCAGGCTGGGCGGTCAGCAGCTGGCCGGAGGGTGGTCGCAGTCTGGAGGTGCAGTTCAAGCGAACCGTCACGGATCGAACAACGGTCTGGTTTCAGTTATTTGCGGCGGGGCCGGTCGGGGAGCAGGCAGATTTTCCGATTCCGATTTCAGCAGTACGCGGCTCAGGGCGTGATACCGGAACGATTGTGTTGAAGGCTGGGCAGCAGTTTCAGGTGCGGACGGCGGCCCTTTCCGGCGTGACTCAGCTGAACCCTGATGAAGCCCCACAGCCTGCGGGCGAGGCTTTGCCGGGGCGCCCGGTGGCCGCATGGCGTTATGCGCGGCAGCCGGCTTCTGTCTCGGTTCGAATTTCCCCTACGGCGGATGAGCTGACGGTTGAGGCGTTGCATGGTCTGCGTCTGGAAGCTCAGCGCATGCTCTGGACCAGTCGTCTGGGGCTGTTGATCCGCGGCGGAGCGAGGGCTCGGCTGGATGTGCAGATTCCGGATGGTTATCTGCCGCTGGATGTCGCTGCGGACGGTTTGCAGGACTGGTACATCGTGGAACCGGTGGCAGGCAGTGGCGCGGCAAGAATCCTGAGTCTGCAGTTGAGTGATGCTCGCATCGGTCAACTGGCGATTGTGCTGCAGGGGCAACAGGCTCGTGGGACGGATCTGACGAGTGCTGTCTTGCAGCCTCCGGTACTGATCGGGGCAACAGCAAGCAGTTCTGAGTTGGCCGTCTGGCTGGATGCAGCTTCGGAAAGTTCGGGCATTGATGCGGGCAGTGACTGGAACCTGCAGCCTGCTGCAGATGCGAATGGTGCATTTCGTGAGGTCGCGGATCAGCCCGCCTCATTATTGCTGCGCAGTACAGCCCCGCTGCCTCGGGCGGTGACCATTCGCCTGCGTCCGGCAGTTTCCACACTGGTGGCTGAATCGTTGACCGTGGCCAGTGTCACGGAGACATCACTTGAGCATCTGCTGGCCTTGCGCTGGCAGGTCGCGCGTGCTGCGGCGGACCAGTTTGCGGTCGAGCTGCCGGAGTCGCTGGCACAGATCATGACATTTGAAGTACCGGGGCAGCGGCGAGTGCTGCGGGAGTCGGCCGGTGATGGTCGGACTCGGATTATATTTCAGCTGCAGCAGCCGGTTTCGGGACAGTTATTTGTGCTGGGAACAGCCAGTGCGGCGTTGCCGGCCGATCGTCAGATTCGCATGGAGCCACCGAATTTTGTGATTCCTGCGAATGCGGCTTCGACATTGTCCGGGCAGGGTCATTTTCGTGTGCTGGTGAATCAGTCGCGGGCTTTGCTGCAGCCGCTGACTGAGCAGCCGGAAGATGTGGTTGCGGCCGACCAGATTACTCTGAAGATCCCGCAGCTGCTGCTGGATCAGGCCGTGCTGATTTCTCGCCTGCGTGCGGAAAGCAGTGCGTGGCGGATTGTGCAGCCTGAGCGTCAGCAGGTCACGCCGGCTGTCGTCAGTCTCGCAACCCACACGACCGTGATTGCTGAAGACGGCAGCTGGCGGAGTCAGCATCAGCTGCAGGTGGCCAATGAAGGGCGTCAGTTTCTGCCCGTGCAGATCCCGGAAGGTGCTCGACTGTTGTTCTGTCGAGTCAATGGTCAACCCAGTCGCATTGTGCAGCAGGACGGCGGTGCGGGGCGGCAGTTGATACCGCTGCCGCAGTCGGCAGAGGCGGCTGCGGGCTTTGAAGTACAGTTTGCTCTGGCGGGACGATTTGCAGAGTCATTGGCCGAGCTGCGGCGGCAGTGGAGCACGCGAGAGCTGCAGATTCCGGTGCCCGTGTTTCCGGAATTCCGGGATGATCCGGACTACGGCATCACGATCAATCGAAATCGCTGGAGCGTCCATGTGCCGGCATCGTGGCGGGCGGTGATTGTGAAGAACGCGGATCTGACGAATGTGACTGAGGCTGCAGCGCAGGAGTATCTGGATCAAAAGCTACTGTCAGAAGTTGAGCAGGTGTTATCTGCCACCTCGCGTTACTCCGGGAGTGCAGCCGGTGGCCAGAGTGGTGGTACGGATGTGTGGTTCCAGCAGCAGGCTGTGCAGCAGGGTCAGCAGCGACTGGAAAGTCTGCGTGCTGCCGGTGGTGCAGGTAATCAGCAGCTGGAGGACGCCTTACGCAGACTGAGCGAGCTGAGTGTTGAGACCGAGGGGCTGCAGCAGGGTGCGGGACAGGGTTACCTGCTGGGTAAGGACCTGCAGATCAATGCGGACAATGAGCAGAACAGGATGCAGTTTTTCTCTGGTAACGGGATTCAGTATGAGGCGTATGGCCTGCCGGCGAAGTCCGAACGAGGTGGTGAAGCCATCGGGGGCGATGCTCCGGATCAGTCACTTCGATTCCGCTTCATGGCACCGGAACCGGAAGCCAAGCCGCAATCCGGCGTGGAGTCTCTGGAACGCCGCAAGTCGGCCGATAAGGAGCTGAAAGCAGACGAGTTGGCGTTGCTTGGTGATGCTGAGAAGGCAGCGGCTGGTCAGCCTGGAATGGCACCGGGAGCAGCCGGCAGAATGCCTCGTCCTCAGGGGCTTGCCAAGGGTGGTCGAAGTCAGTCGCAGCTGCGGCAGAATGCTCTTGGACTGGAACGGCAGACGACGGATCCGGCAGTGGCCGGGGAGTTGGGCGAGGCATTATCGATTGCTGAGCAGGACAAGTCTCGGGATCGAGCCCCCCGGGAGGCTGCGGCAATGCTGGACGCCGCGGCACCACCCGCACCGGCACCCATGCAGGCACCTGCCTCAGGTGCAGTTCCGGGCATCAGCGGAGAGGTGGATTTTGGCACATCGCTGCAGCGCTCTGAGGGTCTGCTGTCGCTGAACTTTCAGATTCCGGAGGACGGCGTGGTACTGACATTTCTGCGTGCCGGTGGCAACCCGCGACTGACGCTGCAGGTACGTTCTGCCGAGACTCTTCAGCAGGGGCTGGGGCTGTTGTGGGCCCTGTTCTGTGGCGTGACGGCGATTGTGGTCTGGCGTACAGCGGCGCGGGGACAGCTGCTGGTCCTGCTGCAGCGGATGCTGTTGCTGCTGGCCGTGGCCGGACTGGCTGGTTTGTTGTGTGCAGTCAGTCCAGGACTGCAGACTCTGGCCGGGCTGGCATTCCTTGTGGGTTCACTGCTGACGGCAATTCTGCTGATTTGGCGGCAACTGAAGGCGATGAAAGTCGGCTGAGGACAGCTGTGGTGGCGGGGGGCCTCGCGTTCCGCCGGGGCGACTCAGTCTGCTGATAAAACGCTGCTCTCGGGTCTGCTGAGTTCGCCCTCGGACGATTTTCGCGGTATGCTGGAATGGTGTATCGAGCAAACTGTGCTCGCACTGTCCTGTCGGAATATCGCGGAAGACCACCATGAACCGCTGGAAACTGTTCCTGCTGCTGCCGCTGGCGGCGGCCTGTCTGGATCCTGTTCGTGCCGAAGTGGATTATCAGAAACAGGTTCGGCCCTTGCTGGCGGAACACTGCTGGCTGTGTCACGGCGTGGATGAAAAAGAGCGTCAGGGGGGGCTGCGGCTGGACGAACGGAGCAGTGCCGTCAAGGGCGGTGATTCCGGCAAGCCGGCGATCGTGCCCGGTCATCCGGACGACAGTGAGCTGCTGAAGCGGCTGGCCAGTCATGATCCGGACGTTGTGATGCCTCCGCCATCACGACCGAAACGCCCGACAGACGCTGACACTGCAATCCTGCGTCAGTGGATTGCCGAGGGTGCGAAGTATGAACAGCACTGGTCTTTTACTGCGCCGCAGAAGCGTCCACTGCCTGCCAATGGTCAGCAGAATCCGATTGACGCGTTTGTTGCAGATCGGCTGCAGCGTGAGGGTCTGAGTTTTGCTCCGGAAGCGGCATCAGAGATTCTGTGTCGCCGCATTTATCTGGACCTTGTTGGTCTGCCACCGTCACCCGCACAGTTGCAGCAGTTTCGTGAACGAGGCGTGGCTGCATTGACAGACGAGCTGCTGAGCAGTCGCGGTTTCGGCGAAAAATGGGCGCGGCAGTGGCTGGATCTGGCCCGGTACTCCGACACCAACGGCTATGAAAAGGATCTGCAGCGTGAGCAGTGGATCTGGCGTGACTGGGTGATTGACGCAATCACTGCGGACATGCCATGGAATCAGTTTATTATTGAACAGATTGCCGGGGATCTGCTGCCGAATGCCGGTCAATCTCAGATGATTGCCACCGGATTCCTGCGAAACAGTATGATCAATGAAGAAGGGGCGATTGTACCTGAGCAGTTTCGTATGGTAGAGATGTTTGACCGGATGGACTGTATCGGCAAGGCGGTCCTTGGACTGACAACTCAGTGTGCTCAGTGTCATTCCCACAAGTATGACCCGCTGACGCACAACGAATATTATGGTCTGTTTGCATTTCTGAACAACACTTATGAAGCGCAGTCGTGGGTGTATTCACCAGAGCAGCTGCAGCAGATTCAGCAGACGCGGCAGCAGCAGGAGCAGTTGGACGCTGCAGTGCGTGTGAAGCGTCCGCAGTGGCAGGAAGAGCAACAAGCCTTTGCTGCGGCAACACTGCAGCAGACCGCCTCCTGGCAGCCTCTGGAATTCATCGAGATGGGCAGTAATAGTGGCCTGAATCATCCGACGCAGGAACTGGATCGATCCATTCTGATGAAGGGCCACACCAGTGGTGACGTGTTTGTAATTTCGCGGCCAGCGCTGCAGAACGTGACGGGGCTGCAGTTTGAGATTCTGAATCATCGGGATCTGCCGCAGAATGGACCGGGACGCAGCCGATCCGGCACATGGATTGTCCATGAGCTGGAAGTCTTCGTAAAAGCTCCGGGAGCTGACTGGGTCAAGCAGAAGCTGGTGAATGCCACGGCCGACTTTTCGTCTGCGGAGCAGAAGTCCGGAGACGGTAAGAAGACGACCGGGCCGGTGGGACTGCTGATTGACGGCAGTGATGAAACCTCATGGCTGGCAGATCGTGGTCATGGTCTGCGGAATCAGCCTTCGGTGGCTGTGCTGCAGTTCGAACAGCCACTGAGTTTCCCGGAAGGTACTGAACTGAAGATTGCGTGGCGCATGGGTGACATGCCGGGCTGTGCGCGTTTCAGTCTGACTTCGTCAGCTGCTCCGACCGCCCCTGCGGTGGATCATGGGGCGGTGCTGGCGATGCGAGTCGCTGAAGAGCAGCGATCGGCGGACGAAGCTGCAGCGGTCTTCAATGCGTGGCGACGATCGGTACCGGAACTGAAGACCGAGCAGGATCAGTGGGAGCAGCTGCAGAAGGGTCTGCCTCAGGCTGGTACAACGGTTCTGCATCTGGCCAGTCGCCAGGTGGCGGATCCGCGGCAGACGTTTCGCCTTGATCGGGGTGAATGGGATCAGCAGCGGGAACCGGTGGAACCGCAGGTTCCTGCTGCGTTTCATGCGTTCCCGGACGATGCCCCCAAAAACCGACTCGGGTTTGCTCGCTGGCTGGTGGATGATCGCTCGCCACTGGCAGCGCGTGTGGCGGTGAATCAGGTCTGGCAGTCGATTTTCGGTCGCGGTCTTGTGGAGACGTCAGAGGACTTTGGGACGCGGGCTGCGGTCCCGGAGTATCGCGAGCTGCTGGACTGGCTGGCGGTGGATTTCATGGAACATGGCTGGAGTCGTCGGCATCTGCTGCGAACGATTCTGACCAGCCGAACTTACGGACAGTCCTCTGTGGCCACAGCCGAGCAGCTGGAGCGAGATCCGCAGAACCAGCTGCTGGCCCGGGGGGCTCGTTATCGTGCTGATGCAGAAGTTGTGCGTGACATTGCACTGACGGCAGCCGGGCTGCTGCATCAGAAGCAGGGTGGTCCCAGCGTGATTCCTCCGGTACCTCAGAACGTACTGGACTATAACTACACGTATCCCGGCTACTGGACTCCAGCCGCGGCACCTGAGCGTTACAGTCGGGCTGTGTATGTGTTTCGCAAGCGATCGATGCCGGATCCTGTGCTGTCGACTCTGGATGCGCCGAATGGCGATGCGGCGTGTCCGCGACGCGTGCGATCCAACACACCGATGGCGGCTCTGGCGGGATTGAACGAGACAATTTTTGTGGAAGCGGCCCGTGGGCTGGGTCTGCGAATCCTGAAAGAGGGCGGAGCGGATGATACTGCCAGAGCTCGCTATGCGTTTCAGCTGTGTACGTCACGAGTTCCGACTGAGACGGAGCTGCAGGCGGTGCTGGAGGCTTTGAAATCCCGGCGGCAGCGACTGGCGGATGGCTGGCTGAATCCGCGGGATATCGGGACGGGGGATCCGGCAAAACTGCCAGAGATTCCTGCCGGCACGACTCCGCAGGATGTTGCCGCATGGACTCTGGTGGGTCGTGTGCTGCTGAATCTGGACGAAACAGTGACTCGCAACTGACCATTCAAGCGTGGTATCGCGTACAGGACTCTGACAATGAAAGTCTTCTGGTTTTCAGTGGTGCTGATGAGCTGCCTTGCGGGGACTCTGCAGAGTGCTCCGCCGGCACAGCCTGCAGTCCAGCAGCAGCGTCCGAACGTGCTGTTCATCCTGACGGACGATCAGCGCTGGGATGCAGCGGGGATTGCCGGCAACAGGCATCTGAAGACGCCGGGGATTGATCGTCTGGGTCGTGAGGGTGTGTATTTCAGAAACGCCTTCTGCACGACATCGCTGTGTTCACCCAGCCGCGCCAGCATTCTGAGCGGGCTGTATGCTCATGCCCATGGCGTTGTGAACAACTTTACGGAGTATCCGCAGGGGCTGCAGAGTTTCCCGCTGGTGCTGCAATCAGCCGGCTACGACACGGCCTATATCGGCAAGTGGCACATGGGTGAAGAGAACGACGGGCCGCGTCCCGGGTTCAACTGGTTCGTCAGTCATCGAGGTCAGGGAAAGTATTTCGACACCGAGTTCAATATCAACGGAAAGGAACGTCGTGTTCTGCCCGGCTATTATACTCATGTGGTCACTGATCTGGCTGCAGAGTGGTTACAGAAACAGCGTGCAGATCAGCCGTGGTGTCTGATGATCGGGCACAAGGCACCTCATAGCTTTTATACTCCTGAACCGAAGTATCAGGCGGCGTTTGAGTCAGTCCGGGTCGCCTATCCCGAGACGGCCGGGATGCTGGACGACAAGCCCGACTGGATTCGGCAGCGACTGTCAACGTGGCATGGAATCTATGGTCCGCTGTTTGACTGGCGCAAGAAGTTTCCGGATGACTCACCCGAGGCAGTGCGTGACTTTGAAAACATGACTCGTGCCTACTGGTCCACACTGTTGTCGGTGGATGACAGTGTGCAGCGTCTGTATCAGCTGCTTGAGCAGCGTGGCGAGCTGGATCGCACGATCATTGTCTTTATGAGTGATAACGGGTTGCTGAATGGCGAGCATGGGATGGTCGACAAGCGGACGGCTCATGAACCCAGCATGCGAATTCTGCAACTGGTGCGGTTCCCTGGTCTGACGCCTGTTGATCAGCCGAAGGTCATTCAGCAGTCGGTCCTGACTGTGGATATTGCGCCCAGCCTGCTGGAGCTTTGTGGAGCAGCGCCGCTGCCGCAGATTCATGGTCGTTCCTGGAAGACACTGGTGCAGTCCGGTGACCCTGACTGGCGAACTTCTTTTCTGTACCACTACAACTATGAAAAGCAGTTTCCCTATACTCCGAATGTCCGTTGTGTGCGAGGCGAAACGTGGAAGTACAGCCATTCGCCGCATGGTGATGGTGGTCCGGACCGACATCGGGCCGAGCTGTACAACATCGAATTTGACCCGGAGGAGCGGTACAATCTGATTGATCGGCCGCAGTATCAGGCGGTGGTGCGGTCGATGCAGTCGGAGTTACTGAAGGTGATGGCGAACGTGGGTTTAACGCCTGAAACGGATCGGATGCCGCTGGACGAGGGGATTCAGCAGAAGCTGCCCGACCAGAAAATTCGCTGATTTGGCGGGCAGCAGGCCCCGGTTTTTCGAGAATTGCCGGGCGATCCCGCTGCATACCGGATTTTTCCCGACATGTGCGGTATGGTGTGGGGTTTTGCCAGTGGTCGGCAGCGGTCTGTCGACATTCTCTGACTCTGCGGATCCGCATGAACTCGTCATCTCCTCAATGGACGCCCGGAAACGGGCTGCATTATCAGCTGCTGGCCACCAGTGGTCGGGCTCGACGTGGCCGTTTTGTGACGGCTCACGGCACCGTCCAGACTCCGGCCTTCATGCCGGTCGGAACGCAGGGCACGGTCAAATGTGTGCTGCCTGATCAGGTCGCCGCCACCGGTGCTCAGGTGGTACTGGCCAACACCTACCATCTGGGAATTCTGGATCGCACGCAGATTGTGGAACGTCTGGGCGGGCTGCATTCGATGATGCGGTGGAATCAGACCGTGCTGACGGATTCGGGTGGCTTTCAGGTCTTCAGCCTGCCTGATCGAAAAATCACGGAAGAGGGTGTCAGTTTCCAGTTCCGTTCCGGGCGAAAGGACACAGAGACGACTCCCATGACGCTCAGTCCGGAAACCGCGATGGATATTCAGCGGCGTCTGGGTGCGGACATCGTGATGGCGTTTGATGAGTGCGTGGACTATCGCATGCCGCCGAAATACATGGCGGAATCGCTGGATCGCACGCTGCGCTGGCTGAAGCGTTGTAAGGCTGCACCGATTCAGCCGCACCAGCATCTGTTCGGCATCATTCAGGGTGGGATGGAGCTTGAGCTGCGATCGCGGGCCGTACGGCAGGTCACATCACTCGATCTGCCCGGCTATGCCATCGGCGGAGTCTCTGTTGGTGAGGGTCACGAGGCGATGATCCGCATCGTCCGCCACACAGCTCCGCAGATGCCCGAAAACCAGGTACGCTATCTGATGGGTGTGGGACTGCCGGAAGACCTTGTGGGTGCCGTCGAATGCGGAATGGACATTTTCGACTGCATCATTCCCACTCGCTATGCCCGTGAAGGCACTGTCTTCACGTGGGACGGCAAGATGCGTCTGCAGGACAAGACGTTTCGCAAGGATCGATATCCGATTGATACTTCCTGCCAGTGCGTGGCGTGTTCCGGGGGCTACAGTCGGGCCTATCTGCGGCATCTGCTGTTTGCAGACGAGCCTCTGTATGGAACGCTGGCAACACTGCACAACCTGCACTTTTACCAGGACCTGATGCGCGGGATGCGACAGGCGATTGAAGACAATCAGTTTTCGACCTGGGCTGCTCGTTTTCGAGCACGGTATCTGAAACAGGGCTGATGACGGGCCGGTCCGGCTGCAACGATTCAGCAGATTCTGCCGAAGGCCGACAGGTCGAGGCCGTTAAAATAATCCGGTTCTGACGCTTTGAACGCTGTCACAGTCCGCATACCTGGAATTTTCGACACTCGACAAATCGCGGTCTGCGGACCCGTGATCGCAGTCGCCGATCGATCGTTCGAGGGTTTCCCCGCATGTTGACATCGGGGTTTCTCCTCGTACTGAATCGTCGTTATTGCTGCAACATTGAGGTCCTGATTCATGTTCAGGTCGCTGCTTCCCGGAATCGTCTGCCTGCTCCTGCCGATGCTCAGCGGCTGTTCGGTTGGATTGGCGCTGCTGCAGCGCAATCCGACTCCCAGCCCGCTTGCTGCGCGAAAGCTGGTCCAGGTCGCGGAATTTCATGAAGTGCGAGGAAACTACGAGGCTGCTGCTGTGGCCTACCAGCGGGCTCTTGAAATGGACCCGGAGTCTGAAGAGATCGAAGAGCGACTGGGCGAAGTGGCACAGATGCAGCGTGTTGAGCGTCGACGGCAGGCTGTAGAGGAAGTTCCGGAAGAATCCTGGTCAGTGGCCTCTGCGGCCCGCGACCGCAAGGTGGACGAGGTGCTGAATCGTCGCGAAGTTGTGCAGGCGGCTGCCTTCGCAGGTGCTCCACGAATTCGCCCGCTGCAGGTGAATCCCGCTCCCCGTCGCCGCCACGCCGCAGAACCCGTGTTTGACGAAGACTTCAGTCAGTTTGAACAGTCCAGTGATCGCGACCTGATCGGCAAGCAGACGCCGCTGTTCTGAACGTCGCGTTCGCAGCCGCAGCCATCAATCAGAGAGCCACTCGATCAGTCGCCCGAAAATCTGCTCCCGGCCAGGCTCAAATTCCAGCGTATGCCGAGCATTCGGCCAGACGACAGACTGCAGACGGGATGCGGGCAGGCACGAAAACAGTCTTTGCGTGGCTGCGTTGTCAATGATCTGATCGGCCTCTGCCAGCATCAGCAGGACTGGCAGCGGCAGTTGCGGCAGTCGCTGCTGCACGATTGCGTCGAGGTCTGCGCCGGCATTCAGCAGCGAGCTGGTGACAGTCTGCAGCGTCAGTGGATCTTCGCGGATGAACTGCTGCCATTGAGGAACCTGCGTGAACAGCGCCGGATCATCCAGTGGAATTGGAATGTGTCGTTTCACAATTTCAAACTGCCGCGCCAGCCTGAGCCGCAGACGCTGTGACCACGTGGGTTGCAGGCAAGGCATCAGCCCGGGGTACAGCAGGGCCAGTCGTTGGAATTCCGAGGGAAACAGGCAGGCTGCGGCGGCGGCCGTCTTGCCTCCCCAACTGACCCCCAGCAGCGTGACGGGCGGCTGCGTCGAGTGTTCGGCAAGCGCCAACTGTCGCAGTCCGCGAACGTCGTTGATCAGACGCTCGCCGTGCACTGCATGACCACGTTGCAGCCCGTTCAGACCAGACCCGCGACGATCTGCAAAGTACACAGCAAATCCCGCCTCGGCCAGCCGCTGCGAAGACCACTCATACCAGCCCGAGTGACTTTGAATGCCATGGATGGCAATGACAATGCCACGACAGGGCAGGGCAGGAAAGTATCGAAAGCGAATTCCATAGCCATCAGAAGCCGTGAAATGGCGAATTTCGGCAGTGGTATTCACGGCACCACTTCTTCCACGGCATGAGCAAACGCCCCGTAAGCTCCTGCATCAAACAGGACAAACCGCACCAGTTTCGGCGCCTGATGCCAGCGGACAAAATCCATCGTCGTTTTGATCAGATTGTTGGCTGCCAGATCCATCGGATAGCCATAGGTGCCGGCGCTGAGGGCCGGAAAAGCGATGCTGGAGCAGCCCAGTTCCTGAGCATGAAACAGACAGGCTCGACAGGCTGCTGCCAGCTGCTCAGGTTCCCCCTG
>CAXBSH010000156.1:0-12012 GCA_963977705.1 uncultured Planctomycetaceae bacterium
ACAGTAAAGCCGAGACTTTAGTTTCGCGAGTGTTACCGGAATTCGGAGTGATTGCGTGGCGAGAGCGTTCGCTGTCGGCGCTGGCGCGTGTGCGGGGGCAGATTCTTCTGGGTCTGGCGGTGTTGTTTCTTTTGGTGTGGCTATCGTCTGATGGACTGCATCTGCCTTCAGTTGCTCCGGTGATCATAACAAGTTCACTGCTGATGCTTCTGGGGGTTGCAGCAGTGATGTCCACGGCAGCTCGCTGTATCGTGTTTGAGCGTGAGCGTCAGACGCTGGAGATTCTGCTGACAGTACCGATTTCCAATCGAGATTTTCTGCTGGGTAAGGCAGCCGGGGCCAGTCGAATTCGTGCCTTTGTGATGGTAATGACGGGGCTGATGATGCTGTACAGGCTGCGAGTTGATGAGAAGCTGGGGTGGGCGTGGGACGGGCAGGATGATTCGTTGGTGTACCTTGTGCGAACAGCGGCGTTCAACTGGCTGCATCTGTCGTTTGGTCTGTGGCTGGGCCTGTTTTTCAGTCTGCGTTCGAAATCGCAGATGAAGGCCACTGTCGCGACTTTGCTGGGGGTGCTGGCGTTCGCGCTGGGGCCAGCGTTTTTGATGGGCATGCTTCCTTATGACGGGCGGAGAAATGTTGAATGGTTGTTTCTGATGGCATTTTATCCGGTGGGTATGGGAGTTCTGAGTGAATTCGGAGAGTTGTCAGCGAACAACGGGCCGTTGATTTTTTGCTGTGTGATTTTCTGTTTGCTGTTCTATGCGGCATTGGTTTGGGGTTTGCGGGCGGTGGTGCTGAAGACGGCAGCTGGTGCGTTGCAGCGGGAGGGTTGAGAGGCGAGTCGAGGGGCGGGTGATTCAGTTCGGGAATCTCGTGGACTGCTTTGAAATCGGGGGTGGTTTTCTGATAGGGTTTTATTGATAAAAGTGGGGATCAGGCAAAGTGAGTCAGCGGTTTGTGCTGATTTACGGCGGTGGTGAGGTACATGGAGGCATTCATGCGACAGACTCCGAAAACCAGTCCGGAAACAGATCGTTGTCTGGATTTGATTTATGAGCTGGGATCGGTGGAAATCTCGGATTTCCGAGTTGAGGCGGGATTTCAGACGGTGACATTGACGGGTCGAGCGGGATCGTGGCTGGCGCGCCAGCTGGCGACCACTGCAGCGACTCGAATGTACCCTGGTCATGTGATTGATAATCAGTTGCAGGTGGTGGTGCCGCGTTAAGGGGGGCTACCGTCGCATTCAGGAGACACAGATGGCTCAGGCGGCGGACTATGGAGCAGCTGGTGACGGTGTAACGGACGACACCGAGGCGCTGCAGCATGCGATTGACGAGTCTGTTGGCGAGGTGTGTCTGCCGCGGGGCGACTACCGGATTACTCGTTCGTTGATTGTTTCGCTGCCGACGGTGGGGCGAACGTCGATTCGGGGCGAAAGCGGGACGGCTCGAATTCTGATGGATGGTGCCGGGCCGGCGATTGTGTTTCGCGGGTCACACACCGGAACGGCGGCTCCGAAGGATTTTCGTGATACGATCTGGACGCACGAGCGGTTGCCGATGCTGTCCGATCTGGAGATCACGGGACTGCATCCCGAGGCGGATGGTGTTCGTCTGGAGGGTGTGATGCAGCCTGTTGTGACGGGGGTGCTGTTGCGCCGGCTGCGTCATGGCATACAGATCACCGGACGAGCAAGGAACGTGCTGATCAGTCACTGCCACATTTATCACAACACAGGAATTGGAATCTGGCTGGACACAGTGAATCTGCATCAGACGATCATCAGCAGCAGTCATATCAGTTACTGTCGGCTGGGTGGCATTCGGATTGAGAAGAGTGAAATCCGTAATCTGCAGATCACGGGTAACGACATTGAGTACAACAACAACGGTGGGCACGGTGTTCCGGATGCGGACGGTGTCCCGACGGCGGAAATCTGGCTGGACGCCAGTGAGGGCAGTATTCGCGAGGGGACGATCTGCAGCAACACGATTCAGGCCACCTACAGTCCGAATGGGGCCAATATCCGGATGATTGGTCAGCCGGCAGCGGTCAATGCCAAAGTGGGAATGATTGCCGTGTCGGGCAATCTGATTGGCAGTCAGTGGGTGAACGTGCATCTGACTTCGGTGCAGGGAGTTTCATTGACTGGCAACTGTATTTATTCGGGGCATCATCGCAATCTGCTGCTGGAAGACTGTGCTCAGATCACAATCGGCGACAACAGTCTGGGGCATAATGCTGACTACGGTGTTGAGCGTGAGCTTTGTACTGGAGTGACATTGCGGAGGTGTCGGGACAGTATTTTCAGTGGCAATATTCTGCAGGACTGTCAGACGGGACGTCATCAGTTTCCTGAGGCTCCTGAGCTGCAGCGGCGTGGTCTGCTGGAACTTGAGGATTGTCGGAACGTGACAATCAGTCATTCGCAGATTCTGGATTCAGCGCCGACGGGTATCTGGCTGAATAACTGTCAGGACATGATTCTGATGGGTTTGTCAGTGGAGGATCGTCGGGAACCTCCATTGCAGCGGCATGCGATCGAGTGGCAGGGTGTGGCTGGTCGCAGTCTGATCACCGCCTGTCGTTTCAGTGGATGTACTGAGGTGCCGGTTGTGGCTGCGGTGCAGCCGACGGGCTGTATCTGAGCCGTGTTCTGAGGAACTGATACAGGTTTGCAGCAGCAGATCAGCGTCGTCTGCGGAGTGCTATGCGGCGGCGGTTGACATCAATTTCCAGTACGGTTACGGCGACGATTTGACCGGCGGATACAATTTCTGCCGGATCGCGGACGAAGTGATCGGCCAGCTGTGAGATGTGAATCAGTCCATCCTGATGCACACCGATATCAACGAAGGCCCCGAATTTCGTTACATTGGTAACGATTCCTTCCAGTTCCATGCCGGGCTGCAGATGTTCGATTTCGCTGATCCCATCGGCGAAGCGCGCGGTGCGGAATTCGCTGCGGGGGTCACGTCCAGGGCGGGCCAGTTCCTGCAGGACATCCCGGACTGTGAATTCTCCGAATTCGCTGCTGATAAAGTCTTCCGGTCGGATTTGTGAGGTGAGTTGTGGATTGCCGATGAGACCGGCGGGTTGCAGCTGCAGGTGCCGGGCCATGTGCTGGACCAGCGAGTATTGTTCCGGGTGTACGGCGGATGCGTCGAGTGGTTCTGAGCCTTCACGGATCCGCAGGAAGCCGGCTGCCTGTTGAAAGGCCTTCTGGCCGAGGCGTGGAATTTTGAGCAGATCTCGACGTGACAGGAAAGCGCCGTGTTCATCGCGCCACGCGACGATTTTTCGGGCCAGTACGGGACCGATGCCGGCGACATGCGTCAGCAGTGGCACACTGGCTGTATTCAGATCGACACCGACGGCATTGACACAGGATTCCACTTCGCGGTCGAGCGTTTTTTTCAGGAGGGTCTGATCGACGTCGTGCTGATACTGCCCGACGCCGATGGATCGTGGATCGATTTTGACGAGTTCGGCAAGGGGGTCCTGGAGGCGGTGAGCGATACTGATGGCACCGCGAATGGTGACATCCAGGTCCGGGTATTCGGCGATGGCAGTTTCGCTGGCGGAGTACACAGAGGCACCGGCTTCGCTGACGGTGACGTGGGTGATGCTGAGGTTGTGTCGTTTGAGCACGTTGGCGACGAATCGATCAGTTTCACGTGAGGCGGTGCCGTTGCCGACAGCGATCAGGCTGACGTTGTGCTGGTGGATCAGTTTCAGCAGCACATTTTCGGCATGCTGCAGATCTTCGCGGGGTGGTGTGGGGTAGATGGTTTCGCTGGTGAGGAACCGGCCAGTTCTGTCGACGACAGCCAGTTTGCAGCCAGTGCGGTATCCGGGATCGACACCGATTGTGACGTGTTGTCCGGCGGGAGCGGCCATGAGCAGGTCGTGCAGGTTGCGCGCGAAGACGGCCACAGCTTCGGCATCAGCTTTTTCCCGCAGCTGTTGCAGGACGGTCGATTCTGCGGCCGGTTTGAGCAGTCGATCGAAGCAGTCGACAACGGTGTCCTGCAGTTGTCTGTGGAAAGCAAATCGCGGATCTTTCAGAACGGAATCGGCGAGGCGTCGGCAGGCCTGTTGTTCGTCAAGTTCAAGCTGGAGTTTCAGGATGCCCTCTTCTGCACCGCGTTGCATGGCAAGGAAGCGGTGCGAGGGCATGGAGGCGATGCGTTCGCGAAAGCTGAAGTATCCGGCGAAGCGAGCCCCTTCTTCTTCGCGGCCTTTTTTGACAGATGAAATGAGTTCGCCGCGAGCGGCGAGTTCTGCTGCCATGCGTCTGTGTGCGGGTTGGTCGGCCCATGTTTCCGCGAGGATATCACAGGCGCCTTGGAGTGCGGCGGCTTCATCGGGGACGCCCTGTGCGGGGTTGACGAAGCGTGCGAGGAGAGCAGCAGGTTGGAGTTGCAGGGGTTGTTGGGCGAGCAGGATGTCGGCCAGTGGCTGCAGTCCACGCTCTTTTGCCATGGCAGCGCGAGTACGTTTTTTGGGGCGGAATGGCAGGTACAATTCTTCGAGGCTGCGCTGGTCACGGCACTGCAGGATCTGTTGTTGCAGAGCGGCAGTCAGCCGTCCCTGTTCGAAGATGGATTTCAGAATGGAATTACGGCGGTTGGCAAGTTCGCGGGCTTTTTCGAGGGCGTCTTCGATGTGTCGCAACTGCCGCTCGTCCAGTCCTGAAGTCTGTTCCTTGCGATAGCGAGCGATAAACGGGATGGTGTTGCCGTCATCAAACAGTTTGACGGCGCCTTCGACCTGTCCGGGAGCGACCTGCAGCAGGCCAGCGGTCTCTGAACAGAAGGTCCGGACGTTGAACGGTTGCTGCGGTGGGTCACCAGCAGGAGGCTGTGTGGCGAGGGATGATGCAGCGGGATCCGGAGGCTGAGACATGAGCGGGGTATCTGAATGCGGTAGACAGGACTTGAACCTGCACGGATTGCTCCACACGCCCCTCAAGCGTGCGCGTCTGCCAGTTTCGCCACTACCGCAGTGGGCCTGAAACTGAAGAAACTGCCAGCCTCAGGCGAACGAGAAAGAATACCAGGGGAAGCCCGGAGGAATCAAGTGTCAGGGGCTTCCGGATGTGTGCGATTGTCAATTCCCGCAAGAGGGGCGGTTGGTTTTCCACGCGATGATGTCTTCAAGGATCTGGTCGAGGGTCATGACGGGTTTGCGGCCGATGGTCTGTTGCAGCAGATCAACACAGGGCACTCGCCGCTGCACGTCTTCGAAATCTTCACTGTACGCACGATGGTACGGAAGGAAGGAAATTTCCGAGTTTGAGCCGGTTTTGTGCAGCACCCGTCGGGCCAGATCAATGACGGAAACCGGCTGATCGCTGCCAATATTGAAAACTCGGCCGGTGGCTGCCGGGTGCAGAGTCAGGTCCAGCACACAGCTGACAATTTCGCGAACGTGAGCAAAACAGCGAACCTGTGATCCATCATCGTAGACAGTGAGTGGCTGGCCCTGCAGAGCGGCATCGACGAATCGTGGCACGACCATGCCATAGTTGCCCACCTGCCGTGGCCCAACGACGTTGAAAAACCGCCCAATCGTGACTCCGAGGCCATATTTCTGGCAGTAGGCGAGGGCGAGGAATTCGTCGATAGCTTTGGAACAGCCATAGGCCCAGCGGGGACGACTGGTGGGTCCAAGGTGCAGGTCATCCTCTTCCGTCCAGCGTTCCTTCGGATTTTTGCCGTAGACTTCGCTGGTGGATGCGAGAAAGAAATGTTTGACCGTGCCCTGAACAGCCAGTCGCAGCAGGTGTTCTGTGGGGTAGATGTTGGTTTCGATGGTTCGAACGGGGTCTTCAGCGACAAGTTTCACACCGACAGCAGCGGCAAGGTGAAAAATAACTTCTGCGCCGCGAACTGCTTCGCTGAGCGCGACCGGGTCGGTGATGGAACCGGAACGGATTTCCAGTCGTTCGTGATGGCGAACGTGATCGAGGTTTTCAGAGCGACCTGTGGAGAGGTTATCGAGGACAACGACCGAGTGTCCCTGAGCCAGCAAAAGCTCGGTCAGATGACTGCCAATAAAGCCAGATCCGCCAGTAACCAGACATTTTGCCATGAGGCTGTATCCGCGAGTATTGAGGCGTGCGTGGAGAGGAGGAGCGCGCCCAGCAGAGTGAAAATACCAGTTTTTCGAGTGGGAATCGACTGTCAGTGCTCGGAACCTTGCGGGGAAGGCAGTCTTCCCGCGAGTTTGCCGACCGGTAGTGTTCAGGCAAATTGACAAAGCGCTAATAACACTGTTCAGGTTGCTTAGCGCCGTTTTTCGGGTCTGACCGGCATTGAAACAGCCTGATTTCGTGTAATCGTTTTGCCATCAAGGCTTTACGTCGATGTTAAAATGTATCGATTGTGTCGATTGTGCCTACGGTATGGGATCTGCAGATTGTGACGGATGTTGTGATTGTGACGGTTCTCGCGGTTTTGCTGCCTGTTGTTTCGCAGCGTCGGATGGATGTTCAAGGGGAACATTCGAAGGCGTGCGCCGGGCGTAAGGTGGCGAGGATCGGCTCTGTTCACGGCGAGAGAGAACGGCGGCCTGAGAAACCGCCCTTCGGTCGGGAGGGACTCCTGATCGTCGACTGCATCCGATGCGAGACGGGGCTGGAGTGCCCTGCTCTCGCATCGGATGTTTTTTTTGCAGATATCCGAATGAAAGGTGCATCCATGTGTGACCTCCGCAGGTCATTTTTCAGGTGCCAGTCCGGTGCCGTCATTTCCGCCGAGCTGGTGGTTGTGGGGACGATGGTGGTGGTGGGATTGATCACCGGGCTGTCGGCCGTGCAGAATTCGATCAACAGTGAACTGGTGGACCTGTCCAGCGCGTTCAACTCGCTGGATCAGTCGTATGGTTACGTTGGCTATGAGTCTGTGTTGAAAAACCGTAAGCTGGCATGGACGGCTCCTTCCTCATGGCATGACACGGATGAGCAGTTCTCCGGCATGCCGATGCAGGTTCGTCCTGTGAATCCCGGCGGCCCAGCACGAGGTCGGGAGAGCGGTGCTACGAACGGGGGTGGTCCTGTGCGTGGTCAGCGCCCGAGTGGGAACACTGAGAGTTCTCGGGGAGCGCCTGGTCCGAACGGTCGCGGTGGTCCCTCCGTTCCAGGGCGTCCGGGAGGATCACCCGGTGGTCCTCCGAATAACGGCCGAGGGCGTGGTGGTCCGAATGCAGACGCCTCAGCTGATGATTCGGCCGCCGATACCAGCTCTGTGCCGGACCTGCAGGCTGAGCAACTTGAAGCGGCAGGCCAGTGGCAGACCACTCAGTTCGCTCCAGGTCCTTTCCCTCCGGTTCAGAATCCTCCTGCTCCGTATTCTCAGCCCCAATATCCTCAGCCCCAATATCCACAAGCTGTGGTTCCGGGATCAGTGCCTGGTCCGGTCTACTACACGTGGTCCGGTACTTCCCCGGTGTATGCACTGGATCCTGGGGCAGATCCGGACTCTTATTATTCGCCATCCTTCGAGGGTTATCGGCGTTACAGTCTGGGTGGTCGTGAGATGATTACGTATGTTCGCAGGCAGCGAATTTCTGAGTGGCCACTGTCTCCGTGGCCTGGCCAGAATGGCTGGCTGTCTTCACCGCAGGAATATGCTGCACCGCGTGCTCGGTATGCATCGCAGCATGGTCCGGCGGTGATGCCACCGGCGCACCCACACATCCTGCCTGCAGCACCACAGGCTCCGCTGCCCCCTGCGGTTGTGCCACCAGTTCCGGGTCCTCCGCAGCACGTTCCGAACTCGCATGGCCCCGCGACTTCGCCACCTCCGGTTCCGGACGGCCATTTCAGTCCACCGGGTCCGGCAACTGTGCCACCTCCGGTTCCGCAACCCGGGATTCAGCCGCAGGGGCATCACACCCCGACTCCGCACCCGGACTTTCAGCGACACCCGCAGATTCTGCAGGCCGCTCATGCTCACGTGCAGCCAGGCCGGTATCAAGTGCCGCGACAATCACGGCTGTACAATGCTCCTTCATGGTATGTGGCTCCGCCGAATCAGCATCAGCCACGGTTTCCGGAGTACGTCTGGTGAGGTGTGAGGACAAGGTACCCGTGTATGGACCTGTTTCAGGTCTGTACAGCGGGTACCAGTGGTCTGGAGGCATTGACGCCCAGTGCCGCGACGGCAGCAATCAGGTTGACCACTGCACATGCAGCGAAGGCTTGATTCCAGCCCGTACCTGCAGCAGACGAAGCTGCGATCCAGCCGAAGAATGCGGGCGATACCGCGACTCCGAAATTGCCCCACATATTGGCCCAGCCCACGGCGGAACCAACAAACCGTCCGCCGACATCCTGTCCGAAGGCCCAGACTGCGGGTGTGCCCAGATCTGTTGCCAGCCCGACGACAGCCAGCAGCAGAGTGGCGGTCCATGCGGAGCCCGCGAAGGGAACGGCGGCCAGTGACGCCACGACGAACAGGCGTGAAGCGGACATAGCGAGTGAGCGGCCCCAGCGCGGGCCGAACCTGCGCGTCAGTGCATCGGTAAACAGGCCACCAAGGAACAATCCGATGATCCCGGCTGCCAGTGGCAGGCTCTGCATCCAGCCCTGCTGCTGCTGACTGCTCTGAAATTCTTCTTCCAGATACTGCGGGAACTTTGTGACGAGGAAGCCCCAGCCAAGATTTGCTGAAAACTGGACGGCGCAATTCATCCACATTGGGAACGAGCAGATCATGGCAACCACGGGGGGCCATTCAGAAGGGGCCGTAGTGTTTTGATACAGTGGTTCAGAGCCTCGGATCAGTGCCAGCTCTGCCGCATTGACGGCTGGGTGCTGGTGAGGCCAGTCGCGAAACAGCAGCACAAAGATCACCGCTCCGATGACGCCAGCCAGTCCATACAGTCCCATCACAGGTCGCCAGCTGTCGAGTCCGGCGCGGGCATCGGGCGGCAAATTGGACCATTCATTGCCGTAAGTCCACGCCAGCATCAGTTGAATGGTAAGGATGGGAGCAATGGCACCACCCAGTCTTCCACCAACGGCAATGCAGGCACTGGCTGTACCACGCCAGCGGGCCGGAACCCAGCGTCGGACGATGCTGGCCGCCAATGGGTATGCACCTGCTTCAAACAGTCCGCAGGCCAGTCGCAGGATCAGCACAGCGGAAAGCGTGCGGGCGAATGCCAGCAGTCCCGTGGCCAGTGACCACAGGAAGATGTACAGCCCGAGTGTCCAGCGAGCTCCGAATCGGTCACCCAGCCAGCCTGCCGGCAGCTGACCAAGAGCATAGGTCAGGAAAAAGGCACCGAGGACTTCATCCAGCTGCTGTTTTGTGATGCCGAGATTCTGAGCGACGGTGTTCCCGGCAGTGCTGATGCAGACGCGATCCAGATACAGCAGCACTGCGGTCAGTGTCGCCAGCAGAATCATCAGCCAGTGAACTCGTCCTGCCCCCCGGGTGTAATGCAAGGTCGTCGCTGATGATGCAGTCATAGTCAGGCTTGCCAGTCGGTTGTAAGTTCCCATGGAAACAAGGGGTGTCGTCGTTGTTTGAACTGCAGTTCGGTCAGGTCGGCTGTCGTGACTCCGCTGGTATTGATGCGAATCAGTCGACTGCAGACGGGGGCATAGGCAGCTACGGGGGCGTGGACGCCTTTCAGGATGATGGCTGCAAAATCCGCGGGGTTCAGCTGCTGTGAAAGCACCTGCTGCAGGCTGAGCGGGGCGACTCGCAGTGTGGTGGCCACCACAGTCAATCCGCTGGCACCGTGGAGCACAGCGGTTGGTCCCTGATTGAACTGTGAATAACCGCCGTGTCGTGGCTGGGATTCTGAGAATCGCCCATCGGACAGACTGTGAACCGTCCAGTCATCAGGCAGTGGGGGTCCATGACGCTGTGGATCAAGCTTTCCACCGATGTTGATCCGCAAAGTACTGCCGATGCCGGCAGCAACAGCCAGTTTTACAACATCCGGATCTGCCAGCACGGTGAGGCAGGGCCCGGCCCCGAATTCCCTCCAGCCATGGGCAACCCAGGTACCGTCACCGGGGCTGCCACCGCCCACATTGTCACCCATCTCCAGCAGTCCCACAGGACGGTGGGGTTCCTGCTGGCGAACCTGCAGGGCCAGTTCGATGGCCTGTCGGACGGAAATCAGCTGTCCGGTGAATTCATCACGCTGGGCCCACCACATGTTGGCCATCTCTGCGGCAGCTGTTTCAGCGACCTGCAGGTGCTGACGAGCCACTGCGATAACGGAGGCGCCCATTTCAGGAACATCTGAGTAGGGGAAGCCGTAGAGGCAGGAGACGCTGAGCATTTCGGGGTGGGACTGCAGGCGTTCGGCTGTCTGCCACAGACGTTGTCCCTGTTGTTCAGCAGTGGCCTGTCGTTCGATATTGACGCAGAGAGGCAGCTGGCGAAATGCCATGACGGGTCGAATGCCGGTATGCAGAGCATTGAGCAGGCAGCGACCGGCTTCGAGGCCTCGAGCGAACTGATCGAGATGCGGGTTGGTTCGATAGCCGAACAGTGCATCGCAGGCAGTGACCATCTGCAGTGAGACATTGGCGTGCAGATCGAGTGTTCCGACGATGGGCAGCTGTGGGCCGACCAGTCTGCGGACCAGCTGCAGCCAGCATCCATCAGCGTCAGCTGCTGATTCGGCGACAGTGGCCCCATGGGGTGCGACGAGCAGACCGTCGAGAGGCCCGGCGTGCTGCAGGCTGTCCTGCAGCTGCTGCATCAGCTGGTTCCAGCAATCGGCCGTGATGGTGCCGTAGGGCATTGCGCGAGCTGCAAAGATACCGACGGGCTCTGTATCCGGATCTTCGGCGAGGGCCTGCAGGAAGCCACCAACTTCGTGCGGCGTACCCTGAAATGCCTGCAGTACGGCCGCTCCGGAAACCAGCAGATTGGCTGTGAAATGCTCAATCGTGGTGGGCTGATGCAGAAATGTATTGCTTTCGTGCAGCAGCGCGATGATTCCAACGCGTTTCATGGAGGGCAAACCTGGCAGGAGTATGCAGGGGGATGGCCCGTATGGTAACCATGAAGTGTGGCTGCGAGCAACTGGCGAGTTTGATCAGCGCAAGAGAAGAGCCGTCGCGAAACCCGCACTTCGCGACGGCTCAGACCCCGAAACTGCTTCGCTGCAGAGAACACATTCTCAGCGGCTCGGGCCACAACCTTCTTTCGCAGACCGCACCTGCGGAAGATGGCGGTCTGCAGTTGTCTGCAGACCGACCCGACTGCCTCGAATGCTATTCTGCCGCAGTTCCGTTGATAATCTCTTCTTCTTCTTCCTGGATGATGATGCGAGGTGTCACCATCAGCATGATGCTTTCCGTTTCTCGACCCACACCGCTGTTCTTGAAGAGACGGCTGATGTAAGGAATCTTGTTGAGAATCGGAACGCCGGCCATGTTACGGCCTTCACGCAGACGCTTGATACCACCCAGCAGTACGGTGCCACCATCGGGAACACTGACGACAGTGCTGACTGAGATTGTCGCGATGACAGGCAGCTGCAGAGTACCGGACTGGCCACCGCCACCCTGCTGGCCCTGCCGCGCGCGACGGTCGCACAGGCGCTGAGCGACGCCCGCCTCGCCCACCTGCAGCGACAATATCGGAACCGAAGACCTGAGCGATGGAAAACATAGGCTGTACGAAGCATCCTACGCTAGCGGTAGTGGGCATCTTATGTTCGTCGCTTGACTACCCAATCATGATCATGATGCTCGCACCGACCTACAAGGAGATGATCATGAAACGATTTCAAGGCATTCTCATCGGTAGCATGGCAGCACTGTTCCTGGCAGCATGTAATACGACGGGCATGCGCAGCGGTGAGATGGGCGGCAGCTCAGCGACGGGATCGAGCGCAGGCGGCTCCGGCGCAAGCGGCACGACGAAAGACGGCTCGATGGGCACCAGCGGCAGCGGCCAGAGCGGCACCGGCAGTCCAGGCACGACGGGCGCGTCGGGGCAGGGCGCAGGAGCGACCTCGACGACT
>CAXBSH010000157.1:0-12010 GCA_963977705.1 uncultured Planctomycetaceae bacterium
ACACTCCCGGAAACCACAAAACTCCAACTGTTGCTCCGTGACGCCAGTGGCAGGCAACTGGCCGAATTCACCTGCAGCGCCAGCGAATGTCTCAGGAAACTCCAGTGGCAAACTGGTCCACTCCCAGCCGGTGACCACCGACTCGAAGCTGTTCTGATTGATAACGATCTCAACTTCCGACTCCCCGATATCACAATCAGCAGAATTCCGAACCTGCCGAGCCGTATCGAAAAACTGCGCATGTCCACTGATAAACTGCGAGAACAGGCACTGCAGAACTCCAGTACCGCCCCGGTCAGCCCGATCGGGCTGACGGCCGCTGCCACCGCACGCAGTGAACTCGCACTGCTCGACGCATGCCTGGCCGGACGAGCTCCAGAAGCCGACTTTCCTCTGCTGGCACGACTGTCGTTTGCCGAGCAACTAATGGCTGCCAGCCACGATCCGGCTTTGCCAGTCTCCACACTCAGCCGCACAAACGATCAATGGCTAACACTCGCCAAAGGACGTAAGTCCGTTCCTGCTCGCCTGCGACTACCGGAAAAATCCGAGACCGCTCCGCCCATTCTGTTTGTTTTCCACGGCGCCGGAGGCAGCGAAAACATGTTCTTCGAAACCTACGGAGCCGGCCGGGTTATCTCTGAAGCCACACGCCGTGGCTGGATCGTCATAGCACCCGGACAGGGACTCCTCGGACTTGCACTCCCGGTTCCTGACATGCTGGATGCTCTTGCAACATTCACTGAAATAGATCGTAGTCGAGTCATGCTGCTTGGGCACTCCATGGGAGCAGCTCAAGTGATGCGTCAGATGCAGCAGGCGCCGGACTGTGCCATCGCTGCCGTTGCGCTCGGTGGTGGCGGACGCATGGCTGTCACCAGTGACAAAAGTCAGAAGAATGCCCAGTGGTATGTGGGAGCCGGAGCGGAAGACTTCGGACGATCAGGAGCACTGCAACTGCACCGCAGCCTGCAATCCGCAGGGATCAGCAGCGAATATCATGACTTTCCCGGAGTCGAACATCTGGTGATTGTGCAGGCTGCTATCGACGACGCTTTCCGATTCCTCGATCAGACACTCAGGCCACATTCAGCACCGACAGAATAGATCAACAGCAGGATCGCCCCGAAATCTCAGGCCATCACAAACGCTGATACCGACCGATTACTCAAACACACCTGCCGCTCGACTCCTCGATTCCAGCTGTGTTGCAGACAGTTGTTTCAACTGACCGAATCCGCTGCCACCGGCACAAAAACATCGGATCTCAGCCTCCAGTAACGGCAGCACAGAACCATACAGCAGCTGCGAGTTCCGATAATCCCCGGACTTCCACCCCTCGTCCGCCAGACGCAGACGCTCTTCGGTCTGTGATGCCAGCTCAGCTGTACCAGATAACCATGCTCGATACTGCAACAGCCAATGAATCCGAGCACGCAGGTCGCTGGTTTTTGCTCCAGCCCACCGCTGCAGGTGCTGGCTCGCAGCATCCCGAATCTGCTGCTCACCACCAGCATCCCAGCCCAGCGGTTCCGCAAGCATCAGCTTTCGCAACTGCTGAGTCGTCTCCGGAAAGTATCTCTGATGACGTGTCATCAGAGGACCGGAAGACAAAACACAAATGGCAACAGTATTCAGCAGGAACAAAAATCCAGCAGGAGCGATCCAGAAACACCAACTGCAGAACAGAGACCACCAGCGACAGCCCACTCGATATCCTGAATACGCGGAGATCCCCCCGGCAGTCAGCACCAGCAGAATCGGATGACAAACCAGCCCAACCACAATCGGCAGCAGCAGCAGTTTGACAGGCAGTGGCAATCTCACTGGCAGAAGAAAGGCCAGTACATCCGGGACACGCCGTATCTCGCGGCTCCGCCCCTTGAAGACCATAATCTCTGCCCCCATCACTGCACCTCCTGTCGGTGTTGATTCAACAGCTGTTCCTCAGCGACTGGCCAGATCTCGACAGCCAGTAACAGCCACTCCGCATCTGCCTGTGGCTGACCATAACGCAACAGCAATTCGATTCCCTGCAGCAGCAGGTCTATCGCTGGTACTTCGAAAGACAGCCTGAGCTCATCACTGAGTCTTCCCGATGGCCACCGCTGCAACAGTTCACGTGCACGCTCTGCCAGATCTTCGGCTGCTGCTTTCTCAGCACCTGCAATCTGCCTCAGGGCCGCCTCGACAGACCGCAAGCCGCGCTGAATTAAGTCCCGATTCGGTTCCTGCGGGCACAATGCAGAAATACTCTGTAACCAGCTTGCAGCCTCCGCATCAGCAGATTCCAGACTCTGATTCAGATCAACCACGCAGTTCGGCAAGCGAGTACGTAACTCCAGCACCAATGTCCGCATCTCTACATCATCCACAACAGGAAGGATTCGCTCGAGGCCTTCCGCTACAGCCAACAAACGACACTGGACAGCCTGACGCTCCGCAGCACCTGAGTATGCGGACCGCTCCCACTGACCTGATACGTACAGATGCAGCACCATAGGCAGACTCAGTAGCTGCCCCGATGCCCAAAACCCCCAGAACACCCAGCGAGCCATCCCATCACGTGATCGATCAACAATCTCAATTCCCATACGGCAGAGCTCCCTGAAATCTGGCGGACAACGCTCGTCATCCTGCGTCCCAGAGAATCACAGCTTGTTAATCCATACATCTGGCGCTGCGGGCTCGGGTTGCCCGGCAACACGCTCCTGCTCGGAAGCTGTCGTCGAGGTCAAATCGTCGGTCCCCGTCCCAGCAGGTGAACTTCGCAATCGATTCAGCAACGCCTGTCGCCGGTCAGCACGTTCCAATTCATTTTCCTTCGCCAGCGTGAGGCGATCACGAGCTGTATTCGCGGCTTCCACTTCCGCAACCTCAGTTCGTAGACGATCCAGATTTCGGCCAATCTCAGCAGCTACCGAACTATTGCTCCGCCCTGCGGCTTCCACCAGATCCAGCAGTTGTCGCCGACTTACAGCCTGATCGCGCCGCATCTGTAATGACTTCCACTCCGATTCTGCCCCCTGCAGCAGCTTCTCCAGTTCAGCAGCCAACACACGCCCCTCAGTCACACTTTCCTGCAGTTGCTTCAATGACTCAAGCAACACATTGATCTGCCCCTGCTCACGCTCCTGCTCGCTCATCAGCCGGTCCAGTTCAAGATCAAACTGTTCCTGCTGCCATTCGCGTCCTGCAAAACTCACAGTGGCGACTGCTGCACCCACTTTCTTTGATGCTGCAGCAGCATCCTGCAGCAGTAACGTCCGCCGGGCTATGGCAGACCGCATTTCAGTAACGGAACGCTGCAGGCGAGCCTCTTCAGAGGCAGCCAGATTCAGCTTCGCCTGCCGCTGAGTCAATTCATTCCGCAGAGTCGCCAGATCATTTTCCAGCTTCTGCTCATGAACGCCTGTCGGCAACTCCTGTTCAATCTGCATCGCGGAATGCTGGACAGCAGCACGAGTGTAGCCGGAAATATTCCGCCACATGCGCCCCGCTGTTCCCAGCCCCAGTAGTAACAGCACCCCGAGCAACCCCAACGCGTATCTGCCTGCGGTCCACATAATCGCACCGGCCTTCTGAGGTGTTCCATAACCCAACGCACACCTGCAAACCACTCTGGCTCACAGCTCACGCTCAGTCAGACACCACGACGCCGACATCAGACCGCAGATTTCTTCAGATTGATTCGTACTACTTTCCAGCAATCGAAATGATGAACACTCCACACATCAGGCCGGCTGTGCAAACGGCCTTCATGCGCCAGTTCTGCTCGCCGTACATGCGAATTCCCGCCACAAAAGCAATCACCACCGAGGTGCGACGCAGAGGAGAAATCACAGAAATCAGCGCCCCAGGCTGCTCAATCGCATGAAAATACTGAAAATCTGAAACCAGCAGCAGCAGAGCAATCATCGGAATAGACCAGCGCCATTCGAAGGCACTGTCAGCACGCCCCTCGCGATACCACCACGCTGCAAGCGGCAGCATGACCGGAACCAGATAGACTGAAAACCACGCCTGGACCGTCGCTGTTCGAAACCCACTGTCAGCCAGCAAAAACTTGTCATACAGCGAACTGCAGGCACCCAGCACAGTCGCCAGCACCATACAGAACACCCAGCGATCCCGATGAAATACAATTCCCTCGCGCCGACCAGCCAGAGAAAAAGCGTAGAACGAAATCAGGACCACCAACACACCCAGCCACTGAATCAGTGATGGACGCTCCCCCAGAAACAGCACGGCCGCCACAATCGTAACCAGCGGACTGCTGGCACGAATCGGTACTGCAATCGACACCGGCAGATGCTTCAGCGCGAACGATGCAAAAATCCATGAGCTGCCCGCCAGCAGAGACTTGCCCGCCAGCATCAGATGCTCAGCCCATGACAACTCGTCCACACGCAGCAGATCGCCGGGTAATAGCCATGACGTAAAACGAGACACCAGAATCACGGGCAGATAAACAGCAGCAGACGTCAGCACGTTGAACAACAACACCGGCGGGACAGCATTCCCTCTCAGTGATTCCTTCTTGGCTATTTCATACAGCCCCAGAAACACAGCCGACATCAGACTCAGAACAATCCAGTTCATAACAGTTCCAAACAGAAGAGCCTGTCCGCCACTCTCGACGCACAGGCCCTCACAGAAAATCTCGCCCGAATACGGACTTGATCCACAACGATTACAGCACAGCGCGAATCTTCGTCAGAAACTCACGATTCGTCGGAAATCGTTCCATCGTCTTGGTCAGCTGCTCCATGGCTTCAACTGGACTCAGACTGATCAGACTTCGCCGCAGCATCGTAATCCCTTCCAGCAGATCCGCCTGCAGAATCTTTTCTTCACGGCGAGTCCCGGAACGAGTAATGTCAATTGATGGCCAGATGCGACGGTCAGCCAGTTCACGGCTGAGCATCATCTCCATGTTGCCCGTCCCCTTGAACTCCTGGAAAATGGCCTCATCCATCCGACTGCCGGTGTCAATCAACGCCGTACCGCAGACAGTCAATGAACCACCTTCGTCAAATCGCCGAGCCTGACCGAAGAGTTTCTTGGGGACATCGAGCGCACGAATGTCCAGACCACCAGTGGCAGTCCGACCCGTGTTGCTGTACTTGTTGAAGGCTCGTGCCAGACGAGTAATACTGTCCAGCAGGATGAAGACATCCTTGCCCTCTTCCGCCAATCGCTTCGCTCGCTCGATGATCAACTGAGCAATCCGGATGTGACTTTCCACGTCGTTATCCAGCGAAGACGAAATCACTTCGCCCTTCACCAGCCGACGCATCTCTGTTACTTCCTCAGGACGCTCGTCAATCAACAGCACCATCAGATGAATCTCAGGATGGTTGACGCTGACAGAATGAGCAATATCCTGGAGCAGCATGGTCTTACCGGTTCGTGGCGGAGCCACAAGCAGGGCACGCTGGCCCTTGCCGATCGGACACAACAGATCCATCACTCGCATTGTCAGCGGACGAGGCCCCGTTTCCAGCCGAATCTGCTCAAACGGATTGATCGCCGTCAGCTGGTCAAAGTGCCGTATCTTGTCGTACTCCTCAGGAGTCAGACCATCAATGGTCTCCACTTCCATCAGGCGCGGGCCCTGATTATGAGTCCCCGCACCGACCTCGCCGCGAACAAGTACCCCTTCACGCAGTCGGTACTTTTCAACCAGCGAACTTGATACGAACGGATTGGAATCCTCAGCCGCATAGTTTCGCTTCGGATCCCGCAGGAATCCATAGCCACGGTTATGCAGTTCCACCACGCCCTCAAACGTACCCTCAATCACCTCTGTAGATGCAGAAATGCTGCGCGGCCGACGCGGCATCCCACGGTCTCGATCTCGGTCACGGTCACGACCCCCGCGACCACCGCCCATCGGTTGCCCGCCGCGATGCGGGAAATCACCCCGACGTTCACGCGGACCACCTGGGCCCCCGGGACCACCACGACGACCACCATGACGGCGGTTGCCACCATCAGGACGCCCCGAGTCAAACCGTGGGCCATCACCGCGAGGCCCCTGATCGCGGCTAAACCCATCGCGACCACCCTGATCGCCCGGACCACGGTCACCACCGCGACGACGGCGACGACGGCGACGACGTGACGGACGACGATCGTCCCCGTCTGCACCGTCATACCCACCACCGCCACCTGATCCCTCCAGTTCCCCGTCAGCATCACCACCCGCGATACCTCCGCGGTCCTCATCCCCATCACCACCGCCAAACAGTTGATCCGAATATCGCTCCAGATCGTCCCGACGGCGTGGAGGACGGCCAGATCCGCCACCACCAAATCCCTCGTCTCCACGACGACCACGGCCCCAGTCCTCGCGACCACCTTCGCGATTGACGTCCGCACCATCTGTTTCAAATCGCGTGGGCGCTTCACCCACCTCACTATCCTGTGACGGACCGTCCGCATATCGCGAAGTCTCTTCGCGACGACGCGAAAATCGACGGCCACCACCCTCGCCATATCCGTCACCACTACGACCACCGCGACGACCACGATCACCACGATCACCTCGGTCACCTCGGTCACCACGATCGCCGCGGTCACCTCGGTCACCACGATCGCCGCGGTCACCTCGGTCACCACGATCGCCGCGGTCACCGCGGTCACCGCGACTTCGCGAACCACCGCCGTCGTCGTCGCCGAAATCCAGTTCCTCAGAACTGAAATAACTCATGCCGGTCTGAGGCTCAACGTCGGCAAGATGACGCTCGAAGCGATTCGAGGTCCGATCGCCGCCACGATCGGCTGTACCGGGATCCTCAGAGCCCTCTACGGCACCACCATCTGCATCCGCAGGACGACGAACGTCCCGGCGCAAACCACGCTCAGGTCGTGCCCGCCGACCACCGCGCGACACGGGCTCGTCTGCAGTGACATCGCCCGCGGCCGGCGAACGCTGCTCGGCAGACTCAGCAACTGGCTCACTGCGAACAACTCGCTCGCTGCGTTCCACCGAAGAACGGCGAGACCGACTGGGACGAGACTCTTCCGATGGAGCACCACCATCAGATTCCACCCCGGAACCGAAATCATCCGGCTCACTGGAAATTATTGCGTCCTCGGATGGGGCGGGACGGCGAGACCGTCCGGTAGCTTTTGGCTCATCACCAGACCGTGAAGTTGTTCGACGACGAGGACGAGGACTGGTTCCGTCAGAATCGGAACTGCGTGAAGGCATAACAAAACTCGACTGGACAGTGTTAAGAAGACGCAGTCTGCACACGTGGACTGCATCGAACATTTTGACCGGTATGGATTCTACAGGGGCACATGCCACCCGTTCACCGACGTTCAGCCGGCACCCAGACTGCGGACAGATTACGGTCAGCAAATCATGCCAAAAACCGCAACCATTTTAAGGTACATCAAGATTGCACAGGACGATCGCTCAGGGCGACCTGCATCAGAAATGACCGCATTACACGCAGTCACAGCAAACACAGAGCCAGGCTTTCGAAAGACAAACGAAAACCCTGACCAATCGCAGGATGACAGCAGCCCGGTCACCAGAACAGGAACCGAGACACCACAACTTCTGACTGCCCCACGCCACCGGGCACCCGCCGCGACAATGCCACCGCAGTCACGGAAATCTGAGCACTCTTCGTTGACGGCAATTCAGGACAGCAACAGGAACCCTACAGAAACGCAGCAGAAAACACCAGCGGACCAACCGCAGAAATGCCAAAAATAGTCGTGACAAAAAACAGAACAACCACACCCGCAGACACTGTAGCAATCACCGAGGACACTGTGCCATGCACAAACCCCGAAAAACCGCCAGAAACACAGAGGTCCAGACGAAGGGCCCCCACGGCGATCAACCCTTACAGCCACACATCTACAGCAACGGCGACAGGCCACGCCACTCACTGTTCAGCAGTCACTGGTGATCCAGCATTGCCTTTTTCAGACCCCGACTTGCTATCTGACTCAGGACTAGTATTAACGGATCAATTGTCCGTGTCAATTCAACTCTTCCCCCGCCCCATAGACATTTCCGTACCAATCTTCACCACACCAGATTCAAATCTCGACGAATTTGACGATTCCTCCGGTTGTAACGCGTTCCCGAAACGACGCCTACCGTCAGAACACCTGATATCTCTGGCAAATCCGGCCGCGAACTGTACCCAACAACGCCAATTCATCGACCAGATCACAAATCTGACCCGCACTCCTGCCGAAACCCTCCGCAACCTGAATCGCTCTCTAACTTCAGGCACCAAAGAATCATTGCTCGAAAGGACTGCTGATGCGTTCTCTGACCGGTCTCGCTCTGCTTGTTGCCCTCTCACTGTCTTCCGCAGCTGTCGGCAACGAGACTCCTGTACACGTTCTGCCCGCCACCGCCGCCGTCAAGTCAGTGCCGGTTCAGCCAGTCGCTGCACGACGAGTCACACGCAGCTCAAAGCAGACATTCTTCGGAAAAGTGATGGAACTGGAGCGACGCAAGAATGCTTGGCTGCGCCGCACGTTCCTTGGTCGCTGAACTGCTCCGACTGCCTCAGCAGTCACTTCGCACTAACAATTACACCGGGGCGCCCTGGACTCACACAGGTCGCCCCTTTTTCGTTTCAGCAACTCACACTCGACTCAGCCGTCACCCGGAGCACGCCGGTCGCGACGCTTGAATGATCCCCCGCCCGGCCCGGCACGACGACCGCCCCGGAACTCATCCCGACCACGACCGCTGGCACCACTTCCGCTGGAACCCCGAGGACCACGTCCGCGAAATCCACCGCCGCCACCCTGCTGTCGATCCCCAAACTCCCGACGCCGTTCCCCACGAGGCTCAGTTGCACCTTCACTGCCAAAAGGTGCTCCAGTAGCACCACGCAACGGCCGCCCGCGCTCTCCATCCGGACGATCCCGACGCTCACCAGATCCCCCCTCACGAGGACCTCCATCACGAGGACCTCCAAAGCTAGGTCGACGCTCACGGACACCGCCGGAACGAGCACCTCGGTCACGGAAACCACCCTCCCGACTGCCCCGCTCGCCCGTCTCACGCCGCCTGCCCTCACCCTGCGGCACCGCCTCGTTCAGTTCCGATATCTGCAACTGACGCCCGGCAACCCACGCCCGACGCAGCTTTTGAAAAATGTCGGCCGGCATCCCCGCAGGTAACTGCACAGTACTGAAGTCATCAAAAATATCTATCCGACCAATCCGACTGCTGTCCAATCCGGACTCACCGGCAATCGCGCCGACAATGCTGCCGGCTCGCACATCATGCACTCGACCGACCTCCAGACGGAAATTCTGCATCGGTCCCTGTTCGCGAGAACCCCGAAAGTCATCGCCCCGCTCCTGACGAAAACGTCGCTCACCACCACGCTCACCACCACGCTCGCGACTTCGCTCGCCAAATCCAGAACGACGCTCACGACCACCATCGAAAAATCCCGGAGGACCACGACGACTGCCGCCCGGACCTCCACGGCGACTCCGCAAGTCCTCCAGTTCCTCCTGTGGTACCTCCTCTCGACTCAACAACTGCCGCTCGCCCACAGCCAGTACGGCCAGCGCCCCCAGAATCGCATCCGCCTCCAGTTCAGGACGCTCACGCTGAAACTGCTGCATAATTGACTGCAGAGTCTCCTTCTGGGAATCCTCAAGAGCTCGCAGGATGGATTCATGAAACGCCGCGACACGCTTCTTGTTCACTGCTCGATTCGAAGGCATCGGCATTGGCTCAAGAGCCTGCCCGGCTGCATGTTCAATACTCGACAATAAGCGCCCGCCACGCGGATGCACAAACAGAATTGCCTCGCCCTGACGCCCCGCTCGCCCGGTACGCCCAATACGATGAACATATGCCTCTCGGCCTCGCGGCAGATCGAAATTGATGACGTGGCTGACACGCGGCACATCCAGGCCTCGCGCTGCTACATCCGTAGCAACAACCACATCCAGATGTCCCGCTCGCAACTGTTCAATAATCCGCTCACGCTGAGCCTGTACAACATCACCATGCAGCGCTGCCGCTTTGTGCCCCCGACGACACAGATATTCAGCCAGAGGCTCAGTGGTGCTCTTCAGTTTCACAAACACAATCGCCGCATCGATCGGCTCTGCCTCCAGAATTCGCGACAACGCTGCTTCACGGTGCTGATTTGAAACCACCACATACCGCTGCCGAATCGTATCGGCTGCCGCGGCGCGCTGCACGATCGTGACGTGTGCCGGATCACGCTGATGCTGCTGAGCAATCGCGCGAATCGATGCCGGCATCGTCGCTGAAAACAACGCCGTCTGACGAACTTCAGGCGCCTGTGATAAAACCCACTCGACACTCTCCGCAAACCCCATCCGCAGCATCTCGTCCGCTTCATCCAGCACAAGACATTTCAGGCTGGACAGATCGAGTGAGCCGCGAGTCATGTGATCCATCACACGTCCCGGTGTCCCCACAATGACCTGCACTCCGCGTTTCAGCTGTGAAAACTGAGGCCCATAAGCGGCCCCACCATAGATTGCCACACAACGCAGCTCTGGCATACCAGCCGCATAACGCTCAAACGCCGCAGTCACCTGCATGGCCAGTTCACGAGTCGGCACAAGGACAAGCACCTGCGGCTTCCGCAGTGAAAGATCCATTCGCTGCAACAACGGCAACGCAAAGGCCGCTGTCTTGCCGGATCCCGTCTGCGCCTGCCCCAGTACATCGCGCCCCGCCAGCAATAACGGAATCGTCTCGGCCTGAATCGGAGTCGGCTCGGCATAACCCAGATCAACAAGAGCCCGCAACAGAGGCTTGCTCAAACCCAGCCGCGCAAAAGCCGGAGGCATCAAAGCGGTCCCGTCCACAACGCGCGGAACAACAGACGCACCCGCACTACTGGCTGCACTCTCTGACCCTGCTGACTCTGCTGCAACGACAGAATCAGACTGCACAGACTCAGACTCAACCACTGCCTCGGTCGTAAGTTCTGACTCCACCCCCACGGTCACCTCGGTCACCTCCGAAGCAACCGCCCCGGCGTCACCTGAAGTGATTTCCAACTGTCCCATCTGTTCTTCTTCCTGAGTCATCCGCTGCCGCCAATCTGTCTCTAAAACAACCGGACCGCGAGCCCGGAAAAGCCATGAAAATTCAGGTACACTCGGGATGTTTTCCCCGCTGGGATATCAGACATTCCGCCGTGGTTCTCGAACACCCGTCTCGCGAGACCGTCCACGATCTCCTCGCCCGGAACGACCGCCGACTTCCCCGCTACCCCCGAACACCCCGGTACCAAAGTCTTCTGCCATCAGACCGTCGTCCACTCGAGGCACACCACGCACCGACTCCTGACGGGAACCCGCCAAGCCTCGATCACGTCGCTCATCAACTCGCCGACTTTCCGCCTGACGGCCCCCCGGTCGACGCTCATCCGGCCGATTCCCATCCAGCCGACCTGCGCCGGGGCGTCGTCCCTCTGACCCACGGTCCACAGAACGACCCCCGGTTCGACCATCTGACCGACCCGCCTGACGCCCTTCAGATCGACCTTCAGATCGACCTTCAAATCGCCCCTCGGGCCGACTGTCTGGACGTTGCTCCGGCCGACGCTCTGAACGCCCCTCTGGCCGGTGCCGTGAACGCTGCTGGTCCTGGTCCCGCTGACGCCGACGCTCTTCGTGCCCCCGAAAACGCCAGCGATCCGCTGCGTCCGATGAACATGCCAGGCCGCAGTTTCCTCGGCGCGCTCGATGCGCGGTTGTTCGAGGAGCAGAGCGAGGTGCGCACGTGGACGACGGATGTTTTGCGGAAGCCCGTTGAGTGGACCGGCGAAGTCACCGAACTGCTCGACACGATTCAGCCGCTTTCAGGCTTCAGGTTTACGGGCATTTGCTGGAAACTACGAAGCGCGAAACCGCCGCGAAAATGGACGCGCGCATTCGGGAGGGGTTGGCTAGCCCAAAAGAAAAACGGCTCATCCACTGAGCCGTTTGTCGTTTAGATTCTGGTGAACGCGGAAGG
>CAXBSH010000158.1:0-11940 GCA_963977705.1 uncultured Planctomycetaceae bacterium
TTTTTTAATGATACGGCGACCACCGAGATCTACACTCTTTCCCTACACGACGCTCTTCCGATCTCCATGCTCGGGGTGTTCGGCCTCGGGGGGATCGGCACGGAGCTGCGCCTGACCCTGCAATCGCTGCAGTTCCATGAGCTCTGGAGCGGCCTCTGGCTGCTGCTGGCACTGCCATTGCTTACCACTGCCCTGCTGCACCGATTCCGACTGACCAGCTCCAGTCTCGCGGATCTGGCCCATCGCTGCCGCACGTGCCTCGTCTTCGCCACCGTCTGGCTGCTGCTGTGGCTGCTGGCACCGCTGGAACCCTCCGGCAGCCTGACCAGCTTCCTCACAGCCTCGGTCTCACTGGCCACGGCCCTGCTGCTGGCCCTGCTGCTGAATGCAATCCCGACACCTGCAGCCACACCTGACAGCGCAGTCAGGGATCCAGCGTCACAACAGACACGACGCGGACTGCTGCTGGTGCTGCTGGCAGTCTGTTGCTGGCAGACGGTCTCGTTTCAGCTGAATTATCGCCTGTACGACAACCTGTTTGTCCCCCACGGCGACTCGGCCATGTACGAAGAGCATCTGTGGAACACCTGGCATGGCAAGGGGTTTCGCAGTTATCTCGACCAGGGTCTGTTTCTCGGCGAACACATTCAGGTCGTGCACCTGCTGCTGTTACCGCTGCACATGCTGTGGCCGAATTATCTGCTGCTGGAATGGATCGCTTCCGCCTGTCTTGCCAGTTGTGCCATCCCGATTTTCCTGCTGGCTCGGCGCTGGTCCGGCAGCACCACTGCCGCTGTCTGGCTGGCATTTGCATGGCTGCTTTACTTTCCCATGCACTACCTTGACATAGCCATCGATCTGAAAACACTGCGTCCATCCTGCTATGGCCTGCCCGCACTGTTCTGGGGCATTGAAACGGCCGAACGACGGCGACTGAAAACGGCCGGTCTGTGTTTTTTTATCGCACTGCTGACGCAGGAAGACTTCGCTCTGATCACTGGCGGCATCGGGGCAGCTTTGTGGTGCCTGCACTACCGTTCCACGGACCAGCCACAGCACCGTCAGCTGGCTCGCTGGGGCGCCGGGCTGGCCGTGGCCTCCGTTGCGTGGGTCCTGCTGGCCGTGCTCGTCGTGATCCCGGCTTTTCGGGATGGCGAGGTCGTGCATTACAGCCGCTACTTCGGCGATCTGGGGAACAGTCCCGGTGACCTTGTGAAAACAGCGCTGACTGAACCCACAAAGGTCGCCGCGATTCTGTGCAGCCAGCGCACACTGCTGTATGTGCTTGTGCTGACGCTGCCGGCCGGACTGCTGCCGCTCCGTAAGCCCCTGCTGCTTGGCGCCGGGCTGGCCACCTTCACCATGCTCAGCCTGATCCAGCTGGGCAATGATCCGGCAGGCAGCCAGCAGACAGTGGAACTGCCTCCAATCCCCTATCACCATTTTCACGCGCCTCTGCTGCCCGTCATCTTCTGGGCGGCCGCAGCCGGATTGCAGTCTCGTTCCCGCAGCACACACACAGGGCGACTGCAGCGAATTTCACAGACTCTGGCACTGCCACAGCAACCCGTGGAACGAGCCCGACTGGCGTGTCTTTGCGCGACGTTGACCGCAGTCAGCGGATCATTGCTGCCCTGTGGAGCAGCCTTCTGGTCGCAACAGGGAGCGTGGGGCTGGAATCAGCTGTATCAGCCAAACACTCGCGCGGCACTACTGCAGCAGGTCCTGGAAAAAATTCCTGCCACGGCCAAAGTGGCCTCAACTGACTATGTCCACACCCGCCTGACCCACTACGAACGCTCCTACGACTACAGCGACTACGTTCGCGCGGTCAATAATTATCGTCCCGGAGTTCCTGCCGACACAGACTACATCATCATCGACACCGGACATCGCTACAGCACCATCCGGCGACCTCAGGATATCCGCGAACTGCAGACCGAACCGGAATTGTGGGAGCTGCTGCCCGACGAAACAAACGGCCTGTTTCTTGTCCTGAAACGCCGCAGTTCGGGAAGCCATACGGGGCAGTAATCAGTAATCAGTAATCAGTGGTCAGTGGTCAGTGGTCAGTGGTCAGTAATCAGTGGGCAGTGGGAATTCAAGATCGAAAACCGGGCATTCCTGCCTGGCCCCATCCAGGAAAACCATAGTGTTTTCAGTAGTGATTCGGTGCTGTTGCCCGGGCTGAAGCCCAGACTACGGTTTTGGACCTCGCGGCATTCGTGCTCGTTGCAGCCCGGCAAAAACACAATTGTGGCTGATCTTAAGTGCCGGCGGCCGCCGTTCAGTTGGTCTGCAGATCCTGATTCATCTGTGATCTCTGCTGCAGTCTGCGGAACAGTTCGCGAGCGATGGGGCCTGCCTGCCGGGCCCCTGAGCCTCCGTGTTCCAGTGTCACGACCACCACATACTCCGGATTCTCAGCCGGACAGTAGCCGGCAAACCAGGCGTGGTCCGCCTTCCCAACTCCAGCTTCCGCTGTCCCCGTCTTACCGGCTGCCGACAGTCCCGGCAGATACACAGTTCGATAGGCCGTTCCCTCGGGATGAGCCACCCCATCCACCAGTCCCTGATGAATCGCTTGCAGCGTCTCTGTCGACAGGCCGGGGACCTGCACACGAGCCGTACTCCACGGCGTCAGCACCGCCTCATCAACCTGTCGTGCCGGCCCTTCGTCACTGACCACATGCGGCACCACCAGCCAGCCACCGTTCGCCACAACGGCCAGCAGCCGCGCGATCTGCAGTGGAGTCGTTGTCAGCTTCGACTGTCCGATGGCATAGCCGAGGGCTTCGCGAGCAAACCGGCGCTGCACAGACTCAGTGGCACCAGCCGGAGGCCTTGCCGGCAGACTGCCTGACCGTTCAAACGGCAGATCGACTCCCGTTCTGCGCCCGAATTCCAGTCGCTCAGCCCACGCCGCCAGAGGCTCCACACCCATCTGTTCGGCCGCTTTGAAGAACCACACATTACATGACTGAGCGAGGGCACCACGCAGATTGATCGGACCATGTCCCACCCCATAGGCTCGGTAAATCAGGCAGCGATGTTCCTCCGGAGTCTTCAGGAAGCCGCGGCAGACAATTTCCATCTGCGGCGTACATGCGCCAGTCTCCAGAGCTGCAATGGCTGTGGCAATTTTCCAAACCGACCCTGGCGGAATAGCCATCGACAGAAAACGGCTGACAAACGGACGGCGTGTGTCACTGTTCATCGCCTGCCAGGCAGCCTGTGTCCCATGCGTGAACAGTGTCAGATCAAACTCCGGTGCACTTGCCAGCGCCAGCAGTCGCCCGCTGCTCGCTTCCATCACCACAATGCTGCCCCCGACCGGCAGCAGATCAGGTTCCGGCGGTGCATCGGGCGCATCAAATTCCAGAGGATCCTCTGTGGCAGCCAGCAGTTTCCGATCTGCATCACCCAGCGATTCGGCCAGCAGCTGTTCAGCCAGCAGCTGCAGTTCCGGATCCAGTGTCAGCATGACATCCCGGCCGGCCACCGGCTGCCGCAGAATCTCGCTGGAAATCACTCGCTGTCGACGATCGCGAACAATGCGGCGCACGCCGGGCAGACCGCTGAGCACCGCATCATAACTCAGTTCCACGCCAAACCGCCCGACAGTTGTCGGTGGCTGCTGCTCGCCAGCATCGACCAGTCCGCGGGGCAGCTGGTCACCAGCCGCTGCAGCGGGTCGAGTTCTGGCACCGACAACGTGCACGGCCAGATCGGCTGTCGGATAGTGTCGCTGACTGCGAGCCTGCACGCGAACACCCGGAAACCGTTCCGGATGCTCGCTGATCACTGCGGCTGCATCAGCCGAAATCTCCGGCAGCAGCTGATGCCACGTCTCCTCTTCCCGCACAAAGATGCGTTCACTTCCACTGCGCTGCGGCGCTGTTGTCAGAGCACTGCGAATGGCTACCGCCAGCTGCCACAGCAGCCCCGCCTGCTCCGGCTCTTCGTCGTCCATCGACAGGTCCTCATCCGCCGTCGCGGTCGGCAGACGATTGACACGTTCGATGATGCCGCGCACACGCGTTTCAATCTGCTGCCGTCGCGTTTCAATCTCAGCACCAGAAACCCCCGTGGCACTGGACACCGCCTGCAGCATCAGCTGCCGCTCATTCGCTATCTTCTGTTCAGTACTGCTGACCAGTGCCGCGTCGCGACGTTCCTCGCGACTGAGGCGCTGTCGCAGCTGCTGCCGCAGCCATGTCGGCTCCGGATTCTGTTCCAGCCAGCGGTAATGAATCTGCAGCGCCCAGCGATCCTCATCGCGAGCAAGGACAGTGGCATCCGCGAGGATCTGTCCATTACGAGCCGGCAGGATTTCATCTTCCGTCGTGGTCGCTGCCAGCGCCTGCAGATACTCGGCTGGCAGCCGCGACTGCACCCACGCCACGCGCGCCAATACACACAGCATGGCCAGTGTCAGGACAACAGCCGGCAGGCGAATTCGCAGTCCGTCACGAGATTCCGGTGCCTTGCCTGAGTCGTGGAACAGAGGATGTCGCAGCGAATTCCTCATAGCCGCGGAAACTCCGCCGCAAAGGCACGCCTCAGCCCAAGTTCCTCCGCCAGACGCAGCAGCAGAGCGAGGACTGCACTGACAGGAACCGCCACCAGCAGCAGTGGGGACAGATGCTGACGGAACAGCTGCAGCAGATCCTGAGCGGTCGGCGCCACCTGCCATGACAAACCACTGCAGCTCTGCAGCACCGCCGCAAGGATCGTCAGCAGCGGGACCTGCAGCGGAGTTGGCAGACGCAGCCACACGCGCACGTCATAAGATCGCTGCACAGCATCGGGCAGCACCAGCAGCACGGCAAATGGCAGCAGCAGTGGCACCAGCGGCAGCAGCGTCGGACGCGCGATCCAGTCAGTCAGCAGCAGGATCCCCCCGGTCAGCAGCAGGCGCACACTGGCCCGCCACGTCAGGACAGCACACAACACGGGCAGCAGCAGCGCACCACGTGGCAACACATCAGCGAATGCCAGTTCCAGCATCACGGACAACCACGCACAAATCACCGCTGCCAGGATCTGCTTCATTGTCGCGTCTGCTCCCGCACAGTCACCTGCTGCTCAGCCGGCTGCAGTTCCCAGTGCAGTATCCGAACCTCACTCAGCTCATCCAGACGCACCGCTGGAGCCACCCGAATTTCCCATTGACCACCGGCCAGAAAATCGGCTTTCACGACCTTGCCGAAATACAGTTGCGGCCCCTGCAGACCTTCCACATCCGCTGCGACCACGTCATCCCCCACCGCCACGGCCTCAGTCGCTGCCACGCCCGTCAGTCGACAGTCAGGTTCGCCGCTGCCTTCCAGAATTCCTCGCGCTCCAAACATCGCACCCTGATCGGTCTTTCGCAGCAACAGCACATGCGCACGAAAACCGACGGCACTGATCGGCTGCACCAGACTGACCCACCGAGCAGACTTCTCAATTCGTCCCACGACCGTAAGCCCATCCAGCACTCGGTCACCCGGCTGCACTGACTGCTCACGCCCCGCATCCACCAGTCCACCGGCCCCCTGCACAACCAGTTCAGATCGCGTCAGTCCCTGCGACCGACCGGCATCCACCAGCAACTCACGCAGACTGGCCGGCAGACCATCACGACAGCTGAGCACACGGGCTGGCAATACGCTCATCTGCAGCAGAGCCGAGCGTACATCCTCCGGATCATCACTGCCAAACCGTCGCCGATCCCGCTCCAGTTCCCGGCGCAGTCGCGCGTTTTCAATCATCAGACGACGCAGCATCTGTTCCCGCGCCCCTGCCGCCAGATCAACCGACTCCGCAGCAGCGGTGTGCTGTGGACTTCCCGCAGACGGCTGCCCACGCACAGCGCGAGACATCACCAGCAGACGCCCCGGACTGACCACGTCCAGCAATACAGGACGCAGCGAACCCAGCAGACCAAATCGATCGGCAGCCGCTGCAGAAAGTGCCAGCACAGCCAGACTGCAGGCCGCCACCCACATTCGCAGTCGTCCTGATTCTGCCTGCATCGAAAGTCCCCGGTCTGCCGTCCACGACACAAAACGGTATCTGCTCAGGCTGCTCGCAACCCATCATCCAGACCGCCCCGCCAGCGTTCCAGATGGTCCAGACAAATCATGGCACCACGCACAACAGCGGTGCGTGGCGAATCGGCCACTCGCACCGGGATTCCCAGCTGCCGACTGAGGAAACGGTCAATGCCTCGTAACAGAGCACCACCACCCGTCAGCACCATTCCGGTATCCGCGAGATCCGCAATCAATTCCGGCGGACAGCGTTCAATCGTGCGACGGACAGCATCCACAATCTCCTGCAATGGCTCGGATAATGCCTCCCGCACCTCTTCACTCGTCACCAGCGCTCGACGCGGAATTCCACTGGCTGTATCCAGTCCACTGACCTCCTGCGTCAGTTCATGATCCAGTACGGCCGCACTGCCAATCGCAATCTTCAGCTGTTCTGCCGACAGTTCGCCGATCCGCAGTGAATACCGACGACGCAGCCAGCGCACGATCGACTCGTCAAGGGCATCACCGGCAATCCGAATGGACTGCGAAGCGACGACGTCCGCCAGACTCATCACCGCAATCTCAGTCGTGCCTCCACCAATGTCACAGACCATCGACGCCAGCGGTTCGGCCACCGGCAGCCCCGCACCAATTCCGGCTGCTCGCGAATCCTCGATCAGCCAGATTCTCCCCGCACCCGCTCGCTCTGCACTGTTAAAAACGGCTCGACGCTCCACCGCCGTGATACTGCCGGGAACCGCAATCAGAACTCGCGGACGCAGACCACGCGAACCTTCCGAAGCCTTCCGCAGGAAATACCGCAGCATCGTTTCACACAACTCAAAATCACTGATCACGCCATGACGAATCGGACGCACAGCCTGAATGCTGTCGGGGGTGCGACCGAGCATCTGCCATGCCAGTTTGCCGACAGCGGTGCCACGCCCCGCTACACGCCCGCCGGCCCGCGACACCGCCACAACCGACGGTTCGTCCAGACGTACGCCTTCGCCTGGCATACCGATCTGAGTGGACGAAGTCCCCAGATCGATCGCCAGATCAGCACACAATCTTCTACGCAGCCAGTGCAGCATCCCTGCGAGTTTCCCGCTGAAGTCCGCGACGACCACAGACCACCCTGCCTGCAGCGCCGCAGGTGTTTTCTACCGAAAATCCGGCAGAAGCCGCAAGATCCTCTCGAAACCAGCAGAATTCGCCGGTTTTCATGCTGGGCTCCGTTGTTCAAGCGGGGGACCTGTGGCAACTTGGGAGGTTTTTCCCCGAAGAGACCGGAAAAAAACGGGCCGTTGAAGGCACCAATGTGCCGACTCAGCACGCCTGGGACCACAAAGCACCAGCTCGGGGACGGTGATGAGGAGAGGGACAAAAGTCGTAGTCTGGGCTTCAGCCCGGGCACGAACTTCTCGTCAACCTGCAAATCCCCAGTGGTTTTAATGGACGGGACCGAGCAGGAATGCTCGGGCTACATTTTGTCCTCGGCGTCAGGAATGCTCGGGCGACATTTTGTCCCTCGCGTCATTATCGCTCGCGGTGATGGTCTGCGATCGAAACCAGTTCGCTGTGCTGCTTATGCGTCCACATCTGTTCGCCACCCTGCCACTGCTGCTCACTTTCAGCACAGCTCTGCTGTCGCTGACAGGGTGTGGCACGGCCGTGCAGCGACAGGGGACCGAACAGTTACTGCTGTCAGATTCCATCGATCGAGCGATTGATCAACTGGACCTGTCCGGACTTGCCAATCGTAAGGTGTACCTCGACACCGAATACATGAAGACCTTCAAAGGCAGTAACCTCTATGTGAACTCGGACTACATCATCAGTGCCCTGCGACAGAAGATGATCACCAGCGGACTGATTATCGAAACCAACCGAACGGACGCGGACTACGTGCTGGAAGCTCGAGTTGGTGCACTGGGCACCGATACGATGGAAGTCACCTACGGAATTCCGTCCAGCAGTGGAGTCGGAACAGCGACCAGTGCGCTGTCCGGAGTTCCAGCTGTGCCACTGATCCCCGAAATGTCGTTCGGCAAACGCAACGGTGTTGTCGGGATCTCAAAAGTGATGGTCTATGCCTACCATCAGGAAACCGGCATCGCTGTGTGGCAGTCCGGCGCCGCAGTCGCTCGCAGTGACGCCCGCGACTCATGGATGCTGGGCATCGGCCCCGTCTCACAAGGCAGCGTCTACGACGGCACACTTGTTGCCGGCAACAAAATCAATCCACCGTTCGAAAAGAAAAACCGGAACCCCAAACCCAAGGCCCTGACAATCAAGGATCGACAGCAGTTCGTCTATCCGGCCATTCTTGAAAAGCAGCTGGCAGAGGCCAAATCCGGACACTCCACACTGGATGGAACTGTCGAACCTGCGTCTCACGTCCAGACCGCCGAAGGCCCATCAGCCGACACGACCGAGACGCTGCCTCCCACGACCGCACCCGCACCAGTCCCCACAGCGACCGAATCCTCGGCCCCGGCAACAGCACCGCCCCCGGAAACAGCCCCCGCCGCGGCACCGGCAGCCACGGCCCCAACTGCGGACAACGTCCCCGGCCAGTGAAGCTGCAGCGACCAATTCAACAGGCCAACACCATCGCACAGGCGTCACCGGCTCTCGATCGATTGAATCAGACCCCACTTCCAAACTCGTCTCAGTGACTGCCTTTAAACACTCACTGACTGGCGGCAGTCGCGGCGTAAACACTCGCCTTTTCCAGATCTCCCAGCTGCTCGCAGCACTGACTGAGACTGCGAAACAGCACGGCACGAAAGGCACTGGGCTGAGCTGTCGTGGTATGCTGGCGGCTGCGTTCCAGCAGTTCCAGTGCCGTTGACCACTGGCTGTCCCGCATATGCAGTCGGGCCAGACGGTACAAAGCCCACGGGTTGTCAGGTCCAAGAGCCACAGCCTGCTCGAGGATGCGGCGAGCGTCCGGCAGACGTCCAGCCTTCTCATACAGTCGTCCCAGCTGACTGAGTACTTCCACGTTCTGCGGATCCAGCTGCTCCGCCTGCTCGGCAAGCTTCAATGCCTCCGTATTCTTACCCGCCCACGAAAGTACCTGAGCGACCGTAATCAGTCCGACCGCCTGTCGCGGTGCATCAAGTGTCGCCAGAATGGCCGGCTCAATCTGTCGCGCCCGCTGCGGAAAATCCACGTCGGCAGCAACCAGCTGCAGCTGCTGCAACTGCTGTCCCAGAGCAACTGCAAGATCCCGATGCATGTCAATCGTCGGGTGCACATGATCCAGAAACCCTTCGTCCCCGGGCACAGCACAGCCTCGTTTCTGCAATCCATTGGCATCGAGAATGGCCGCAAAGTCCACCAGCGGCACCTGCTCCTGCTGACTGACGCGGGTGATGGCATCAAGGATCGGCTGAGTCGCACGGAGGGGACAGATGTCTTCGTCCCGAGCCTGCCTGAACAGTTGCAGCGCCTTTTCACAATGGCCCAGCTCGGCCGCTGCAACACCAGCACGCCATGCCGACTCGGCATACCGCGGATCAGCGGCTACCGCCTGCTGCAGCAGCGCCCACGCCTGCTCTGGCTGCTTCTGCTGCTGCAGTTGCTCGGCCTGTCGCAGCAGTTCCGTGACTTTCAGAGAACCGGCAAAACCCTGCTGTGAAAAATCGCTGCGGAACGGAGCAAAGTCCCGCAGGTTGCTGCCGGGCAGAACCAGAATGACCTGCACACCAGCAGCCCGCCCAACTCGACAGATCTTCTGCAGACTGTGCTCAAGATGCTGCACCACCATCCTCGCACGCTCGTCATCACGCTGATACGAAGCAGGTCCGGCCGACCGATCAAGCAGCGGATCGACCTCTTCACGCAGCACCGGCTGGCTCGGCTTTTCCCGTCGCGAACCACCCAGCGCCTGATCCAGCAGTGTGGTCGTACGCAGACGTCCGGCGAAGCCAGCAAAGGCACGAACGGCCGGTGACAGATCCCGGAATCCGCTCCACGATCGATCCTCCAGAAATTCGTTATGCCCGGTATGCACAATCAGCACGTCTGGCTGATACTGCAGCAGCTCATCCGTCAGCCAGGCCAGCCGATAACTGGCATAGGAAATCCCGCCACAGTTCACCACCTCCCAGCTGGCACCTGCGTTCTGCTGATTAAGCATCTCACGCAGCCAGCGCGGATAACTGGTAGCATCGTCCCACGGATGCCCGTAGGTTGTTGAACCCCCAAGACAGAAGATGCGTTTGCTTCCCGCAGGTTTCACCGCCTGAAAGGTCTGTGGATTGAAATAAGTCCGCCGCACATCGGTGGTTTCGTAAAGGTCGCCAGCGCGAGTAAACAGGGGGGCGCCGGGAGTGAATCCGACGAACGGATCACGGACATCCCGCAGCTGTCGAACACCAGCCCCCCACAGCAGCGCTTCCAGCAGCAGGAAAAACAGACAGCAGGTCAGCAGCGAGAACACAAGCTTCCGAAACAGACTGATCGGCCGACGCACCAGGGCGACGGGCTGCGAGGACGGTGCTGGCGATGCAGGCAAATTCATGGATCAGTCATCATCAGCAGGACAGGCGAGCGGGAATTCAATGTTCCTGACTACTGCCGTTATTCTTGAATCCCGACTGCAGCAGGTCAATTGAGAGTGTCTGAAAAGACCGACAGCCACAGGAGATCACCTGTGGCTGCGGATATGAAAAGTCACTCGAGCAATTCGGCAGTTCAGTGGTACAGGCCACCGAACATGCGGGCGGCCGCGTAATACCAGCGGGCCTGCATCCGACAGAGCACGGGGTGCCGAGACTGTTCGCAGGCACACTGCATCTCACGCAGGAACTGTCGGTCACATTCGCGCCGTGAAATACCAGCCGCCAGGCAGGCATCGTGGTTGGCACAGGCCGGGCGAAAATCTGCGCCGAACCCGGCCTGCGGAATCAGGCGATTGCCACCCATGGAATTGCCCGGTCCACAGGGACGCCACGGAGCACAGCCTCGCGGGCCGTCAGCGACAGCCGGAGCAGCCAGCACAGTGAGCAGAAGCAGGAAACCGAACGTGACGCGTGTCAGTCGCATCGTCATCAGAAAGCCCCTTTGAGATTTGTCATTTCAATCGAACGCATTAGGAACCCAACTAGCGAAGATTACCCAATTTCCTCCACCTGTGCATTTTCGCGGAGTGTGCGAATAAAAATTCCCGAGTCTCATCGAGGATCGTAAATCCGGGAAAAACAGGCTCTACGTAAAATGCTGTGCGCAGTGTTGCTGCGACGTCTGAGGATTGGTGATTCTTCACCACCGCAGGACACGGTGGTCAGTAATCAGTGGTCAGTAATCAGTAATCAGTAATCAGTGGTCAGCCAAAATGTAGCCCGAGCATTCCTGCTCGGCCCCATCCTTTAAAAAACACCGGGGATTTCAAGGCTGACAAGGATTACGTGCCCGGGCTAAAGCCCAGACTACGACTTTTGTCCCTCGCGTCATTCCTGCCCGGCCGCCCCTTGCCCACACAAACCTGCGACGCGGCGCACGTTTGCCGTCACTCAGCCATTCCGTGGGCTGATAACCACTCAGCAAAGCGCGTCTCGACATCGTTACCGAGCTGGTGCTCGGTGGTCGTAGCATTGGCTTCAGCCCGTGTCGTCCACCGCCTTCAAGCCCAACCACAGGCGAGCCGTTAGCGTAAGCTGACGGGTGTTGTCGTTTGCGTCTGAGCAGTTGTGTTTTTCCCGGCACGGAAACAGTATCCAGTGCGTTTTTCGCCAACCCCGTCAAACTGCAACCTGCAGCTGCGCACATGATTTGTCATTGATCCAGCCAAACTCTCTGCGCCTCAGCGTCTCTGCGGGAAAATCAACACACTCCCCGTCCTCCGATCACGCCCCCCCACGTCGCGGGGAAACAGGAACTCCACGACACAGGAACGAAAGCCCACTCC
>CAXBSH010000159.1:0-11802 GCA_963977705.1 uncultured Planctomycetaceae bacterium
TCGTTGTTTGATCCCTGCAGTTTGATGGTGTCAGTTTTTCGTTCGATGCCGAAGCTGCCTTCGACAGCGAAGAATCCCGCAGCGTTCAGTTTGAGATTTCCTGAGGCTCGGAGCAGGTTACCGGACTGTCCATCCATGTTGAGTGTGATGGATGTTGCTGGCCCTGTTTTGACGACGAGCGGAGCGGTAGCCCAGTCGATGACCGACTGCGTGCTGCTGGCTCGGTTGACTTCGACGTTGAGAGTGTTAGCTGAGATTGAGACGTCAGCGAGTCCGGTGACACTAATGCCGTCAAGGCTGGCTTCGAGGGCCGTCCAGCGTTTTGTGGGGTTATTGACATCGCTGGCGATGGCGATGGCAGCGTCGGCGTTTGTGATTGTGAGGCCTGCGGCGTCAGCGGTTCCCCCTGCAAGTCCCACGAATGCGTTGCCGCCATCGATTCCGAGTGTGAGCAGGGTCACGTCAGCGGTTGTTCCGTCGGCAAGTGTGACATTAGCCGCCGCGCGTCGCAGGCCAAACGAGCCAGAAACACGGAAGAAGTCACTGACAGTGACGGTGAGGTCTCCGGAGGCTTCGAGGAGCGGACCGCTTGCGCCGTTCAGGTTGATCTGGTAATTCTGACCACCGCCGACGGGGACGCTGAGAGGAGTCGCGCTGTAGCTTGCGACGACTCCATTCAGGTCTGGTCTGTTGATACTGACGGCCAGATTTGATCCGGAGATTGTAACGTCCGGGATACCGAGTGCAGCGACCGATGTCGCGGTTGCCTGGAGGGTGTTCCAGCGTCGATCTCCATTGAGCAGATCGACGGCGGCAGCAAATCCGAAGTCGACACCGGTCAGGGCAAGTCCAGCGGCGTTGGCGGTTCCGCCGTTGACTCCGGCGAAGGCGCTGACACCTGCTCCACCGATTGTGAGCACCTGTGCGTCGACGGTTGACCCGTCAGAGAGTGTGACGGAGCGATTTGAAGACTGGATTCCGAAATTGCCCGAGACGTTGAAGAAATCCGCAATGCCAACGGTGGCTGTGGCGGCCAACTTGAGCAGTGCGCCGCTGGACCCTGGATGGGAGATGTTGACGGTGGACCCATCGTCCATCAGTACGCTGAGTGCATTACCAGTGAAATTGACAATGGAGGTGTTAGCACTTCCGCTGCCTGTCGTACCGAGCGGCTTATTCAGTTCGACAGCGATATTTGAGGCTGACATGGTCAGCTCGGGCAATCCGAGCAGTGCTACGGAATTTCCTGTTCCCGACGCGGCGACCCAACGTCGCTTGTCGGTTGCGTCTTTGGGAATCAGAACCGCGAGTGCTCCGTTGACGTTGCTGACCGCCAGTCCTGTGGCATCGGAATTGGTCGCAGGTCCGTTGATACCAGCGAAGAATCCGCCGTTAACGGAGTTCATGACGAGTGCCCATGCAGGGACTGAGGTTCCGTCATTGAGCGTGGCTGTGTATTCCGTACGTTTGACGGTCAGACTTCCATTGATCGCCAGGAAATCGAAGAGGTTGATTACCGGCAGATTATTGACTTCAAGCAGTTCCTTTGGTTGGACAGTGAATGCGAATGAAGGAATAGCTGGGACCGCCGGGAGTGAAGGCAATCCCGGGAAGTTTGGCATAGCTGGCAGTGCAGGCAGCGCGACATTCGGCAGAGTCGCGGCGTAATCGATCCACGGCGTGGGTGTGCTGAGCGCTGGAACGTCGTAAGTGAGGTTGAGCGAAAGTGTTGGGATGATGGCGTTAAGGTCAGGCACCTTGAGTTCAAGGAACGGTGCGAAGGTAATTTCGGGGAGTGCGGCTTTGAGTGTGAACCACTTCATGCTGCCGAGATCTGGCAGGACCGCGGAGAGCGGGTTGCGCATGTTGAGCATGAGGTTGAAGTCAAGGCCGGCGACCTGGAATCCGGTGAAGTCACTGTTCGTCCATGCAGGCCCATTGATGCCGATGCTTGCATCAACATCGATACCCCAGAATTTGATGAATTTGGTGGGCAGATCGGGACCGGTGTAACCGGCGATCTTGACGTCCATATCGCCGAACTCGATACCGAATCGTCCTCGGACATCAGCAAAGCCGGAGACACCGAATTCAATCAGAGCGGTAGCGCGAAGCAGGTTGCCCTTAAAGTCAAGTGTACTGGACTGTCCGCCGACGGTGTTGGTGATTGGGGCGGCTTCGAAGTCCGCAGTGGTGGTAGCTGCCGTTCCGTTGAGCGTGCCCCCAGCACGGTTCATGTTGAGGGTCAGGTTTGAGACGGAGGCGGTGGCGACATCGACGCCGACCAGTGAGGCACTGGTGAGATTGGCTTTAAGAGCAGTCCAGGTTCGCAGATCTGTGCCGCTGACGCTGTTCTTTGGTGCAGCAAGTGTCAGTCCGAAGCTTCCGCCTGTGATACTCACGCCAGTCTGGTCGGCGCTACCGGGTGCTGCATTGATCCCTGCGAAGCCAGTCAGGCTGCTGGCGCCGATCTGTATGGCTGTGGTGAGGACAGTGGATCCATCTGCAAGAGTGAGTGTGGCGTCTTTCTTTTCGACTCCGAAGTTTCCGGAGAGGTACAGAACACCTTCAGCACCGAGCGTGAGTGATCCTTCGACCTTCGCCGCGTCTTTGGGTACGGCAAGGGTCCGTGTGACTCCCCCGACGGTAATGGATTCGTTGACGGCAGCGCCGGTCGTGTTTTTCTGTCCGGCGAGGGTACCGTTAAGTGTCAGTCCGGCCATCCCGACTAGTCCAGCAGCGCCAGAGGCGTCGAGGGCATAGGTTCCGTTGGCGTTGATGACAGCCAGTAGGTCGCCACTGGTGAAGACGACTCCAGTGTCGTCAGTGGCGCTGGGGGTTCCTTTTTTGTCCCCAACGAACCCTGTGACTCCACTGGCGGCGATCAGGATGCGGCGATTGGGGTCCGTGCCGGTTGATTCAAATGTCAGATTTCCAGAGAGGTCGGCAATGGGGGTTCCGAGTGTGACCGAACCGTAGAGCTTGCTGATTTCTGTGCTATCTGGATACTGAATGCGAATCGACGAGCCACCGACACTTACGGTTTCGTCGATGGCAGCTCCGTATCGCTGCAGTTGAAGGTCCAGTGTGCCACTGGCGGTGATACCTGAGATCCCTGTTGCTGACGCTGCGCCGGTTGCTTTAATCGCGTATCGCGCGGGCTGTCCGGCGGTATTGGCAGCGATCACCATACCCAGAAGGCCATTTGAGATCTGGATGCCCTGTGCTGAGCCGGAGCCGAAGTTATTTCCGAGGAACAGCTTTGCGTCAGTTGCGCCGACATGCAATCGCGGTGTGCCGTCAATTACGGTTCGCTGGACTGTCAGTTTGCCCTCGAAGTCGGCGAATCCGGCAAAGTTTCCGGAGGCTGTGGCGGAAAGTTTTGCATGGGAGCCTGTGCTGGCTGGAGTGCTAAGGTTAATGGAGTCGTTAGCAGCCGTGGCGATGACAACTGGAGTGGCGGCAAAGTCAAGAATGCGACCATCGGCGTCCTGTCGGTTCAGGGAGATCGTGGCGTCGGACGCCTGGAGGGACGAACTGGCGATGTTGACGGCGGAAAGTGAGGCTGCGGTTGCGGTACCAGCGATCCAATAGCGACTGGAATCCGCCTGATCGGTTGCCATCAGGAGCCCAAATTCGAGCGACGTGAGGCCCACGCCGGTGGCAGTACTATTAGTGGCGGGACCATTCAGTCCGGCGAAGCCTGTCAGATCGCGTCCACCAATTTTCAGCAGTGATGCAGTGACGGAATTTCCATTCTGCAGGGAAAGAGATCGCTGGTCAGTCTCCAGGACGAGTGAGCCGCTGATGGTGGCGAGGTTTTCAACGGTGAACTGTGCGGTTGCGGCGACCGACTGCGAACCGGCAGCCATGGCGGGTATTTCGACAGTGGTGCCATCGACAGTGATGCTTTTAGCGGTAGTTGCCGAAGTGGCGGTATTCTGTCGCGCTGTCGCGGTACCCGAAAGTTCTGTTACACCAGTTGCAGAGACTGAAAAGTTGCCTGATGCATAGAGCTGTCGGTTACCAGAGCCATCGATAACGAGTGCTGCGGTCGCGGCAGAGACGCCCGCGTTGACGCTGCCGGCGTTGAGGAGTGCCGACCCATTCGTCACAACGGCCTGAAGTTCAGAGCCAGTGAGTTGGAACCCGGCATTACCACTGAGTGTGACAGAGTCAGCGAGGCGGGCGACCATGTTGGAAGCGGACAGCACTTTGAGCGAATCAGACTGCGGCAGGTTTGTAAACGTCCACGTCTGATCACCAATCGAAAGGCTGCTTCCGCTCCACGCCTGATTGGTGTTGTTATATCGCAGGCGTGCCGAGTCAGCGCTGATATTACTGATCCCGGCCGCGGAGAGGCTGAAGACGCCCTGCGACTCAAGTGCGAGTGTGTCTGCGGGAGTTGCGATCAGGCCAAGGCTTGCCGACGTGAGGCCGACCGAACTTGATCCAACGGCCATCTGAGCCGTAATTCCGGATCCAATTCCGCGCAGGTTGCCGGCATTCTGATCAAAGCTGAAATTTCCGGTCAAGTCGGCGTATGTGGAGACGGCCAGCGTGGCATTCGTGGCAGAGAATTGACGTATACCAGCGGCAACGTCAATCCCCACAGTTGTGCTGCCGACGGAGATCGATCGATTGACCTGTGATGATGTACTGTTTCTCTCAAGGGCCAGATTACCGCTGAGGCTTGTTCCGGCCAGACCAGAGAGTGATGCCCCGCCGCTGGCTTCAAGTGCGTAATTTCCACTCTGTTCAATGACGAGTCCAAAGTTGGCATTGGTGACGCTGAGTCCTGAAGAGTCACCGACCATGGAGGCCGTCAGTCCTGTGCCGACTGCCAGTGTCTCTGTTCCGACCTGAGACATGGCAAAGGTTCCGGACACCTTTGCCAATCCAGCGACCGTCAGATCTCCGGTCCAACTCATTGTTGGCGATGTGAAGTATGTTCCAAGGAAGGTTCCGACGGAGTCGAGTGCGGCCGCTGCTGGCTGCAGTGACAAGCCATTAAGGAAGCCTTTGACCTCGAGGGTGAGTCCACCGCTGCCGTCACTTACAATATCGAAGTATCTGTCACCTGCGGGAAATGAAAACAGCCCGGTGGCGTTCGGGAACAGGGTGCTGACTGGATTACTGGTGTTGAGCTGCAGGAAATTGAAGCGATCGCCGATGTTGGGCACGAATCCGTTGACCAGCCGAACATCCAGGGCACCGCCCGTAAGGTTTGCAGAGCCACCGGTCACCTGAATCTGGTCATATCCGTCGTCATTGGTACCACCTGTCGGATTGCCGGCTTCATAGCCACCAATCTCGATCTCCAACCCGCCGACCGGGACCGTATAGCCTCCAGAATACTGCAAAACTTCAGTAATTCCCGGAGTCAGCAGCACGCGGGCTTCAAGGATTTCAGTTCGTCGTGCGCTCCTACGCTGAGAATGTCGTCTCTTCCGCTCACGCCGTTGCCTGCGGATGGAGGCAGAGTCCAGAGTAGGTTCAGCAAACGGATCGAAACCTCCAAACGACGGCAATGGTCGCTTTTTGATTTTTTTCAATAATTCGCGAAGGAAAACTGATATGGGCATGAGATGTGCTCAGATTCTGGGCAGGGCGGAGTGAGATAGACTCGCATTACCAGCAAAACGAGGGCGTGGGGTGAGGACTTAATCCCTGCCGCCTACGGTTCCAGAAAGCGCGTTTTGAGACTTGCTGGACCAGCTTAGGCAAGGCTTCCGCACTTTGTGCCCCCCTGTCTGAGAAATCCGGAAGGGGGACCACGTGGTTTCGTTTTTCAAATTTGAGAGCAACCACGACACATCGTCGCCATTGGGTGGACTCAGCGGCCGTTCCGGAAAAGTCAACGCGTCCCAGTCTTTCAGGCCAAAAATCTGCAGTTATTGCCCAGGCTGCTTGATTACAAGCATGGACTCTGTACCTTCGACGGAGTCTGCTCTCGAAAAGTCTGGATGTTGCCTTCAGAATCGCTGTGGTGAGTCATGGACAATGCCGCAAATGCCAACGTGGTTGGTGATGGGTCAGTCACCACATGGTTGCGTAAGATGCAGGGGGGAGATTCTGAGGCATTGGCGTGGATTTGGAGGCGATATTACCCATTGCTCGTGCGTTATTCAGATCGTTGTTGTATGCCTGCTCTGGATTCTGCGGTGGACAGTGAAGACCTCGTGCAGAGCGCCTTTGGAAATTTCTGCATTGCCGTCGTTGCGGGGAAATACCACTCGATGGCGGGACGCTGTGATTTATGGAACATGTTGGCGGCATGTACCCTGAATCGAGTCCGAAAGCATCTGCGATTTTCGCGAGCATTGAAGCGTCTGCCTCCGGGAGGCAGGCTCAGTCCAATCTCACCGACTGAACAGATACCTCAAATTGGTGACCCAAATCTGGAAGTGATTCTTGAAGATCTGTTGCACAGATGGCTGTGTTGTCTTGACTCCGAGGATCCAACGGGAGAGTTGAGGCAGATTGCGATTTACCGGCTTCAGCAGTTTTCCGCTGACTCGATCTCGCGAATCACGCATCGCAGAAAGACGATAGTGCTTGCAAAAATGCGTTTGATTGAACTGATCTGGGATAAATGTGAGAAAATATGATCGGACCAGGCAACGCCACGCAACCTTTCTCCGAGGGCACCGACGCGATTCATGAATGGAAGAGTGTCGTGGCCGTCCTGGAGGACTTTGAGCGTTCGTGGCGTGATGGGGAACAACCGACCGTTTCCAGTTTCGTGCAGAAATATCCCAAGCTTGCATCCCACCTGCTCATTACTGAACTGGAGCGTCTGAACGCCGAGTTGCAGTGCTGTGACGAGACATCCGAGCCCATGCAGGTACTGGGACAGGGACGCTACGCCGAACTGCGCTCGCTGCATGTTGGAGGGATGGGGGAAATCTTCAGTGCATTGGATGTCGTTACAGGAAGAACAGTTGCGCTCAAAACGATTCGTCGTGAGTTCCGGGATAATCCGGAAGTCCGTCGAAGATTCCAGACGGAACTGAAACTGACCGCAAGTCTGGAACATCCGGGGGTGATTCCTGTATATGCTCAGGGAATTGACGACGATGGCAATGATTATTACGTGATGCGACTGATCGCTGGCTCTGGAACTGGCACGCTGAAGCAGGCTGTACAGAGATTCCATTCTGAGGCAGCGGAAAACTGCTCCCCAGTTACGCTCAGGGTGAATTTTTGTGGACTTGTCCAAAGAATTCTCGACGTTGCTCTCACAATTTCCTACGCACATGGTCGGGGAATCGTCCATCGGGATATTAAGCCATCCAATATCCTGATTGGTCCCTATGGGGAAACTCTTGTGGCTGACTGGGGGCTGGCTCGTTATGAAAAGGCTGCAGGCGAGTGTGCCGTTGAATTCAGCGGCAGGATCATGCTGCCAGAGCACAACTTGCCAGACGGTGCTGCAGATGAAGTGACAAGTGGTGTTGGAACTCCGGGATACGCAGCCCCTGAACAAGACTCTGGCAAATTTGCGGCTGCAGATCTCAGGCGATGTGATATCTATTCGCTTGGCGCCGTGCTCAGGTGTATGATCACTGGGGCGTCGGATGCTGTCAGTGACATTGTGCACCCGAGATACCTCGATTCGGTTGGAGGGCTGCGGGGTTTGGTCGCTATCGCTGATCACGCGCTGCAGGCAAATCCAGACAGGCGATACAGTCGTGTGGAGGACTTCTGCCAGGACCTGAAAAGGTGGCTGTCAGGAGAACCGGTAAGTGTTTATCGCGAACGCTGCTACGAGTGGGTATGGAGTTGGCCACGGCGACATCGCCTGGCAGCAACCGCTGTTTTCAGTAGTCTGCTGATCGGTTTCTGTTCCGGATGCTTTTTTCTGCTCGTTCAACTCCGGCAGAACGCTGAACTCAAATCACGATCGGAGGCGTTGGCACTGGCCCTCAGCAGGTCTGATGAGTTTCTCAGGCAGGCGGAAAAGGCAAGAAGATTGGCAGAGGATTTGCGAAACAAAACTGAGATCGCGCAGTCGGGGGTGCAGCAGGCCCTTGCTGAGGCTGAGTCACGAGAAGTGCTGGCGTTTGCAGCGTTGAACCAATTTTATGAAACGATTAATACCAACACCAATCTCAGGTATTCAGCTGATCTGTCAACCTTGCGATCTGATCTGCTCTCACAGTGGAGGAAGCTGCATCATTCGCTCTTCGAGCAGCTGGGAAGTGAGACGAATCGCAACAAGACATCGCTTCAGAGACTCTATGAAGCGGCAATGACACTGGCGAGAATGGAAAATGAATGTGGGAACCCTCAGGAAGCATTTCGCGTCATAGGTGAAGCAATTGCAATCGTGAGAAAATCTGATGCAGGTATGAGTGCAAGTTCGCCCCTCCGATTCTCCAGGGATCTGCGATTAGGACAGTTGTTGACCCGTCAGGGACATTATGCGTTCCAGTGCAACTGGGTTGAACGCGCAGGGCCTCTGCTGGAAGAAGCTGTGAGGACTCTAGATCCCCTGCAGAAGTTCGACCAGTTCTCAGACTTTGAGCGGGAGGAGTTGCGTACAGCAATCTCAAATTCGACATCATCACTCGGCATGCAGGTGTATCAATCCGGCGATCGTGTGCGAGCAAAGAGTCTACTGTTCCGGTCGCTCCATGCTGCCTCTCAGCTGCCCGTCAGGTCTGTTGAGCAGGCGCTGCTGCTGTTCCAGTGTTACGGTAATCTGGCGGTGATTCTTGAAAACGAACAGAACTACAACGGTGCGCAGGATCAATTACTCCATGCCGAGTGCCTGCTCTTTATCGCAGAATCGCTCCAGTCTGAAGAATCGCCTGTCCAACAAAAGATTAGCCTGCAGATGGTGAAATCAAAGTTTAAGCACCAGCAGGCAAAATTCACTGAGTGTCGTGGAAATTCAGAGGAATGCATCCAGATTCTGAGTGATTTGCTGCATCATGAGTCTAATCTGCTGCGGGATTATTCTGGTGCATTGAGTATTCAGGCTGCATACATGAAGACGGCCTCCAGGCTTGTTGATTCACTCATGAAGATGAATCGTATTAATGATGCAGAATTGATAGCTGATGGGTGGATAAGACTTGCGGGAAAGTTGCGGGCATCCTCTGGTGCGACACCACAATCGCAGTCTTTTCTCGCAGCAGCTCAGGCTTGCGAGAAGCGGGTGCGTGGGAAAAACAGTGATCAGATTTTGGCAAGGTGATATCATTCGTTCTCACGTATAGAGCGTAACTGAGGTTCGAGATCATGTGTGATTGTTGACTATGTCCTCTGGCCCAGGAATTCTCCGAACCGTATCTGCAGCCGTTGAGGGGTGTCTTGCAGAAGCCAAAGCTTCTGTCGCTGATCGTCACACCATGTTCAAAACTCAAAATATCGATGTTACCGAGCTGGTGCTCGGTGTCCCGGGGAAGACCAATGTAGCTTGGGCTTTAGCCCGAGAAGTGTTCAGCGTCGCCCCAACCGTAGCCCGGGCATTCCTGCCCGGCAGCCCTTCAGCCCATTCATCACTTCTCTGCGGCTCACGTTTACCGGTTCCGACCCTTCCGTGTGGGATTGTTAGGGAGCAAGAACGAGTACCTCGGGATTCTCACCGAGCTGGTGCTCGGTGGTCCCAGGGGGACAGCCGTTTTCAGGGTTCATCGCCCCTCCCAAATGGCAACGCGACTGCGGAGTCTCCAAACGAAGCCAGTTGAAAAGGTTTACATGGGGATGCTCAGGAGTTCGCGGGCTTGTTGCAGCCCGGGGGCTGGGGTCCCGAACTGGCTGGCAGAGACGCGGGCGAGGGCAATCAGCTGATTATTCCGCAGCGAAGCGGGCAGACTGCTGAATTCATCGCGAGTGGTCCAGAAGTACTTTTCAGCATGCAGGGCGCCGTCTTCACTGCAGGCGAACGGCAGCAGCTGCTGGAACAGCGTGTCAGCGGACACTCCTGCGCTCAGACAGCGCGAGGCAGCTGCGCAGGCAAGGTCCTGCTGTTGCTGGCGAATGGCAGAATCAAGAGTCTTCAGCAGCTGTTGAGGATCGGTTGCACTGATTTGCTGCAGAGATTGTTCAAGAGGTCTGGGGGTCCATTCGGAAGCGGGGCGGATCGCGGCGTCACGGGCCACACACCATGCGGACAGGATCACGGCCGCGCGGGCATTGCGAGGACTGGAGACAGCAGCGATCTGTCGCCACGCATGAGCCGTATCGCTGGCATGAACTCCGATGCTGTCTCCATGCACGCTGCCAGCCGGTTTGTTGGGCTGGGCCCATTCCGGTGGGCGTCCAGCATCGCGCAGCACCAGTTGGCAGGCTGCGGCCGAGACCGCCTGACTGATGGCTGCCGGATTGATGCCTTCGGCAAGAGCTGCCGTGGCTGCGGCAGCTGCCTGCAGAGGCGGCGTTTTCAGCAACAGTTCCGAGAACTGCTGGACCCACTGAGCATCGATGGCCTGGGGCTGAGCCGAAGAAGAGATTCCTGCGAAGCTGTCTTCAATCATTGCTGCCAGCGGTTCACTGACGTTGTGAGAACCCTTCTGACGATTGGGTTCCACCTGAATGCAGTAATGCAGGGATTGACGCAGCATGGCATCTGCATGGGAATGTCCGGCCAGATCAAGCATGTCCCACGCCCGATGTGCCAGCACAATGCGATGAACTTCCGGAGCCTCGAACACGGTGGGTAACAGGCTGTTCCATGCGGTGTCGGGTGACTGGTGAGCAGCCGAGGTGAGGAGTTGGTCGGCGGCAGCACGATCCTGCTGATGCACAGAAGCGGTCAGGGCCTGAGCCAGCGTTGTGGATGCTGCGGCAGCTGTGTTACCGGTCACGGGTTTCAGCGTGTCATTGTGATGATGGTCGGATTCTTCCAGCCGGGCAGCCTGGCGATAAAGGACTTTCAGTACCGGCAAGGCCTGCATTTCCGCAGGCAGCTGACGCGACATCCGCAGAGCGGGCATCAGGGCCATAAATGTATGAAAGCCTACGTAGTCTTCCCCGCCGAACGCGCGAGCATTTGCCAGTGCCGCCGACGTGATCAGTTGCTGCAGGGATGTGCCTTGACGCAGTTCTGCAACCACGGCCGGCAGGAATTTCTCAACCGGGGTCTCCTGAAGCAGATCAACAAGGCGATCGTGACCGGGGAAACGCAATCGCTGAGGTGGCGGTTCAGTTGGCGTGGCCGCCAGGCCCAACTGGGCTGCGGTGGTGTGTCCCAATCCGGCGGCCAGCATGCCCTGACCGATACGAGCAAGAAATGTGCGACGTGGAGTCATGATGAGCCTGACCCGTCTGCTGAAAACGTGGAACCAATAACTGTCAGCGTGCAGTTATCAGTGGTGCAGGTGGAAACCAAGCTTACACAGAATCGAAGATGCAGGCATAGTGAGGTTCACTCGGAAAGCGGAAAAGATCGCAGGATTGTGCGTCGGTGCAGGCATCATCGTGATTCTTGAATTGATGGGCAGCCTGAAGTTCCTGCAGAGCGAAGCGGGGTTGGGAAAGTGGCGAGCCACGGTGACTGTCGCTCAGGTATGGCCGCGCAGGAGCGACGCCACGGACAACACCGCAGCCTGAGCATGCCTGCCGCCAGTGCCAAACGTCGCTGATGGGCTGGAAATAAAGTCCTCTGAACTGAAAACACTGCGTTTTTCCGCGCGACGACGGGTTCATTCCCGGCCTGAAGCCGAGAGAAGGTTGACGCCGAGAACAAAAGGTAGCCCGAGCATTCCTGACGCCGAGGACAAAAGGTAGCCCGAGCATTCCTGCTCGGCCCCGCCCATAAAAAACACTGGGGATTTGAAGGGTGACGCGAGG
>CAXBSH010000160.1:0-11774 GCA_963977705.1 uncultured Planctomycetaceae bacterium
GCTGCAGCCACGACCGGCGCGATCGGTCGTGTTCATGACGTTCTGGGGTGAAGAGAAGGGCCTGCTGGGTTCGAAGGCGTGGTGCGAGCAGCCATTGTGGCCACTGGAGAAGACGGTGGCGAATGTGAATATTGAGATGATTGGTCGACCGGAGGAAGGTGCGGCCGAGAAGATGTGGGGTACCGGGTGGACTCGCAGTACACTGGGCCCGCAGCTGGCTGCCGGTGCGAAGCGTGCGGGAATCGAGGTGTTTCATCGCGAGGATGTCAGCGAGATGCTGTATGCGCGCAGTGACAACTATTCGTTCGTGCAGAAGGGCGTGATTGCTCACAGTTTTTCTGCCGGTTCACTGCATCAGGATTATCACCAGTTGACGGACGAGTATACGAGGCTGAATCTGCCACATATGACTCGAATTATTCAGGGTCTGTTTGCCGGTTCACTGCCGTTGGCTCGTGGTGATCTGACACCGACGAAGACTGCTGCCGCAAAGGCTGGCAAGCAATAGTCGACTCAGTGGTGTTGGTGGCAGTGGTGGCAGTGGTTCAGCGACGTGGTCTGAAACCGGGGATGATCACTGGCAACTGATTGTCGGGTTCCGGCGATTCCTCTGCTGCTGCTTCGTCTGTTGTGTCTTCTGTTGCATCTGTTTCGTCTGCAGGAGTCGCCAGCAGTTGGCTGGTGGCAGGAGCCGGGCGTGGGTTCAGTGCGGGCAGCAATCCTGGCAGTCGGGAGTTGATCATACCACTGACTTTGCTGGCGGCAGCGGCTTTGGTTTGCGGCAGCATCACAGAATCGATGACTCGGCGTGCCGGCGCGGTTTTCTGTTCGGCTTCGGCTTTCGCCTGTTGGATGCCCTGCATCAGGCCGGGCAGCAGTCCTGGCAGTGATCCCGGCAGCATTCCGGGGATCATGAGTGGTGCTGCGTTGGGGTCATCGGTCGTCGGGATGGGCAGTCGTTTGATCAGTTCCTGAGGCAGTTGTCCCTGCATCACGCCGTTGACGCCATTCATCACGCGTTCCACAGCTTCGCGATCTTTTTCCTTCAGCAGTCTGGAGTTGGAGACCTGGCGAATGACGGCCTGTGGATCAACTTTGCCGGACTTCAGAGTGGCCAGCAGGGCCGAGACTTCCCTGACCTGAGTAATCAGTTTTTCGTTATCCGTGGCAAGACGTTGATATTCTTCGCCGAAGCGAGTGCGTAAGCGGGCCAGCTGAGCGGTGGCCTGTCGATCGGCTTCCTCCAGCAGTCGAGTGCGCGCCTTATCCAGTTGATGCATTACGGCGGTCTGGATGCCAGTGGCGATCTGATCGCCGAGTTCCGTACTGAGGACGATGTCGGGTTTCTGCAGTGTGCCAGTGAGTGCGAGGACGACGTCGAGGGACTGGATGCCATGCAGTGCTTCGTTGGCGGCTTCGACGATTTCCGGTCGCACGTCGCTGGAGGCTTCAAAGCTGAGTCCATCGATATCGGACAGCAGTTGGATGAACCCCGACATTTCATTGCCGGTGAGTGAGACCTGAGCGGACCATGTGAGGTTGCTGAGTCCGGCCTGAAAATGGGCTCGTTGCTTCCGTCCGGCAGCAAGTGCGAAGCCCTGTGGGTCCTTCAGTTCGGCTGTCAATTCCGACTTGAGGACGTCTGAGGTGGCGTCCACAACATACTTGAGTTGCAGTGGTCGAGGACCGGCGGCGCTGGCTTGCAGGACGGCGGGTTTTCCAAGCAGTGCGGGGTCACTGGTGAGATCGGTGAGAACGGCCTGCCATGGAATCAGATCACGATCGACGGACATCTGTCCGGAGAGGCTGAGACTGCGTGCGTGGAATTCGGGTCCCGGGCTGATGGGCAGCACGGGCCATGTGCGACCAGGGTTGCGTGGTGGCTGGACCTGTTGCGTCAGTTCCGTCTGGTAGGTGCGGAACAGTTCGAACCACGACAGCATTTCCTGAACTCGCAGATACACATCGCGCCCCAGCAGGGCCTGAGAGATGCGGCGTCCATCGGGTTTCAGCAGGGCGATTTTGTGCTGAATCATCTGCTGGTCATGCAGTCGGGCCTGATTGATGGATTCGAAGTCCGTGCGCACTTCGGGCGCCATCTGTTTCAGGTCGGCCTGCAGTTGTCGGGCATCCTGCAGAACCAGATCAGCGTCACGTGCGACCTGCAGGTATTTTTCGATCTGATCAATGGTTGAACCGTCTTTGGCCTGTTTGAATTGTTCGCTGAGGGCTCGGACGCGGGGTTCCAGCTCTTTGGCTCGTGCTGACAGCTCTTCAAAGCGACCGTCCCACTTTTCATAGACGGACGAGCCCAGTCTCCATGTTTCGAGGGTATTGGGATCAAGTTGAGCGCGTGCCTGATCACTGAGCTGAGTCAGCCATTCATCACCGAGTTCACGCAGTTTTTCGGAGGCCCATGAAGGTTCTTCAACAATGGGAGTAGCCGGCTTTTCCAGCTGACCGTCATCGCTGCGCCAGGTATCGAACTGCAGGTTGTCGATGCGACCGTCGGTGATGACGAAGCGGCGTTGTGACAGGGACCGTTCTTCCAGCTGCAGGCTCATGCGATCGAACTGGAACAGATTTCGACCGCGACGTCGTGCGCTGGCGATGGCTGTCTGCTGGATATCGATCGTGGGTGGCAGGAATGTGGTGACGACGCGACCGATGTCGACACGTGCACCGGTGACGGACTGCAGTGCCGAGACGGCAGTCCAGCGCAGCAGCGGGTCCATGCCCCAGTGAATGAAGGCCCAGATCGAAAATGCGATCAGCAGTCGAGGGACAATCCATTTCCAGCGCATGACAGGTCACCTGAGGCTGTCGAGCAGGCCTTGTGGGTGGCCTGCGAAGAGGATTCAGACGGATTCTTGGTTGGAAGACGGTTGTTATTCGACGAGGCTGATGCGTTCGGCTGCTTCCGCGCCCAGCATCAGTTTCACCAGCCATGTGTCGCGAGCATACTTTGCGAGTGTGCAGGCGTACTTTGCGAACAGAGGTCGGGAAATCCAGTGGACCGGCAGCAGCAGGGCGAGACCCGTGACAAAACTGCCCATGACGATGGAGTTATCGAAGTGGGTCCACGGGACCCATGGTGTTTCGTAGAGGCGGACCCAGACACTGGCGAGAGAGGGCTGTGACAGGACATACCAGCCGACACGATCAAAGAAGCTGTCGCAGCCGACGGCGATCAGTGCGGCGACCATGGCTCCCAGTCCAGCCACAGCGAGGTTCAGTCGTGTGGCAGCCAGCAGCATAGCGAGGGCAATTGCCAGCAGGTTGCCTTTGGGGACGAGTCCGACGAGAATTCCGCAGGCCAGTCCCAGCGACATCTGTCGGGGCGTGGAGTCCATCAACGTAGCCCGCAACAGCAGGCGAATGGGGCGCAGAATGAGAAACATGGTGGGTATCCTTGGTATGATGAGGCGGCGCAGGGGCCACCGCCACAGTCACTCCGCAGGATCGCTCAGGTGCGTCATGCAGAGCAACGGCAGTCGTGGCCGGGATGATGATGACGGGGTGGAATTCATCGGGCTGCGGATGTCGGCAGGCAGGAATCGCCGGTAGTCCCGCAGAATTCGCAGTTGTATAAGGTATACAGGGTGGGGTGATTCGGGTGAGCGGCAGGTTTTTTGGGGGGGCTGGGGCAGATGATTGAGGGGCATCAGATTCAGCAGCGGCTGGAGAGTGCGGGGCATCAGTTAGTGCTGGCGGAAAGTTGTACAGCCGGCCTGATTGCAGCGACTCTGGCAAGGACGCCGGGCATGTCGCGTTGTTTGTGTGGCAGTCTGGTGGTGTATCAGATCGCCAGCAAACAGGTTTGGCTGGGTTTGGCTGACGGCGTAGTGAACGAGTCCAACGTGGTAAGTCGTGAGGTGGCGTTGCTGATGGCTGAGGGGGCATTGCGGCAGACGCCGCAGGCAACCGTATCTTTGGCGATTACGGGGCATCTGGGTCCGGGTGCACCGACGGGCCTGGACGGAGTGGCATGGCTGGGTGTGTCGTTCAGGGGTGGAGCAAGTTTTGCGGAGTGTCTGCAGTTGCCGGAGACATATCCTGCGGGTTTTGAGAGCCTGCGAGCGTGGCGTCAGGAGTCTGCGGTGGGCAGTGCTCTGGCCTGTCTGTTGCGACACCTTGGGTGAGCCGGATGGTAGCGAGGGAATGAAAGTTTGCCCCGGCATTCCAGCTTGGCCCGAACCTGCACGGACCGCCTTTACGCAGTATCTACGTAGAGTGAAACGATACCAGCCGCATGGCGTCTGATGTTCTCTGGCACCAGATACTCAGGCCTGCTGCAGGCTGGCTGCGGCTGTCACGGTGTGGAACTGAATATCGACGATGTCGTTGACGGATTCGGCATAGCCGCCGGCCATGACGACGACGAGTGGGCATTGCTGGCGGGTGCAGAATTCGAAGACGAGGTTGTCGCGGGTCTGCAGGCCGGACTTACTGACGGCCAGACCGCCGAGGGTGTCTCCGACATAAGGATCAGCTCCGGCGACGAAGTACACAAGATCGGGGCGTTCCTGTTGTGCTGCCCAGTGCAGTCCTTCCTGCCATGCGGCAAGGTAGTCATTGTCAGTGGTGCCCGGGGGCAGCTCGATATCAAAATCGCTGCGCATTTTGCGGACGGGAAAGGCCTTTGCGGCGTGCAGTGAGAATGTGCGGACAGAGGGATCATCCGCGAAGATGGCGGCTGTGCCGTCACCCTGATGGACATCTCCATCCAGCACCAGTGCTCGCTGGATCCGTTGTTCCTGCTGCATGCTGCGGGCGGCAACGGCGACATCGTTGAATACGCAGTAACCGGCACCGCGATCCGGGAAGGCGTGATGGGTACCACCGGCAAGGTTCACGGCGACAGCGTCGCGCAGGGCTGCGCGGGACGCTGCCACGGTGGCGCCGGTCGAGCGGCGACAGCGTTCAACCATCTGCAGGCTCCACGGAAATCCGATGCGGCGAATCTCATCACCTGTCAGTTCACCGGAAAGGACTCGCCGGACCCAGTCAGCAGTGTGCACAAGCTGCAATTGCTGTTCAGACGCAGCCGGTGGAACTTCGAAGTCGTCAGGCTGAAACAGTCCGCACTGCTGCAGTCGTTCCCGCAGCAGTCGATAGCGGATCATGGGGAAACGATGGCCTGGTGGCAGGGGCAGAACGAACAGGTCGGTGGTAAAGAGTTTCACTGGCGCTGTTCTACCAGGCGATTTCCATCAGGTCAGCGATGCTGGATGCGAGGCGTTTGGCGGCTTCCTGTTGAGCTGTTGCGAAGGACTGTCCGACTTCCGGGGCCATTGAGACACTGGACATCTGGGGCATCAGTGCACTGGTCAGCGGGAATGTCTGCTGGATCAGGACTTTGCCGGTGCGGCGATCCATCCATGTGACTTCAGCGCCCAGTGACACCTGCAGTTCGCGAGGATCATCGAAGCGGGTTTCGCTGAGGGGCGATTTGCGAACTTCAACAATCTTCCCCGTAAGGATGGTGTCGGCTGTCGCAGCCTCTTCAAGGCGATAGCCGCCGCGTGTGCGAATTTCGCGCTGAACGGCTTCGGTCAGCAGGTAGTCGGTATCGCGGCGGAAAGAGTCTGAGCGGAACACCGGTACATGCACACTGCGAACTCCGGGTACCACCGGCGTGCCGAGGCTGTAGCCACAGCCTGTGGTCAACAGGCAGCCGAGGGCGATCAGCAGGAGTCCCGTGCGCATCATCGGGTCAGAGCCTTGCTTTGCCGGAAGTGCTGTTTTCGGAGGAATCGGGCTGGCTGACAGATTTTACGGGGTTACCGTCATTCTGAGCGGGGACAGGGGCCGGTGCATTGCGAGGGAGTGATTCCATGAACTGCAGGACTTCGGGCAGATCGCGTAATTCACTGCGATCAATGTCTGCCAGCAGAGTGCGGGCTTCCCGAGCGTAGCCGGTATCGGGGTATTCTGAGATCAGTCGGACGCAGGCAATCGCGATGGCTCGCGGACGCTGTTTACGGCGGTAGTAGTCGACCATGGCCCACTGGCGTTCGGCTTCCTGTCGGTACAGGACATCCAGGTCCTTCCGCAGCTGCTGTCGCTGGTGAGAGGCAGGAAACAGCTGCAGGGTCTGTTCCTTGAGCCGTCGCGCTCCGACCAGATCTTCACCTTCGTAGAAGGCCCCCTGATAGCTCATTTGTTTGGCGTGAGCACCGAGGACGAAGGCTGCTTCGAGATGTGGGCTGTCCGGATATTCTTCGCGAAGAATCCCGAAATAGCGATCGGCTTCCACATGATTGTCGTGTCGCTGGTGCCATGCGGCAGTCAGCATCAGGGAATCATCGGCGAGGGGGCCAGTGGGGTCATTCATCCAGATGGATTTCAGGCACTGTAAAGCGCGGCCCTGCGTGTCGAAGACCGGTCGGGAGCGATCGTGGAAGTTGGGCAGAATCCGAACTCGCAGAGTGGGATCGGCCGGCTTCTTTTCGGGTTGCGAGGAGATCACTTTTTCGGCGCTGACGGTGCGGATTCCTTCCTTCGCGCCAGGTTCACTGGTCTGCAGCCATGACTGAGCGATGCTGTAGAGTCGGCGAGTGACAGGTTCCACATATTTGGTGGAGGGATAGTCTTCAAAGAGCTGATCGTAGGCGTCCTGGGCTTTGGAGTAGCGTTGTTTGGCATACCAGGACTCTGCCAGATAGAACTGGGCTTCTTCGCCGAGCGATGATTCCTTGAATTTTTTGGCTGCGGCTTTGCACAGCTCAATAGCTTTGTCGTAGTCCTTCTGTTCGTAAGTACGACGACACAGTTCAACTTCGCGTTGTTCCTGTGGGCTGAACTTGCGGCCCATTTCCAGCGGTGTTTCCTTAGAGAAGCCCATGGAACGCTGCATGCGTTCCCACATTCCCGGGCGGCTGGATTCACGTCGGAAGGGATTGCCCATGCAGCCACAGAGCAGGCCTGTCAGCAGCAATACCACGAATGCACGGGCCGAACGATGTCTGGCTGACAGACATCCGGCGAACGCCATTGAGTGGCGTTGTGCGAGCGGGGTGTGCGGTTGCATGAGTCGCGGATTCAGTGATGTGAGGAAAACTGCAGGTAGCGCAGAGTCTGAGGTCGACGTCCGAGAATGTGTGAGACAGCGGACACTGCCAATCGATGACATTCTTCCGCCTGTGCCGGCGTCAGACGCACGCGACCAGCCAGATCCGTGGTTCCTCCGGTCAGGCGACGCAGAATTTCCACGGCACCGGTTGAGACGGACGAGCCACTGTATTCTTCCCGGCGACAGTTCTGACACAGGAGTCCGCCCTGACTGACCCAGTGCACGTATCTGCCGGACGGTTCGACGGAACCACCACAGACCGCACATCCAGAGAGATCAGGGAGCACACCGGTCAGCTGCAGGAGCGACAATTCGAAGTGAATGATCAGCGCAGAAACGTGACATTCGGGAGTTGACAGTCCCAGCAGCAGAGCCGTCGCGAGGTCAAAGATTTCCGGAGCTGCATCGAAGTCTTCGGTCAGACCATTCAGCAGCTCGGCCACATAACACCCCGCGTACATCCGCAGCAGTCCGTCGGAAATTCCGGGTTGCTGAGGCTGAAAGCGGGTGGTCAGGCGGGCTTCCGTCAGCAGGTTCAGGACCCCTGCCGGTCGCCGAATGAAGACTATGCGACCTTCCGAAAGCAGGTCAAGAGCAGCATCGAAGGGGCCTTTGAGCCGTTTGGCTCCTTTGGCAAGAGCAGAGAACTTGCCGAATTCCCGGCTGAAAAACGTAATGACGCGGCTGGATTCGCTGAAATCCGCCTGCCGAATGACGATTGCGTTGGCCTTTTCCAGCGACACTCCTTGCCCCCTGTGCCGTCAGAGTGATGACGGTCTTGCAGCCAGCCCTGTCGATTGTTGCCAGTGGCAACGGTGTGTCAGATGTTTTTTGGTGTGTGGGTCCGGGTAATTGAATCATCCCGGAAGTTGGCTTAGTGGGCAAGACAGGTCGAGTTGAAATGGCGGTGGGCGTGTGTGTTTTTCGATTATCGGGGGTGGGGATGGGTCTTGTGGGGCCAATGGGACGGATGGGTCTATGGGTCTTATGGGACCTATGAGACGAACAAGGGCGGCGGGGGATTGTTGATTCCGGGGCGCCGGTGGGGGATCGGGATAAAGGGATCTGTTAATCGTGTTGGGGGTTTGCAGTTTTGGGGTTTCCGCAGTTCCGGGTCTGGTGTGTGTGTGGTGTGGCCATGCATTTTGTCTTTGAAGCGGATACACTACTGGATTCTGTGTTTGTGGGCTGTTTGCCTGCTGTCTGGAAGTTCTTGCCGTTGAATTGGGGTCATGGGTAGCCGTATGTCGTTAGCAGAACCAACTGTTGTGCAGCAGGACTGGAGTGAGTTTGCTCGTCGTGTCCTTGAGGGTGGCGTGCTGAGTCGTGCAGAGGCGATCAGCATTCTGGAGGCACCTGACGAGCAGTTGCTGTCGATTCTGGATGCTGCTTATGCGGTTCGTCGCAACTGGTTCAGCAACACGGTGCAGCTGTATTATCTGAAGAACGCGAAGAGTGGTTTGTGTCCGGAGGACTGTTCGTACTGTTCGCAGTCGAAGATTTCGGAAGCGCCGATTGAGCGATATGCGATGTTGAATGCGGAGCGTCTTCTGGATGGTGCTCGCAAGGCCGCTGAAAGCAATTCGCGGACTTATTGTATCGTGGCCAGTGGTCGTGGTCCGACGAACCGTGAGGTGGATCATGTGGCTGGCGTGGTGCGTCAGATCAAGGACCAGTATGGGCTGCACATCTGCTGTTGTCTGGGTTTGCTTGAGCCTGAGCAGGCGTTGAAGCTGAAGGCTGCTGGTGTGGACCGAGTGAACCACAATCTGAACACGAGCGAGCGTTTTCATCCTGAGATCTGTACGACTCATACGTTTGCGGACCGTCTGAAGACACTGAGTATCTGTCGTGATGCGGGTCTGGAGTTGTGTGCGGGGATGATTGTGGGGATGGGAGAGCAGAACGGGGACGTGGTGGATGTGGCGTTGAAGCTGGGCGAGTTGAATGTGGAATCGATCCCGGTGAATTTTCTGCATGCGATCGACGGGACTCCATTGCAGTCTCAGCACGAGCTGGATCCTCGTTACTGTCTGAAGGTTCTGGCGATGTTTCGTCTGACGAATCCTGCGGCAGAGTTGCGAGTGGCGGGTGGCCGGGAAGTGAATCTGCGTTCGATGCAGGCGTTGGCTTTGTATCCTGCGAATTCGATGTTTGTGAGTGACTACCTGACGACTCCGGGGCAGAAGGCGGAAGAGGATTTCCGGATGATATCGGATCTGGGTTTCCGGATCACGGCGGGTGACTATGAGTCGGCGAAGCTGCTGGAGCTTTGGAAGGTCCCGCATCAGGTATCCTGTGGTGCGGGCGTTTCCGGCAGTTGCAGCAGTGGTGGGTGTGGTTGATTTGTCATGGGTGGCGTGCCGGTCAGTATTCGTGATTGTCCGTGTCCTGTCGGTTTTCTTGACTGTGGTGACATCGAGGGTCGGCAGTTTGTCTGTGACAGCCGTCTGATTCGTCGTGGCGATGTATTTGTTGCGTTGCGAGGTCATCGGACGGACGGTCATCAGTGGGCGTCTGCGGCAGTGGAGTCGGGTGCTGCTGCGCTGGTGGTGGAGCAGATTCTGCCTCAGGTGCGGGTTCCGCAGGCCATCGTCCGATCGACTCGACAGGTCTGGTCATGGCTGGCGATGGCTCAGGAGGGTTTTCCTGAGCGTGATCTGCGGTGTTGTGGATTGACGGGTACGAACGGCAAGTCGACGACGGCGTGGTTATTGCGGGGAATTCTGCGAGCAGCGGGTGTGCGTACGGGGTTGATTGGAACTCTGGAGTATCACGACGGCCAGCAGACTCGTCCGGCCGGGCTGACGACCCCGGATGCTCCCATGCTGGCTCAACTGTTGCGTCAGATGCGTCAGGTGGGCACAGCGGACTGTGTGATGGAGATCAGCAGTCATGCGCTGGAGCAGCAGCGGTGTTCAGCGTTGCGACTGGCGGCAGCGGCGATCACCAATGTGACTCACGATCATCTGGACTATCACGGGACATTTGAGAATTATCTGCGGGCGAAGCTGCAGATTGCGGATTTGTTGCAGCCGGGGGCGGTGTTGCTGGCGGGTTTTGATGAACCGCGTCTGCGTACTGCTGTGCAGCAGTGTGGAGTTCCGGTGCTGGGTTTTGGTTTTGATCCGCAGTGGCCATTATCAGTACGGATTGAATCGGCCGGTCTGGAGGGTCAGCAGTTGAGTTTGCGGCTGCAGGGGTCTGAGTTGTCTGTGCGGACGACATTGCCTGGCCGGCATAATGCCTTGAACGTGCTGGCTGCGGCGGGCCTTGCCGAGTTACTGGGTTTCAGTGTTGCGCAGATTCGTCAGGGTCTGGAGCAGGGTGTAGCGGTACCGGGCCGATTTGAGCGGATCGTGGGTGCGGCAGGGTATACGGTCTTTGTGGACTACGCGCATACGCCGGATGGGATTGAGCGGGCGATCGAGACAGCGCGAGTGGCTGGTCGAGGTCGTGTGCTGGTGGTTTTTGGTGCGGGTGGTGATCGGGATCGGGACAAGCGGCCACTGATGGGAGCAGCGGCGGCCGGTGCGGACGAGGTCTTTGTGACTTCGGATAATCCTCGCAGTGAATCCCCTGCAGCGATCATCGAAGCGATCTGTGCGGGGTTTCCGGGGGGTCTGGCGGTGCAGCGGATTGTGGATCGGGAATCGGCAATTCGAGCGGCTCTGAAATCGGCTGTTGCGGGTGATGTAGTGTTGATTCTGGGCCGGGGTCACGAGCAGACGCAGTGGATTGGTCAGCGTCAGATTGCCTTTGATGATCGGCGAGTAACGGCGCGGTTGTTACGGGAACTTTCGGCGGGTTAGAGTCAGTCTGGCGACGGAGTACCGGGATGTATGCCTGTACTGTCAGTGAAGCGTCAGAGCGGGTGCAGGGGCAGCTGCGAGTCTGGTTTGGCGGGACATCCGCGAGCGGTGTGCCGGGGTTGGGTGCTGGCAGGATTGAGCGAGTTGTGACGGATTCCGGGCGGGTGGAGCCGGGGAGTCTGTTTGTGGCGCTGCGGGGGCAGCAGCGGCATGGGGTGCAGTTTGTATCGGCAGCTGCGGCAGGTGGAGCGATTGCGGTATTGACGGATGCATTGCCGCGTGATGGGGAGGGTGAGGGCAGTGGCTTTGGGGTGTGCGGGCCTGATGTGATTGTGGTGCGGGATTCCCTGGTGGCGCTGCAGCGTCTGGCGAGCTGGAATCGGCAGCAGTCGGCGGCGTTGTGTGTGGGGGTGACGGGAAGTGTGGGCAAAACGACGACTCGCCAGATGATTCATGCGGTACTTGGTGAGCAGTGGTCCGTGCTGCAGAGTCCGGCGAATTATAACAATGAGATTGGAGTGCCGCTGACGTTGCTGGAGCTTGGTCCGGCGCATGGTGCAGCTGTGCTGGAGCTGGGTGCGGGGCGTGTGGGTGACATTCGGTTTTTGTGCGGGCTGGCATGTCCGGAGTGGGGCGTGATTACTCGAGTATCAGCCTGTCATCTGGAGTCTTTTGGCAGCCTGTCAGCGGTGCAGGCGACCAAGCAGGAGTTGGTCGAAGCGATCCCTGGCAGTGGCTGTGTTTTTCTGAATGCAGACCAGGCGGAAGTGTGTGCGATGTCGCGAGCGACCAGTGCGAGGGTGGTGTATTTTGGCTGTCAGGCGGAGGGATCCGGGCGGTGTGCACTGCGTGGAGTGGAGGGTGGGCGGATTCGTTTCTGCAGTGGG